>JBAVUF010000033.1:0-23758 GCA_049696635.1 Acidimicrobiales bacterium | reverse complement strand
GCTCGAGCCGGGCGCGCAGCTGCGCGTGCCGTGGCCCCGGGATTTCAACGCCCTCGTCTACGCGCTTTCGGGTTCGGGCAGCGTGTCGAGTGCCGGGCGCCCGATCTCGATGGGCCAGCTCGCCGTATTCGGGCCGGGGGACTACCTGACCGTGCGCGCCCACTCTGCCCAAGAGTCGCGTGCGCCGAAGCTCGACGTCCTCATTCTCGGTGGCGCCCCGATTCGTGAGCCGGTCGCGTGGTACGGGCCGTTCGTGATGAACACCGACGACGAGATCCGCCAGGCCTTCGAAGACTTCCGACGCGGTCGGATGGGGCAGATCCCAGCCGAATGACCGGGTCGGCTCGGTTCAGCCGGCGAGCAGCACTCCGAGGACGAGGGCCGCCAACGAGGCGAGTCCGGCGATTCCGCCGAAGGCGGCGAGTCCGAGCTTCGTGCGCGCGCGGCCGTGCCAGTAGGCGGCCAGGCCCGCCAAGAGAACGACGGCGATCTTGGCACCGAGGACCGCGTTCCAGGCGCTGTTCTGTTTCGAGGGATTGTCCGCGACAGCGTTCCAGATTCCGGTCGCGATGAGCAGGCCGAACATCGGCCACTCGATGCGCGCGAAGGCCCTGGCCACCTTTTTCGGCGCCTCGTCGCCGAGCCGTCGCACCGTCGGTAGCAAACCCGCAACCGTCAGCTGTCCGCCAACCCACACCGCCGCGGCGAAAACGTGCAACGAGAGGCGAACGGCGGTCGTCGCATTCGCCAGCGCGCCGAGCACCACGGCCAGGTGCAACATCACGCGATCGAGCGGCTCTTGCTCAGTCCATGAAGATGCCCGCGACCCGTTCGATGAGGTCGCGCGGGACATGCTTTGGGACGGCGAGGGCGTCGGCGAGCGCTACCGAGCTGATGACGGGCCCGTGGACGCCGACCATCGTTCCGAATTTCTTTTCGTGGACGCTGTCGACCGCGGCGACGCCGAGGCGCGTCGCGAGGACGCGGTCGAAGGCGTTCGGTGTCCCGCCGCGCTGCACGTGCCCGAGGATCGTCATTCGAGCTTCGAGCCCGATGCGGGCCTCGATCTCGCGCGCGACGACGCCGCTGATCCCGCCCAGGCGCTCGTGGTCGAAGGCGTCGATCTCGGGCGGGGGGAGAGGGATCATCCCCTCGACGGGCTTCGCCCCCTCGGCGATGACGACCACCGAGGCGAAACGCCCCTTAGCGTGGCGCCGCTTCAGGTGGTCGCAGACGAGGGCGATGTCGAAAGGCTCCTCGGGCGCGAGCACGACCGCGGCACCGCCGGCGAGACCGGCGTAGACCGCGATCCACCCCGCGTTTCGCCCCATCACCTCGCAGACGATCACCCGGTCGTGCGACTCGGCTGTCGTATGCAGGCGGTCGACCGCGTCGGTCGCGATCTGCACTGCCGTGTGAAAACCGATCGTGACGTCGGTCCCGCCCACGTCGTTGTCGATCGTCTTCGGCACGCCGACGATCGGAGCGCCGATCGCCGCGAGCTCGCGGGCGATCCCGAGGGTGCCTTCGCCGCCGATCGCCACAAGGGCGTCGACCGCGCGACGCTCGATCGTCTCGAGCGCCCGCTGCGCTCCGCCAGCGACCTTGAAGGGATTGAAGCGCGAGGTGCCGATAAGGGTTCCCCCGCGGGGGAGGATCCCGCGACACGCTGCGACATCCAAAGGGATCGCGTCGTCCTCGACGACCCCCCGCCAACCGTCACGGAACCCGACGACGTCGTCGCCGTACTCGACATTCGCCCGGCGGACGACGGCGCGGATCGCCGCGTTCAAACCGGGACAATCGCCACCTCCGGTGAGGACGCCGAGGCGCATCGCCGAAGGGTAACCCGTCCGTTCGACGCGACCTGACCAGGAGCGTGTTCTCAGCGCGCGGCGTCGTCCAGATATTGGCGCGCTACGACAAGGCGGAGGCCTTCCGCCGCGGCTTCGGGCGTGATGTCGCGTTGCGCCGGGGTGACACGAGGATCCACTCGCCGGTGAGCGGATTGAAGCGGCGCTGAGAGTTGTGCACGAGATTCGACATCGCGTCAATCAGGAAAACCCTGCGGGTGACGTGTGTGCCATCGCCACGCGCTTTCGACGATCTCCGCCAACAGGACGTGGCGCGGCTTCCATCCGAGCTCGTCGCGGATCGCGTCCGCGCTAGCGACGAGCACCGCTGGGTCGCCCGGCCGTCGTGGCTGCTCGGTGACGGAGATCGGGGCGCTCGTCACGGCCCGTGCGGCATCGATGACCTCTCGAACGGAGAATCCGCTGCCGCTGCCGAGGTTGTACGTGAGCATGCCACCCTCGTCGAGGGCGTGCATCGCCAGCACGTGCGCGCTTGCGAGGTCCGCGACGTGCACGTAGTCGCGGATGCAGGTGCCATCGGGGGTGTCGTAGTCCGTCCCGTAGATCGCCACCGTCTCGGTTTTTCCGAGCGCGCACTGAAGAACGAGCGGGATGAGGTGCGACTCGGGGCGATGGTCCTCGCCGTTGTCAACTGAGCCCGCTCCGGCGGCGTTGAAATATCGGAGCACGCCGACACGTATCCCGTGGACCCGGTGCATCCATCGCAGCATCGTCTCGAAGATGAGCTTCGACTCGCCGTACGCGTTCGTCGGCTCGAGCGGCGAGTCCTCTTTAACTGGGGCGTCGCGAGGATCGCCGTAGACGGCCGCGCTCGAGGAGAACACGAATCGCTCGACGTCGTGGCGCAGGGTCGCCTCGACAACCGAAAGGGCGTTCGCGACGTTGTTTCGGAAGTAGCGCTCGGGCACGGTCATCGACTCGCCCGCCTCGATCAGCGCCGCGAAGTCCATCACGACGTCGAAGCGTTGCGAGGAAAAGAGCCGATCGACAAGATCGGTATCTGCGCTCGATCCGACGACGAGTTTGGCGGCCTCTGGCACGGCGGCCCGGTGACCGGTCGAGAGATCGTCGAGAACGGTGACCTCGTGACCTGCCTCGAGGAGCGCTCCGCAGGTCGCGCTGCCGATGTAGCCGGCGCCCCCGACGACGAGCACGATCACGGCGGTCCCGTCCCACCCCGCGCGAGCACGCACGCCCCCTCGCTCGGTTCGGCTATGAACACCGACGGCGCGACGCCCGTGCTTTCGGCGTAGCGGTCGCTAAGCGCGCCGACGACTTCCCCCGCACGAGCCTCCTCGACGAGTGAGATCGTCGCGCCCCCGAAACCTCCTCCCGTCATGCGAGAGCCATACACACCGGCGAGCGATCGCGCGATGACAACCATCGTGTCTAGTTCGCGACTCGATACCTCGAAATCGTCGCGCAGGCTCTCGTGGGACAGATTCATCAGCGCACCCGCGCTCTCGAGGTCCCCTTCCTCGAGCGCGGACGAAGCTGCGACCACTCGAGCGTTCTCGGTGACGACGTGGTGGGCCCGCTTGAAGAGCACCGGCGGCATCGAATCTGCCGAGGCGAGCAGCATTTCAAGGGTGACGTCGCGTAGCGAGGTCACCTGGGGGTGTTCCTTCGCGAGGATCGCTACCGCGGCCTCGCACTGTTCTCTACGCGTGTTGTATGCGCCCGCAGCGAGGGCGCGCCGCGACATCGTGTTCGCGACGACGAAGCGCGCGTTGCTGGGGATCGTCACGAGTCGCGATTGGAGGGAACGACAGTCGAGCAGGAGCGCCTTACCCGCTGCTCCGAAAGACGACGTGTACTGGTCCATGATCCCCGTGCGCACGCCCACGAAGCGATTTTCAGACCATTGCCCCGCACGCGCGAGGAGCTGCTTGTCGATGTCGACACCGGCGACTGTCGCCATCGCGAGTCCGGCGGACGTTTCGAGCGCCGCCGACGAGCTCAGACCCGCACCGACGGGAATGGTGCTGTCGAAGATGACGTCGACCCCGACCAGGCGAATGCCGCGCTCTCGCAGCGCGATTGCGACGCCGCGCACGTAGTCGCTCCAGTTGCGCCGCGGCCGGGGCGCGGCGTCGTCGAGTTCGAACGTCGCCGACCGACGATGGGTGAGGGATTCGATCGTGACCGACCGGTCGCGCCGTTCACTGGCTGCTGCCCACGTCGTGAACTGGAGCGCGGCAGGCAGTACGAAACCGTCGTTGTAGTCGGTGTGGTCGCCGATGAGATTCACCCGACCCGGGGCCACCACGACGGCAGGATCGCGATGAAAGCGCTCGTGGAAGGCCGTCAGTAACCGTTCGGGAGCGTCGTCTAGCGCGTCCGTCTCCGGCGTCCCGTTCACGACGTCGCGCAATTGCCGCCGGAGCTTGCCGACGGGTCGTGCCGGGGGAAGGCGCCAAAGTCGCGACCAGTGGGCGGCACGGGGCGATTATGCCTCGGAAGGCAGAGCGCTCCTTTGAGGCGCTCATGGACTCGCGGCGCGCACCCGCCGGCTTCGGGCCCGAACGACGCACCTTCCGTGCGCCAGACCATTGGCGCCGGCACCGCGAACAAACCGTTGAAGGTTGGCTCCGCGGGGACGATGATCAGCGCGCGGGGTGCGGTTCGACGCCGTTATCGGGTTGTGCGCGCGCAGGTCGGGGACCACTGCCCGATCAACAGAAAGGTGCGACCGATGTTCGCGACGACCTGGGGTACCGGGCAGGTCCTGCTCGACATTTTGTGGTTCTTCTTGCTCCTCATCGAAATCTGGCTGATCTTCGTCATCATTTCGGACCTGTTCCGTCGGCACGACATGAAGGGTTGGCTGAAGGCGTTCTGGGTCCTCTTCGTGATCGTGCTCCCGCTCTTTGGCATCCTTTTGTACCTCGTCCTGTACGGGGACGAGTTGCGCTTGCATGCGCAGCAAGATCAAGCGGCGCACGACCAGGCGGTTCGCCGCTACTTCGACGAGATGAGCGGCCACAGCAGCCCCGCGAGCGAACTCGCACGTCTCGCTGACCTGAGAGACCGTGGGGTAATCACCGAAGAGGAGTTCCAGCAACTCAAGTCACGAATCGTCAACGGTTGATCTACCCTGGTTTCGTGCGCCGGGGAACCGGCCCGACCTTCTAGGGCTTCAGGAACTCGTGCACCGGAAATTCTCGGATGTCCGGTGGAGGGGCTGGCGTGCCACCCATCACGGGCATCACATGCTGAGTGATGAACGCATCAAATTGGGCGCGGCTATCCCAGAAGTCGATGACGCCCCACCCTCCATCGATTGGTCCGGACGCGTGGAAAATCAGACCGTCGAACGGCCCTTTCCCGACCGCGGCGTCAATCGCGTCGAATTGTTCTTGCGTGACACCTTGGAGCTTGATTCGAATTCCGACGGCCATCTCTCGCCCTCCGATCGTGAGTCGCACAACTGTAAGTGGTTCGACGTTCACCTCGCCCGGGCGCACGGCGGGCGCGGGGCCGGGTCTCGGGTGGCACGCGGAGAGGCGAAACAAATCTGGACAAGATGAGTCGCCGGCACCCGTGATGTCGCAACGACCCATCGGGAACGTGGAGCAGCCGGATCGATGGAAGGAGCTCGTATGTCCTACCCCGCAGCCTCCGACCGTTACGAGACGATGCAGTACCGGCGGACGGGACGTAGCGGCCTGAAGCTACCGGGCGTCTCGCTTGGCATCTGGCAGAACTTCGGCGGGGAGCGGCCGCTCGAGACGAGCCGGGCGATTCTGCGAAGGGCGTTCGACCTCGGTATTACCCATTTCGACCTCGCCAACAACTACGGGCCGCCGTACGGGTCGGCTGAAGAGATCTTCGGGGAAGTGTTCCGCAAGGACCTGCGTCCGTACCGGGACGAACTCGTCATTTCGACCAAAGCGGGATACGACATGTGGCCCGGTCCCTACGGCGAATGGGGATCACGCAAGTATCTCTTGGCAAGCCTCGACCAGAGCCTCGGGCGAATGGGTCTCGACTACGTCGACATTTTCTACTCGCACCGCTTCGATCCCGAGACCCCCCTCGAAGAGACGATGTCGGCGCTTGTTACCGCGGTGAATCAGGGAAAGGCGCTCTACGTCGGGATCTCTTCGTACTCGGCTCAACGGACCCGCGACGCGTCTTCGTTGCTGCGAGGCGCCGGGGTTCCTTTACTCATTCACCAACCCTCGTACTCGATGCTCAATCGTTGGATCGAAGGTGGCCTGCTTGACACGCTTGCGGAGCTCGGTATCGGCTGCATCGTGTTCTCCCCGCTTGCCCAGGGAATGCTCACCGACCGCTATCTGAACGGTGTGCCCGATGACTCGCGCGCCGCACATGCCGGTTCTCTCGGCCGCTCGATGCTGTCCGAGGAGAACCTGGCGAAGATCCGCGGCCTCAACGAGATTGCCCAGCGCCGGGGCCAGAGCCTCGCCCAGATGGCGATCGCCTGGGTGCTCCGCGACCGCCGCGTCACCTCGGCCCTCATCGGCGCGAGCAGCGTGCTGCAGCTCGAGGACAGTGTGGCTGCGCTCGCAAACCCCTCCTTTTCGGGTGACGAGCTCGCCGCGATCGACCGCTATGCCACCGAGAGCGGAATCAATATCTGGGCGGAGTCGAGCAGGTGGTAGCAGCCGGGAGATGATGCGCCTGAAATCGAGTCCGCGTGTCCTCGATCAAGAGGAGCCTCGACTGATCTCGCGGGGGCGTCTAAGGACGCCTTCGCCTTACGACCAGAAAGCGAGCTCCGACTCGGGATCAGTTGTCGCGGCCCAGTATTCCGAAACCCGGCCGTCTCTCATGTGAAACACATGCGCGTTCTGTGATTCGAGCGACTTGCCACCGCGCGTCCCTGAGGCGGTAACCAGTGCTACGGCATGGTCGTCGTTCGCAAGTACGTCGTGCACGTCCAATCGGAAGTTACCGTCCGTCTGTTTCATGAGCTCGGCGAAGAGGCCGTAGACCGCGTCTCGTCCCTCGTAGTCGCCGGCGAGAGGGCCGGGTCCGGCGACGTGCCAAACAACATCATCGGCGAAGACGTCGCCGAGAGCAGCGAAGTCACCTTTGGAAAAGGCGTCATAGCCGCGCCGTACCACTTCGACGTTCGAGTGTTCCGCCATCGCTTCCTCCTCGCGGTGAACGTGTCCGGGTTCCGTCGTGAGCCTTTCACAATCGATCACCGATCGCCTCGGGGAGGTGGCCGCCAAGTGAAAGCGCGTTGAATCGAATCCGTGGCAACGAACATTGAAAAGGAGTGTCTACGCGGGCGCCTCGTTATGGCTTCACATCGGTCGATCTGCTGTCGCGAATGTCCTTCGTCGGAGGCACGGATTCTCTGTTCTTCACGCTTGGTGGGCGTGGCGAGATTCCCGGCACTCTCAGTGACTGCAACCGCGCAAACGGGGGATTGACCGCGGTCGTTCGGCATGACCGAATAGATCGCAACACATAGAACGCGCGCGAATCGAGGTTCAAAACGATCGCGTACTCGAGGAGCACGAGATTGAGCAGTTCACAGGTTCAGATAGGCGGTCACTGCGGGGGGAGGTGCGCGTCGAATGGCCATTGAGGCAGAAGCCGCGGCACCCGTTCGCTCGTTCGTCGAACGGGTGCTGGGTGTACATGCCAACGACCCCGCTCCGCGAATCGGCGCGAGAGGCGAGGACTTGGTTGCGCGGCGGTTGAAACGCCTTCCAAAAAAATCGTGGTGCGTTTTCCACGATCTCTCCCTTGACGCGGACGACTGCCACGCTGATCACGTCGTCATTGGCCCGGGGGGTGTGTTCGTTCTTAAGGTGACGTATCTGACCGGGAATGTTTGGGTAGCCGAGCGCGTCATGCGCGTTAACGGAAAGCCTGTCGACTACTTGAGGAAGGCTCGCTCGGAGGCTCAAGCGGTAGCAGGGCACCTCGCCGAATCTGGCGTTCAGTTCGAGGCGGTGCCGGTGGTCGTCGTCATCGCGGACCGATTGACCGTCGAAACTCAGCCTGCTGACGTTTCGGTCGTGGAGCACCGGCGCATCGCGAAGTGGCTGACCAACAGGCCCCGTCGACTGGTACCCGAGGATGTCGCACGTCTCGCCGAGTTGGTATGAAATCGATGTCCCACTCGGCGGTTCGAGTCTTCTGGGAGGCTTTGAAGACGTAGCTCGCGAGGCTTTCGAAACGCTCCGCGAGCTCGGGCGGCAGAGTCCCCCGCACCCCACCCGTGCATCTGACTCTCAGTCGAATTGAAAGGTGCAATCAGCTACGACGAAAGCTCGTTGCGGACCCGCTCAATGAAGCTGGCGCGTTCCGCCTGGCTTGTGATCTTCCATCGCTCGAACGAGTCGCCGACCTTGACATCGACGTAGTAGTCGCCGTCGCTCACGTGAAAGTGCAAGAACGCTCGGGACCCACGTGAGAAGTAACCGCGCTTGCGCTCTCGCAACCCCAACATTGAACGCAACGCGATAAGCAGATCCTCGAGGTGATCGAGATCCTCATCGGTCGCGTGCCGCATGTGTCGATCTTGTCGTCGTTGTTCAGCTGACGACAAGCGCTCTCGATCCGACCTCAGGGCCGACCAGCTGGCTCGCACTCGATCTCCGAAGTGCGTATTTGCGGCCCGTTCACGCGAAGAGGGGAATGTTGAAATACGCGCTCGCCGGTCGACCACGTACGCGATGGTCGCAACGTATCCGTTCGGAGCTCATCGTCCCTCAGAACGCACCGGCGAGGTGCCGTCGCCGGTGCAAAATGGCGCGCGGTGATGATGGTCCGACGGGTTGCAGCCTTCGTCATCCTCGCCACCCTGGTGATCGGCGGCCGTGCCGCAACCTCCGGAGCGGGAGTCGGACCTCGGCCATTTTCTCGGACCGTGGCCACGAACGTCTCCGGAGTTCCCTATCCGCTGCCGGCACCGTCGGTTGAACCGCCTCCGTGCCATCCGCTGCCGGCCGGTCCGCCTCCTCCAGAACTGCCACCTCCAGCCGTGTCGGAATCCTCGATTCCGATCGCGGGTGCGCCCAGGCCGCGCCACGTCTCCCTCGCGGTGTTGAGAGGCAAAGGGATTTGGATCACGGTGTTTCCGGGTGATCGCCTCGACGTGTCCCGCGTCGTCGCAATCGCGCGGAGCGCGGGGCTTGATGCCCTCTACGTACGAACCGGGAGTTCTTTCGACGGCTTCTACGGCGGTCCGCTGCTGGCGAAGCTCGTGCCACTGGCGCACCGGTACGGGATTGCCGTCGTTGCCTGGGACTTCCCGACGCTTTCTGACCCGGCGGCCGACGCCTTACGGGCCGCTGACGCGTTCCGTTACGGCGTCGACGCCTTCAGCCCGGACATCGAGGAGGAGCCCGAAGGCACCTACCTCTCGGCCCGCCGCGTCGCCTATTACCTCTCTCTTGTGCGCAGATACGCCGGGTCGAGGCCGGTTGTCGCTACGGTGCCCCGACCGACGAGTCGGAGCATTTCCGGCTACCCCTACGCGGCGGAGGCACCATTCGTCGATGCCTTCGCCCCGATGGTCTACTGGTCGTGCACCGAGCCAGGCGCAGCCGTCGCGACCGCCATCGCGGCGCTCCGGCCGTTGCGGCCCGTGGTGCCGATCGGCCAGGACTACGACATGGCGAGCGAGGGCGGCCCGATCGGGCTCCCCTCCGGGCTCGAAGTCTGGCGTTTCGTCGATGTCGCCCGGAGAGCGGGGGCACTCGGGGTGAGTCTCTACGACCTCGAGTCTGGGGGACCGATTCAGTTGGCCGCGTTCGCCGCGTACCCCTGGCAGCAGGTCGCCGCAACCCGGAAATAAAGACGTAATCCGGAACCAAGCAACGTCGTCACTGGAGTCACTGGAGCGGAACGCGCGTTATTGCTCCACTCGTGCTTGTGAACACGAGGCACCGGATTCTCAAGCTTGCACGCGCTTCGTAAATTGGTGTTGGCTTCTCACGTCGGTGAATGAGTCTCACGTGATCAGCAAAAGGGGGTCGGGGATGGCTGGACCCGAGCGGAAGAGCTTTGATGCACCCGACGAGACCCGCCCGTTCGTGGACAAGGGGAAAGTCGAGATCGTCAACGTCGGAGGAGGCGTCGTCGGACTCGCGACGTTCGAGCCAGGCTGGAAGTGGTCGGAGCACGTGCGACCGCTTGCCGGTACAGAAAGTTGCCAGGCTTCCCACGTCGGCTACGTCGTTTCGGGTCGAAGTGTGGTCCGGATGGACGATGGTTCCGAGTTGGAGGTCGGACCCGGAGAGATCCTCTCGATACCTCCCGGGCACGACGGTTGGACCGTCGGGGACGAGCCGTTTGTCTTCGTTGACTTCGCCGGGATGGCCAATTACGCGAAGCCGAGCTAACACACCTCGCACCTAAAACGGGCGTCGGAACCCGAGCATGGCGGACCGCAATTCGGCAGCTCCATTGATCATTTCGCCCGAGCCCGGCCAACCGGGTAACGCGGTCCGCGGGGCGACACTGGTTGTCGAGGACTGGACGACCAGCACCGCCGTCCACGACGTCGCACCGCTGCATGTCCACCATGACGACGACGAGGCCTGGCACGTCGTATCAGGTGCCCTGCGGTTCCGGTTCGAAGAGGGCGAGGTCATCGCCGCGGCCGGTTCGACGGTGCTCGTGCCGGCCGGCACCCCGCACACCTTCGGCAACGCCGGCCCAGGGCCGGCGCGCTACATCATCATCTTGTCCACCCGATTGCAGGAGCTGATCGCCGAGCTGCATGCGTCCGACCGGGCCGAGCATCCGGCGATCTACGAAAGGCATCGGTCAACGCTTCTCGAGTGACGCTGTGCCGCCCGTGTCACAGCGAGATGGACGGTAACAACTGGGGAACTGCGTAACCAGTTTGTTACCGGTGGTGTCGTACACGTCTCTTCGGAGGCGTGTCGAAGAGAGAGGAGCGCGTCAGCACCAGGATGGGCTTTCTTCAAGGAAGCCCTCCGGCATGTCGCTGGAAGAGGTGCTCGGGCCGTGGTGCAAGCGGGTTCGCTGAACCTGACCGAATAACACGCGTCGCCAGCAAGCCGAGGAAGGCAAAGGCGGCGGCAGTGAGCATTGCCGTTTCGGTTCGCGCGCTTTCGCTACCGCTTGCGATGGCGAGCGTCGCCGACAAAAGGGCCACGCCGAGTGCCGATCCCACCTGGCGCGAGGAAGTGAGAAGCGCGCTCGCGCTGCCCTCTGCCTTCGCGGCAACGGGACCGCGCGTCCCAGCCAAGGTTGAGGCGATCTGGACGAATCGGGCGGCGATCCCCATCACGAACAGCGCGAATAGAAGCCCGACCAACGAGCGATGCCCGACGCTCAAAGCGCAGCCCACGAGCGCGATGAGGGCGAACGACAAACCCGCCGCGAGTGCCCGGCGAGGTCCGAGAGTCGGGATCAGTCGCGAGGCAGGACCCGCCAGGGCGAACGCCCCAACCGCTTGCGGCACGAAGCACAGCCCAGTCAAAAGTGGGCTGAGGCCGCGGCCCTCCTGGAGGTACAGCGTGACGAGGAGCACTTCGCCGGCGTTGCAGGCGCCGAAGGTGAAAAGGCACGCGTTGGCGCCGAGGATGCCCCGATCCTTGAGCAAGTCGAGATCGAGCAGCGGCGACGTCGTCCTGCGTTCGCGCACGACGAACATGACGAGCAGGACGAGTGCGGCGCCAACGAGAAGCCCGGGTTGTATCGGCCGGAGTGTTTGGCCCGCCCTTGCCACGCCGAGCACTAGGACGGCCACGCCAACGGTGGCAGCGAGCGCTCCTTCCACGTCGAGCCTCCGGGGAATGCGCGGCGGATCGGGCGGAAGGAGACGGCGCGATACAACCAACAGCACAACGCCGACCGGGACGTTGACGAAGAAGACGAGTCGCCAGCTCGCTTCGACGAGAAGGCCGCCTATGACCGCGCCAGCGGCGAAGCCGGCAGAGGCAACAGCGCCGTACACGCCGAGCGCATGGCTTCGCTGCGGCCCGTCGGGCCAGCTAGTCACGAGAAGAGAGAGTCCCGCCGGAGCAAGCAGCGCTGCGCCCAGCCCCTGAACCGCTCTTGACGCGACGAGGAGGCTCGACTCGGTTGCAAGCCCTCCCGAAATGCTTGCGAGGACGAACACGCTGAGCCCGATCCGGTACAGCCTCGCCTGGCCGAACGTGTCGGCGAGCCGACCACCGAGCAACAGGAATCCACCGAAGGTGACCGCATAGGCACTCACGAGCCACTGCAACGTCGTCGTCGCGATGTGGAGACCGTGCTGGATTGAGGGAAGCGCCACATTGACGATCGTGAAGTCGAGCACGACCATGAACTGGGCCATTGCAAGAGTGACGAGAAGCGCGGTTCCCGCTCGCGGTGTCCCGGGGGCCAGATCCTCCTTGCTCCCGGGTTTGGCGCCGTTGTTGTCTCCCGGTCCCGCCACGTCGTCGCCTCTGGCGTCGTCCTTGGACTGTCAACCAGTCGGAATCAACGCTTGCCCCGGGCGGAGTTGTGCGTCGGCACTCCGGGCAACCGCTTGGATCCGTGACTGTACGGGATATCGGGATCGACACAAGTCGGGCGTTTCGATGCACAGCGGAAGGCGTTCAGGCGATCGACGCGGTCGGTCGAGCCATCAGTCGCTGCCTCAGACCCGCCGACCGCGTCGAAACGATCGCGACCGCCGCGACTCCCGCTACGAAGCCAACCGGATGCTTAATCTTCGAGCGAAGTGGGGATCTCGGAGATCGTGTCGCGGTCGCTTCTCATAGTCAGTGCTGACAGATGGCGTACACCGTAAAGAGGTCACCGGCCGTGGCGATGTGCACGTTCGCGCTCCAGGCGGTCGTTGAGGACGGGTACGAATCGATCTCTGCGTCAGTGTTCCGATTCGCAAGTTCGACTCCGCCCCCGACGACAACGTCTCCGGAGGGACACGCCGCCGCACCGGTGAACAATCCGATGCTCGTGGCGGTGACGTTCGTCCTTACGATCGTCGTTGAGGCCGCGGACGACGGACCGGTCAAGCCGACGGGCCCGCGTGGCCCAGGGACCCCTCGTGGACCTCGCGGGCCGGGAAATCCGCGTAGACCGCGTCCACCGCGAGGTCCGCGGCGTCCTCGCAGCACTTCAATTCGAACGTGGTGCCGCGTCGTCGCCGACGCCGGAACCGAGATCGCGAGAAGTCCTCCGGCGAGCATCAGACCGATGACAACGACAACCACAATGTGCCTCCTCATCGCCACGTCCTTTCCGCACGCGTTGTTCTCTTGCAGTGCAGGGAACAACCGCTCTGGGAGAGTCGGACAATTGGAAGTTACGCATTGGTGTCACGGCTTAGCTCGCAAACCGACGCGGGTTAATCGAACTATCGCTGAATGCTCAAGGTGCGCTCATCAATGCGAAATTGTGCGAAGTGATGTGTGAATTTCTGGGTCTGTGGCCCTTCCACAACGATTTCGACGTGTGTCAACACGAAGTTTCGCCAACTGTTCGCAGCGGCATATTGGAGAAAGAGTCCGGAAGTGCCTTCTCAGTTGCAGTGAGGAGGGTTTCCTCAACTTCAGGAGGCGGGCCCCCACATGGTCGGGCTCAGTGTGCTCATCGCGAAGCACGCGGCGCCCGAGCCGCAACCGCGCGAGCTGGCCCCGAGCCATCTGTCGCGATCGGCAGGCCGGCGGCTGTCCACGCTCCGAAGCCACCGATGAGATCTGACACATCGGAGAAGCCAGCGTGGCGCAGGAGGCTGGCGGCGATCATCGACCGGTAGCCACCGGCGCAGTTGACGACGACCGGGGCCGCGCGATCCAACTGGTCGAGCGAGTCCCCGAGGACCGCGAGCGGGATCACCCGCGCGCCAACCAATGTGCCGGCGGTCGTCTCTCCGGGGTTGCGTACGTCGACGAGCTGGATCTTCGCGACCAGCCCGAGCAGCTCGGCGAGCTGATCGTTCGTCACGCGGGAGCTGGCCTCCACGAGATCGGGGCGCTCCTCGAAGAGTTGGCGAGGGACGCCGAGAAAGCCGATCACACGGTCGAAACCGATGCGAGCGAGGCGCACGCGGCTCTCGAGAGCGTCGGCGGGATCGCCGACCAAAACGATCTCTTCGCTGGGATCGAGGACGTCGCCCGCCCATTCGGCGAAGCGGCCGCGCAGACCGACGCTGATGGCTCCCCGCAGGTGGCCGGCCGCGAAATCGGCAGGCTCGCGGGTATCGAGAGGAATGGCCCCGGCTGCCACCTTTTGGAGTAACTCGTCGAGGCGGATCGCTAGCGGCAACACCGTCTCGTCGAGCAGGCGATGTTCCTTGCGGTTCAGCTGGGCGTCGAAGGAGAAATAGTTCGGTCGGGTCGGCTGGCCCTCGGTCACCGCCGCCACGAACTGATCCTCGGTCATCGGCTGCAAGGCGTAGTTGGACCGCCGCTGTTCGCCGATCGTTGAGCTCGTCTCGCTCGAGAGCTGCTTGCCACAGGAAGATCCAGCGCCGTGAGCCGGAAACACGCGGGTTTCGTCTGGGAGATCGAGGATCTGCTCGCGCAGCGACCTGTAGAGCAGCCGCCCGAGCGTGCGCGCGTCGTATCCGCTCCCGCTCGACGCGAGTAGATCGGGCCGACCCACGTCGCCGACGAACAGCGTGTCCCCGGTCAAAACGCCGTAGGGGATGGTGTCCCCGTCGTGCTCGTAGACGACGACGCAGATCGACTCGGGGGTGTGGCCCGGGGTCGCACGGATCTCCAACGTGACCTCACCCAAACTGATGCGCTCGCCGTGCGCCAGCGGCTCGGAATAGAAATCGAGGTCGGCGCCCTCGCCGAATGAGATCACCGCGCCAGTCGCCGCGGCGAGCTCGAGATGGCCAGAGAGGAAGTCGGCGTGGAGATGAGTCTCGAGCACGCGCTCGATGCGGAGACCTTTCGCCTCGGCCTCATCCAGGTAAATCCGGATGTCCCGTCTCGGATCGACGACGACCGCGCGCGCCGTTGTCTCATCGCCGATCACATACGACGCGTGCGAAAGGCATCCCAAATAGTGCTGAGTAAAGATCATCCGCCGCGCCTCTCTGTGCTCGATTCGACCACGATGCGATGTGCCGCCGGTGCCCGTGGCTCAGACATGCCGTCGGTCGCGACTCCGCTCGAGCATCCGCATCAGGAGAGCTCAGCGAGTCCCTGCACCACCCACTCTCTCAAGGGTTCGGATTCGACGAACGGAGCGCCATCTGCTTGCGCGCGCTCGAGCACATCGTCGGCCGAGGCACCCGACCGCAGCCCCGAATAGAGGTAGACCAGTGCCGAGGATCGAGGACCGGTCCGACACGTGACGAGCGTCGGCCTCGGCAGCTCGTCGAGGAATTCGACCCCGCGCCGCGCCACATCCATGTCGAACAGGCGAGGCGGGTCCGCGATTAAGTTCGCAGACTCGGGAACGGCCGACTGGACGTCGGCGTATGACATGCCGCCCTCCATGGATGCAAATTCCTCGCCGCAGAGGTACAGCCATGATGCGGCGCTCGCCTCCAGCGCGAATGCCGTCGGGTCGGCGATCAGGCCTCGGTTGTGCGTGAGATCTACAGGGCTCTGGAACTCGGCCATCAATGGTCTCCTTTTTCCCGTGCGTATGGCTTTGCCTCCACGAGACCTAGCGTTTGGGTCAGGTAGCGCGCCGATGCTTGCTTGTCGCGACACCACACGATGGTGTGGTTCAAGCTCACGCTCATCGTTAATCCTCGTGATCGCCACTTTTTGAAGCCGGGAATCTCAAACGAGTAGCGGCTTGATCCAGGCAGCCCACTTCTTGCGCCACGACAGTGTCAGCATCAAGCGAATCGGCAGTGGCGGCGGCGGCGGTCGCTCTTGCTCGGGCAAGCCTTGGATGACCTCGTCCAGCGCACCCACTGCAAGCGGTAAGTATCGCCTGGGCATCGTTTTCAGTGCCCGCGCGTCTAAGCGTTCCCACTCTTTCGGCGGCATTGACTCGGTAATCGCTGGGATGACTTGCGCGTCCTCGACATCGAGATGTGGAAAAAATTCCTCTCGAACGGCAACCATTGCTCTGTGCAGTTCGCTCTGGCGAGCGACATCCGGCTGTTGCTCAAAGGCGGTGACGGCGGCGTTCACGGCGTCGATCGCCACGATCAGCCGTCGATGGTCGTTCGCCAGGTCATTGACGAGCGCCTCCAAGTCAGGTCGCAAGGCAACGAGGGCCGGGAGGATGCTCGTGTCCTCGGTGCGGTGGTGATGATCGAGCACGCCTGAATAGAAGTTCCAGGCTGACCCGATCGCCGGTTGGAGCACCGAGGCGGGGAGTTTCTCAGTTCCGTCGACCAATCGATTCGTTCCCAATCGGAAGGTCTTGTGCACTATGTAAAACAGTCGAGTGTCCGCGTGCGACTCCGAAGCGTGTCGAACCATATGGACCCCCAGCTACCGCGGTTTTCGTACCCTACCTTTGTCCGAGATCAGGGTGCTGGCTGAGTTCGCTTTAGCTGGCGCCAATTACGAAGAGAAAGAGCCATCGACATAGAAGGCTCCATCTTTTATCCCGGAGGGCCGTTTGATCGCCAGTTTGCGGTTCAAAGTTGAACGAGTCGGAGTTACGCCCGGCTGCTGGCGCGTTCTCGGCCGAAAGTCGAGGTTTCGCCAACACGAAGCCCGGACTTTCGCCGACAGGTCCGAGTGGGGTGTTGGCGAAACTCAACATCAAGCCACAACGCGACCAATTATCAGTCTCCACGGGTTAAGAGGGAGTCTCCACACTCGGACTAGGGGCGCGAAGCGAATGCTGCGCGCCGCTGCTGCCCTCCCACGGGGAGGGGAAGGGCTGGCTCCCCGGGGTCCGCGCGCGTGGTGACCGGAATTAGGACGTCGTCGCCCTGACGCGAGTCAGGAACTCGCCCCAGTAGAAGTGGTACTCCTCACCGATCGCCTTGGCGTCACCGGCGAGCAATCCGGCCATTAGGTCGGACACTGGTGCCTCGTTGGCAATCTCGATTAGCAACTGCGGCAACCTGTCCAGCATTTCGCAGGCTTCGTCAATCTTTTCTTGCCAACCGGTACTCGCACTCTGGGCCACGCCTATCCCCCTGTTAGGGCTGTGTAGCTGCGACCGATCTCTTAGGGCATCTCTATTTGCAGCCCGACAATAAAAACTCAATGCATCCCGTGTCAACATCACATATCGAGGAGGTTCTGACGTGCTGGATTATGTGTCAGACCCATTGAGCATATAGCTCATTCTGAGCCTAGCCTTATGAGTCTTTAGCCCCAGAATTACCCGTCACTAAGAGCAATTAGTAGTACCGAGAGTCCGACGAACCGCATTGAGCACAAATCTCAGGTGTCTTCACGGCTAAGAATCCGGGTTTCGCCAACACGAAGCCCGGACTTCGCCAACAGGTCCGAGTGGAGGTGGGGGGAATCGAACCCCCGTCCCCTGGGATCTCAGTGAGTCTTCTCCGAGCGCAGCCGACGGAAATGCCTCGGATCCCGCCTCTCCGTCGGCGGCGGCGCAGGATCCCAGTCAACCGAGATTTCCCCGAACTACGGGTTGACGTCGCAGCTCAGGTAAGTCCCGCTAGATGACGCCCGCTACCGATCCGCGGGACAGGGATCGGACGGACGTTGCTGCTACTTAGGCAGCAAGCGCGAGCTGAGGCTCGGCGTTTGTTTTGGTTTCCGGCTCTTTAACGTGGCTCCGGAGACCACGGCTCGCTTCTCTCACCTTGACAACCAAGGTCGAAGCCTGTCACCCCCTTGTCAATTGACATCGCGCGACGGGACAGCTTGCGCGTTGTCTCTGTCATCGTACCGCCGCGTGGGGGCGCCATCTCCAGCGGTGAAATGCAGCCAAGGTGCGAAAGCCCAGCTCACCGGATCGTTCTCGGCAACGCCGAATCGTCTGCTCGTGCCATCACCGCCAACTGCCGTGGGCCGAGGTGGCGAACGTTTGCGGACACAGCTCTAGTAGCCGCCCTTCATCGCGCGCTCCGCTTCTCGCGCCGCATCGCGCTCTGCGAGCGCGCGGCGCTTGTCGTAAAGGCGTCGTCCTCGGGCGAGAGCGAGCTCGACCTTCGCACGTCCGTGGGTGAAGTAAATGGACAACGGAACGAGGGTGAGCGCCTGCTGGGCGACGCGTCCCTTCAGCTGATCGATCTCACGACGATGGAGGAGGAGTTTTCGCGCTCGATCGGCTGGGACGGCGCCGAATCCGCTCGAGTACTCGTACGGAGCGATGCGCGCTCCGACGAGCCAGATTTCACCGTCCTCGACGCGGGCGTACGCGTCTTGGAGGCTCACCTGCCCGGCGCGGAGCGATTTCACCTCTCCGCCTCTGAGCTCGAGTCCGGCTTCGAAGACCTCGAGGATGTCGTATTCGTGACGGGCGCGCCGGTTCTGCGCAACGCGGCGGAATCCGTCTGCGCGAGGCGCGTCGTTCACTTGCGCCCTTTTGGTGGATGCGCCTTTCGAGCTTCGGCGCGTCGGCACGGCACGAGACGGTACCTTCCTCAAACTGTGACGGGCGTCGGCGGAGCAAAACCTGAAGACTCGCAGCACCGAAGTGTCGCGATCGAGGCGGAGGTGGCGAGGGGCCTGATCGTTCACTGCCTGACCAGGTATCCGGAGGAGGGGTGCGGTCTGCTCGCGGCGGCAAGCGAAGGTGGACCGATCGATCGCTGGTATCCGACGCGCAACGCGGCCGCGTCCGCTCGCCGCTACGTCGTCGATCCGACGGATCAGCTCGGGGCGGACAGGGCCGCCGAAGCAGAAGGTCGTTCGATCATCGGCGTCTTCCACTCCCACACCCACACGGACGCCTTTCCGTCGCCCACTGACGTCGCCCAAGCCCCGGATCCGGGATGGTTCTACGTCGTCGTATCGCTCCGCGGGGAGACCCCGACACTCCGGTCGTTTCGCGTCGCGGCGGGTGCGATCTTCGAGGACAACGTCGAGATCCTCGCGAACAGAGCTCGCTGACCTCGCCGGATCGGCAATCCGGAGTCGTCGGTAGAATATGACCTATTCAGTCAGCTTTTGACACGCTCGATGCGGAGGGGCGACCGGTGTCCGTCGAAGTTCGAATTCCGACGCTTTTGCGCAGTGCCGCTGGGGGGAACGCCCGGGTCTCCGCCCAAGGTGCGACGGTGGGCGAGGTCCTCGACGCGCTCGTGAGGCAGTATCCGGCGCTCGCGCCGCAGGTCCTTTCGGACAACGGGAGCCTCCATCGCTTCGTCAACGTCTATGTCAACGACGACGACGTCCGCTATCTCGAGCGACTCGAAACGAAAGTCGCCCCGAGCGACATCGTCTCGATTCTTCCCGCCGTCGCCGGCGGTTCCGCGTAGCTCGCGCGGTCGGGGCGATGGTCGCTCGCAGCATCCTCGATTTGATCGGCAATACGCCGATCGTCGAGGTTTCGGAGCTGAGCCCGAATCCCGCGGCGCGCATCTTCGTCAAGCTCGAAGGTCTCAATCCGAGTGGGTCCGTGAAAGACCGCGTCGCGCGCTATCTCGTCGAAGACGCGGAGGCGCGTGAGTTGTTGCAGCCGGGCCAGACACTTCTCGAGCCGTCGTCGGGCAACACGGGGATCGGACTCGCGCTTGTCAGTCGACTGAAGGGGTATCCGCTCAAGGTCGTGCTCCCGGACAACGTCTCGACGGAGCGACGCCAGCTCCTTAGAGCCTTCGGGGCCGAGATCATTTTCTCGCCTGGAAGCGAAGGTTCAAACGGCGCCGTGCGGCTCGCGCAGACGCTTGCTGCGCAGCATCCCGAATGGCTGATGCTCTACCAGTACGGGAATCCGGCGAACCCCCGCGCGCACTACGAGACGACGGGACCGGAGATCTGGAGCGCCCTTCCCGAAGTGACGCATTTCGTCGCCGGTTTCGGCACGAGCGGCACCTTGCTCGGCGTCGGTCGATACCTGAAAGAGCAGAACCCGGACGTCCAGGTGTGGGCCGTCGAACCGCCGGCCGGCGAGAGCGTCGACGGGCTACGCAGCCTCGACGACGGCTTCATCCCGCCGATCTTCAACGACTTGGGCGGGGAAAAGCTCCTCGATCGCAAGACCGTCATCGGACCTCGCGACTCCGTTGTCTGGACGCGTCGACTCGCCGAGCGCGGGATCTTCGCCGGCCTGTCGACAGGCGCCGCGCTCGCGGGCGCGGCGAGGTGCGCGGATCGCATCGTTTCGGGGACAGTCGTCGTGCTTTCTCCGGACGGAGGATGGAAGTACCTGTCATCTGAGATTTGGACGGGTTCTGTCGACGAAGCCGTCGCGCGCGTCGCGGACACCGTCTATTTCTGAATCGTTCACCGAGGGGTGTCGACTTCGGCGAATAACCTGGTTGGCACATGGACGATCGGCCGATCGGCGTCTTCGACAGCGGTTTCGGGGGCCTCACCGTTGCGCGGGCGTTGATCGATCTGCTCCCGAACGAGGAGCTCGTTTACGCCGGAGACTCGGCTCGGTATCCCTACGGCCAGCGTCCACACGAACAGATCCGGAACTTCGCCGAGGAGATCTCGACCTATCTCGTCGAAAGTTGCGACGTGAAGATGCTCGTCGTCGCTTGCAATTCAGCGGCCTCTGCGGCGCTCGAACTTCTCCGATATCGCTTCGACGTCCCCGTTGTCGGCGTCATCGAACCGGGGCTGCGCGCGGCGTCGAGCGCGACGCGGAACGGCAATGTCGGAGTCATCGGGACGACAGCGACGATCTCTTCAGGCGCGTATGAGCGCGCCGGCGCGTCGCTCAGACTCTCGAGCGCGCTCACTTTGGTCGCCTGTCCCGGCTTCGTCGAATTCGTCGAACGCGGCGAGACCGACAGCATCGAGTTTCGTACGCTCGCCGACGACCTGTTGACGCCGGTCCGGGAACGACGTGTCGACACGCTGCTCCTCGGGTGCACGCACTACCCGTTCCTCGCGCGCACGATCAGCGACGTCATCGGTCCCGACGTCGTGCTTGTGTCCTCGGCAGAAGAGACCGCCTTCGAGGTGCGCCGCCTTCTCGAGTCGATGGGTGCTGGGCGACGGAGTTCGGGCAAAGGACGCCACCGCTTCGCGTCCTCTGGTGATCTCGACTGGTTCGTGGCCATGGGTCGACGTTTCCTCGGGCCCGAACTCGAAGCCGCCGAATACGTCGACTTCGCCACGGAGTTCGCCGAGCGTGACGCCGGTCGAGCGATGGAAGCCACGCCGCCCGGGACGGGGGTAGGGAACCATGGCTGAATCGAAACGCAGCGGCGGTCGGGGTCCTGAGGAACTCCGTGCGTACGAGATCGTCCGCGACTTCACCGAGTTCGCGGCGGGTTCGGTGCTCATATCGATGGGGCGCACAAAGGTCTTGTGCACCGCGTCGATCGACCGCGAGGTTCCGCGCTGGATGGCTGGCACGGGAAGAGGCTGGGTGACTGCGGAATATTCGTTGTTGCCGGGATCGTCGGCCGAACGGGTTTCGCGTGAGGCGGTGAAAGGGCGACAGAGCGGCCGTACCCAGGAGATCCAGCGGCTCATCGGACGATCGCTGCGATCGATCTGCGACCTCGAATCCCTCGGTGAGCGCCAGGTGATCCTCGACTGCGACGTGCTGCAGGCAGACGGAGGGACGAGGACTGCCGCGATCACCGGCGCGTACGTCGCGCTGCACGACGCCTGCCGGACCCTTGTCGAACAACACGAGCTCGAAGTTCTGCCATTTCGCGATTCGGTTGCCGCGGTTTCGGTCGGCATCGTTGACGGCAATTTGCTGCTCGACCTCGACTACGAAGAGGACGCCCGCGCCGAGGTCGACATGAACGTCGTGATGACCGGAAGGGCTCGCTTTGTCGAGATTCAGGGGACCGCGGAGCGCGCCCCGTTCTCTCGAGACGAACTCGACCGTCTTGTCGAGGTTGCGTCGGCAGGGATCGCTCGCCTCGCGGACGCGCAGCGCACATCGATAGCTGCGGCGACGTCGCGACGATCGACGAGGTGAGCGCGTCGCGGGCTGAACGGGTCTTTGTGGTCGCTTCCGCGAACAGCGAGAAGGCAAAGGAGATGACCGAGATCCTGTCGACGGCGTTGCCCGGCGACGTTCTGCTTCACGAGCGGCCGGCTGATCTTTCACCGACACCCGAGTTGGGTTCGACTCTTGAGGAAAACGCGACTTTGAAGGCGCGCGAAGTGCGCGACGCGACGGGCACAGCGGCGATCGCCGACGACACCGGGTTGGAGGTCGCCGCGCTCGGGGGAAGGCCCGGTGTCTTCACCGCGCGGTACGCCGGCCCGTCGGCGATCGCTGCCGACAACATCGCCCGATTGCTCGAGGAGCTCGACGGCATGACGAACCGGTCGGCTCGCTTTCGGACGGTGGTGGTTGCCGCGTTACCTGACGGGAAGGAGATCGTTGCGGAAGGGATCCTCGACGGCGAGATCACTACGAGTCCGCGCGGTACCGGTGGATTCGGCTACGACCCCGTCTTCGTGCCGGAGGGGGCGGACGGACGCACGCTCGCCGAACTCGATTCGGACGAAAAGCACGCGCTCTCGCATCGCGGTCGCGCGCTACGCGCACTTGCAAAGAGGCTCGAAAACGCGCGATGAACCACGTACACGATCTGCGCCTCGTTGTGCCGCTTGACCAGGAAGGACGCGGGTGTTCGAGGGGCGGTGATACACCCCATCGGCATGATGTTTCGCGAGGGCTGTCGGAACGTCGGCAGCAGATGTGGGAGGAGGCGACGTGGCGGAAGAAGGGCTCAGGATCGATTGCGGGAGTTGCGTCCACCAATCCACGCCGACCTGTGACGACTGCGTGGTCAGTTTCTTGCTCAGCCGCGATCCCGATGACGCGATCGTCATCGACGCCGCCGAGGCGCGGGCGATGCGGATGCTCGAGCAAGCCGGACTCGTCCCCGCGCTCCGGCACGAAAAGCGCGTCAGCTGAGAGGTCAGCGCTCGTCGCGTGCGACGGGTGACGACGCTTCTTGTCACGAACGACTTTCCCCCGAAGCTCGGCGGAATCCAGTCCTACCTCTTCGAGCTGTGGAAGCGGCTGCCGCCCGAGCGGCACGCGGTCTTCACGCGCGCGCAACCGAACGCGGAACCCTTTGACGCGACGCTTCCGCTCCGTGTTTGCCGTGTCCGCGCCTCGACTCTCCTGCCGACGCCTCGTATCGCGACCGCGGTGCGTGCATTCGCCGACGAGGTCGGCGCCGATTTCTTGCTCTTCGATCCCGCCCTGCCGATTGGTCACCTCGGTCCCGGATTGCGGATGCCCTACGGCGTGATCCTCCACGGATCTGAGGTCACGGTCCCAGCGCGACTGCCCATCACCTCGAGGCTGCTCCATCGAGTGATCGTCGGCGCCCATCTCATCGTCGCGGCGGGTAACTATCCGGCGCGCGAGGCGTGTCGACTCGCCGGCACCGCGATGCCGGAGATGGTGATCGTTCCCCCAGGCGTCGACTCGCAGCGGTTCCGCCCGCTCGACGTCGCGACGATCGCCGCCTCGAGACTGCGTTTCGGTCTTCCGACAGACGGTCGCGTCGTCGTCGGAGTGAGCCGTCTCGTGCCGCGAAAAGGCTTCGACGTCCTGATCGAGGCGGCTGCCGATCTAGGCGAGACCCGGCCCGATCTCGCGGTGGTGATCGCTGGAGCGGGCCGCGACGCGCAGCGTCTCGAGCGGTTGATTCGCCGCCGCCGTGCCCCGGTGCGACTGCTCGGCCGGGTCGGAGACACCGAGCTCCCGCTCCTCGTCGGCTCGGCTGACGTCGCAGCGATGTTGTGTCGGACCCGCTGGGGGGGTCTCGAACAGGAGGGATTCGGCATCGTATTCCTCGAGGCGGCCGCAGCGGCCGTGCCGCAAGTGGCTGGCAGGAGCGGCGGCTCGCACGAGGCAGTTGTCGACCAGGTGACCGGGATCGTCGTCGATCGGCCGGCGGATGTCGTCGTCGTCAGGGC
>JBAVUF010000032.1:0-8033 GCA_049696635.1 Acidimicrobiales bacterium | reverse complement strand
ACACCTATCGCCGCGATCAGATCGAGCGCGCATCGCGGAGGCTCAGGCACTCCGTAGTGAAACTAATGCACGTCGCGGCCGGGCTCCTCGCGTCGCGCTCGTTCCGAACCGGCGCGGTCCGGAACTGGAATGACTAAGGGGCGCCTGCGTCGAGTCTCGACCCAGCCAGTTCATCGCAAGGCCCGGCATGCGACATGCCAAATGACGCCGTTGTAATTCACCCGTGGGGTCCGTGGATTTGCGGAAATCGCGCGTGAGTGGGCTGGAGGGCTTCCGCCTCGGGTCCGTTTCTGTTGACAACTCCGGCCAGGGGTCAGCGGATGACGATGTCGGCGGGTGGAGGCGGGAGCGCGTCTCGAAGCGCCGAATTCGGCCGCAATGCCCCGGCCAGCACCGCGATGAGCACGGTCAGCGCCACGACCACGCCGAGCGCGCCGGGAAGCCCGACCTCTTCAGCAATCCCACCGATCATGGCGGGTCCGGCAAGCATCCCGACGTAGCCACACGTCGTGACGAACGCCAGGTTCGGACCCTGCCGGCCGAGCTGCGCCGCAGAACTGAAGGCCAGCGGAACGACCGACGCGAGTCCGAGAGCGAGGAGACCGAAACCAGCAATACCCGCCCACACTCTGCTGATAATGAGGGCACCGGCAAGTGCGAGCGCAGCCACGCTCGCCGACACTCGAATCAGCCGCACTGGTCCGGCGAAGTCGGCGAGTCTGTCGCCAGCGAGCCGGCTGCACGTCATGACGCACGAGAAGCCAGTGAAGCCGAGTGCGGCAACGCCGAGTGAAGCGCCGAGCGAAGAGTGTAGATAGACGGCGCTCCAGTCAGAGACCGCGCCTTCGGCGAGGAAAGCGGCAAAGGAGATCACCGCGATCGCCGCGAGCTTTGCCGACCATGTCGGCCAACGGCGCTCTCGCGCCGAGGCCGCCTGTGAATTCTCGCGACGCGCGTGGTACCGCTCGAACGTCTGGGCGCTCGCGAGTGTCGCGACATAGACGACCACCGCCGCGAGCGCGAAGTCGACCCGCGCGCTCAGGCGTTCTGCCGCGGCAAGTGCACCGAGACCCGATCCGACGAGCAGTCCGCCGCTGAACGCTGCGTGGAAACGAGCCATGATGCGGCGCCCAAGGTGCGCCTGCAGCGCGGCGGCTTGGGTATTCATTCCGACATCGACCGTGCCGAGGCCGACTCCCCACCCCACGAGCACCAGGAACAACTCCCACGGCGATGTGACGAGAGTCGTCGCGGGAAGGAGGCCAACCGTCACTACGGCGAATTGCACGACGCGACGCGGCGGCATGGTTGCCAGCAGGGCTCCAGCCGCCGGCATCGCGATCGCCGCGCCGAGTGCCGGCCCGAGCAGACAGAGGCCGAGCGTCCCAGCCGAGAGGTGGAGCTGACCCTTCACCGCCGGAATGCGCGCCGCCCAGGTACCCGCCGTCGCGCCGAGGAAAAAGAAGACCGCCGTCACGCCGAGACGACCGAGCGCATTGCGCCCGGTCCAGCAAGCAGCATTTGCGTTGGTTTGCACATCCCCTCTTGTTCGCTCGCGCGCGATCCGTCGTCCGTTCGACCAGAAGATCACGCTATGCGAGCATCAGTGGCTCGCAGATGAACGGAAGGACGATCGTGGGCATTATCGACGAGCAGCGCTATGTGCTCATCCAAAGTGGAGCCGTCGCGCTCTCCCCGGCGATTCACGAAGCCGTCGAGAAGGCACTCGAGGACGGCGCCAACTCACTCTTCTTCGTCGGCGCCGGCGGTGCGGGCATCCTCATGCTGCCAGCGGTCCAGTTGCTCGAGACGCGCTCCACGTTCGCCGTCAACTGGACGATGCCTGCGGAACTCATTCGCCGCGGCTCACGACGCGTCGACTCGAGCTCGTTGGTGGTGATGCCGTCGCTCTCCGGCACGACGAGCGAGACGCTCGAAGCACTCGATTTCTGCAGACAAGCCGGAGCCACGATCATTTCACTGACGGGCGACGAGAAAACGCCGCTCGCCTCGCGCGCGGACGTGAACTTTTCGAACCCCGCCGACGAGGACACTTCGTCCGAGTCGTTCTACATCCAGTCGCTCGCTCTCGCGCTCGCGCTGCTCGACGTGCGTCGCGAGATCTCCGATTACGAAGCCCTGATCGATGAGATGCGGTCGCTTCCCGCAGTCATGACCGCAATGAAGCGAGACTTCGACGCAGAAGCGGACTCGATCGCCGAGGCGCTGACGGACGTGGGCTGGCTGATGATCACCGGGGCGGGAGGCACCTGGCCCGAGGCCTTCTATTACGGCATGTGCGTCCTCGAACAGATGCAATGGATCAGGACGCGGCCGATTCACTCTGCCGATTTCTTCCACGGCGCGATCGAGCTCGTCGAAGAGCGAGTCCCCGTCCTCATCCTCAAGGGCGAGGATCGTTCGCGGCCCCTCGTCGAGCGTGTCGAACGGTTCGTTCCCCGCGCCGGCGGCACCGCGATTTCGATCGATACGGCGGAACTCGCACCCGGAGCAATCTCCCCGGCCCTTCGCGAACTCGTCTCGCCGGTGCTGCTCGCGGCGGTGCTCGAGCGCGTCAGCAACCATCTGGCCACCCGCCGCGATCATCCTTTGACGATGCAGCGCTACTACCGAAAGGTCGAGTACTGACCCCCGCGACGCGGCGCTAGTTTCCCGCGGCAAGCCGTGCTTCTGAGCGCGGCAGGCTTGTCCCCCGTCTCGCCCAGTCGGAGAGACCAATCGGCGAGAGCGCTCCTTCGGTGGCGAGGATCGTCGCACCGAGCACGCCGGCCCTGCTCTCGAACGCCGTCGCGTCGATCGACAGGTGGCGCGTCGCTAGCGGAAGAGCTCGCTGATAGACGACTCCGCGGATCCCCGCCAACAGGTCGTCGCGCAACACCGCCAGCGCGCCGCCGAGGACGATGTGGCTCGGGTTATAGAAGTTGACAAGCATCGCGAGCACCTCGCCGATGCTTTGGGCGGCGACCCGAACGAAGCGCAACGCGGCGCCGTTTCCCGCTTGTGCCAAACGAACGACGTCATCCGGACCGCTGGCGTCGATGCCTTCCTCACGCAGCTGGCGCGCGATCGCGGCTCCGGAGGCTACGGCCTCTAGACAGTTCACGTTGCCGCAGGTGCAGACGACATCGTTCCTGGCGGGAACACGGACATGGCCGATGTCGCCCGCCGCCCCATCCGCCCCCCGGTGAACGTGACCCTCGGTGACGATTCCACATCCAATTCCGGTCGCCACCTTGATGAAAAGCATCTGCTCGTGAGCGAAACCCCGCGACCAATATTCGCCTAGACCCATGATGTTGACGTCGTTGTCGACCAGGATCGGCACGGCGAAGTCTTCCGAGAGGATCTCACGAATCGACACGCCGTCCCATCCCGGCATGATGGGCGGACGGACGACGGTACCCGCGGCAAACTCGACCGGTCCAGGGACGCCCACACCGATCGCGCGCACGTCTGTTTCGTCGCGCCCGCATTCGCGGAGTAACTCGCGGAATTGGCCGACGACCCACGCCAGCACGGATCCCGGTCCCGAGGCGATGTCGATGTCAAAACTGCGCTCTATCTCGAGCTGCCCACTCAGGCTCGCCGCGGCAAGCCGGGCGTGAGACGCGCCAAGGTCGGCGGCGAGCAGGATGCCCGCGGCAGGATTGATATCGAGCATCATCGGCGGTCGGCCACCAGAGGAAAGACCGCCACCCGCCTCGATCAGAATGCCCAATTCGAGGAGACGGTCGACCCGCTGAGAGATCGTCGATCGAGCGAGCCCGGTCCAACGAGCGAGCTCCGCCCGCGTCGAGGCGCGCTGACGGACGACGAGCGCCAAGAGGTCACTGAGCTCGCGGTCCAAGTCGGAGTCCCCGTTCGCCCGCAAACTTTGTCCCATACGCAACAAACTTCTGCAGTTGAATACGCCTATGTAACGAAGTTATGGTACGCAGGGAACGGCAAGCCTGTCGAGTATTGATTGATCTCGGTGGAACCGTCGCCAGGGGGGCGGGTTGTCAGACGCGGTCGGCATCGGCATCGTCGGTGGTGGATTCGCCGGGCGGATGCACGCGCTCGCCGCCCGCATGATCGGGGCTCACCTCGTCGGCATCGCATCGTCGTCGCCAGAACGGGCGAAGGCGGCCGCGGAGGCGCTCGGTGCCGATCACGCCTTCTCGAGCGCTGCGGATCTCATCGACGACCCGCGGGTCGAGTTCATCCATGTCTGCACTCCGAACGCATCGCACGCCGATCTCGCCACCATGGCTCTCGAGCGCGGCAAGCACGTCATCTGTGAGAAGCCGCTTGCCACATCGGTCGCTGACGCCGCGCGCCTCGCTGATCTCGCCGAGCAATCGGGCCTCGTCGCGGCGGTGTGCTTTGCCTATCGCTACCAATCCATGACCCGGGCGGCGCGCACCCGCGTCACCAGCGGCGAACTCGGCGCGGTACGAGTCGTCCACGGCACGTATCTCCAGGATTGGATGCTTGACGCGACCGACAGCGACTGGCGCATGCTCTCAGCAACAGGCGGACCGTCGCGCGCCTTCGCGGACGTCGGGTCGCATTGGTGCGACCTCGCCGAATGGATCACTGGGCTTCGGATCACCGAACTCGCCGCAGTGACCTCAACGGTGCACGAACGCCGCCCGCGCCCTGCGAACGGGGACGCAGAGGGCGACTCCGCGTTGGCGACGGTCGACACAGAAGATGTCGCCTGCGTCGTGTTCCGGGCTACAGGCGGCGTGGTCGGCACGCTGACGGTGAGCCAGGTATCTGCGGGGCGGAAGAACCGACTCTGGATCGAGATCGACGCAGCGAACGCGAGCGTCGTTTACGACCAAGAGAGCTCCGAGTGGCTCCTCGTCGGCGGGCGGACGTCGAATCAGGTCTTCGCACGCGACGGTTCCTCGTCCGCCGAGCGTTATCCACATGCAAGTGCGCTTCCCGCTGGGCACGCCCGCGGTTTCGTCGAGGCCTTCGCGCAACTGTTCACCGACGCCTATCAGTCGGCACGCAATGGCTCAGGCGTCGCATTCCCGACCTTCGACGATGGCCTGCGCAGCGCCAAGATCACCGATGCCGTACTACGCGCCGCCCGGTCCCAAAAGTGGGTGCGCGTCGAATGAAGCTCGGCTTCCTCACCGCCTGCCTTCCGCAGCTCACGCTCACCGAAATCGCCGATTGGGCGTCAGTCCACCACTACGAGGCACTCGAAGTCGCCGTCTGGCCGGATGTGCCCGGCCGCCCGTTCGAAGCTCACCACATCGATATCACGACGCTCGACGAATCCATCGCCGAAGAGATTCGTGGCTACCTCGCCGAGCGGTCGCTTGAGATCTCGGCTCTCGCCTACTACGAGAACAATCTGCATCCCGACGCGTCCGTGCGCGCTCTTTACCACGAACACTTGCGACGCGCCGTCGACGCGGCCGTGCTGTTGAACTGTCCTTTCGTCGGCACCTTCGTCGGGCGGGACTGGAACCTCAGCGTGCGCGAGAACGTGATGCTGGCCGAGAAAGTCCTACCACCGCTCGTCGACTACGCCACTGAACGGGGCGTCAAGCTCATCGTCGAGAACTGCCCGATGGAGGGCTGGCACCCCGACGGCTATCCCGGCAACCTCGCTTACTCGCCCGAGCTGTGGGAGTGGATGTTCTCGCTCGGCTTCTACCTCAACTACGACCCTTCACACCTCACCTGGCTTGGGATTGAACCGATCTCCGCGATGCGCGCCTATCCCGAGCGCATCGTGCACGCGCAGGCGAAGGACGTCGAGACGGACGCCGTCGCCCGCAACCGCTATGGGTCCTTCGGCCGCGCTCTCGATCGCTCGAACCCCTGGGACAACGGCTGGTACCAATACCGGGTTCCCGGACGCGGCGCGGTCGACTGGACGCGCATCGTCGACACGCTCTACCAGATCGGCTTCGACGGCACCCTGTCAGTCGAGCACGAAGACCCGATCTGGTCTGGCGACCCCGAACGCGTCTTCAGCGGCCTCGCCATCGCGAACGACACGCTGCGTCCGCTGATTCGCCGGGTATCAATCGATGCACTCCCGTCGGAGCCTCAGTAGCCGTGCGCTTTCTCGCGCGTCGACTCGGCTTCTACATCATCACGGCGTGGGTCGCGATCACGATCAACTTCTTCATCCCGCGCCTCATGCCCGGTAACCCGGTCGAGCTGGTCTTCAACCGCGTCCGTCGCCAGATCTCACCCGCGGCGCTGCGAGCGTTCACGATCGCCTTCGGGATCGACAACCACCAAGGTTTGGTTTCTCAGTACTTCAGCTACCTCGACCAGGTGCTCCACGGGAACCTTGGCACCTCGATCACGTTCTTCCCCTCGCCCGTGAGCACGGTGATTCGTGGCGCGCTGCCGTGGACGCTGGCGCTCGTCGGCATCTCGACGGTGCTCAGCTTCCTTATCGGCACGCTCCTCGGAATATTCGCCGCCACGCGGCGTGGCACCTGGGTCGACGGTTTGCTGCCCGTGAGCTCTTTCCTCTCGGCGATGCCCTACTTCTGGATGGGCCTCATCGTCCTCACGGTGTTCGCGGTTGATCTCGGGTGGTTTCCGCTCAGCAGCGGCTACTCGCCGACGACGAACATCGGCTTCACGTGGGGGTTCATCTCCGATGCCCTGTATCACGGCGTGCTCCCTGCGCTGACGATCGTCTTGAGCTCGATCGCCGGTTGGCTGCTCGGGATGCGCAACGTGATGATGTCGACGCTCGGCGAGGACTACGTCCTCCTCGCCGAGGCGAAGGGCCTCCCGCAACACCGGGTCAACTTCACGTACGCGGCACGCAACGCCATCCTGCCGAACATGGCCGGGTTCGCGCTCTCGCTCGGATTCATCGTCAGCGGCGCGTTGCTCACCGAGGTCGTCTTTTCCTACCCCGGGATCGGCTACGTCCTTTTCGAGGCGGTTGAGAACGAGGACTACCCGCTCATGCAGGGGATCTTCTTGATGATCACGATCCTCGTCCTGCTCGCCAACCTCCTTGCCGACGTCGTCTACGCGACGATGGATCCGCGCACGCGAGAGGCCGGCTGATGGCGACAGTGGCCGTGGCGACGCCGATGGATGTCCAGTTGCGCTCCCGGGGGTGGCTCGCGAACGCGTTCCGCTCCCGCAAGGTGCGCATCGGGGCGGGAATCCTCATTTTCTTCGTCCTCCTCGGGCTGATCGGGCCACACTTCGTCGAGAACCCCTCGACGACAGGTCCCAATGCCTACGCGGCCCCTTCAGCCGCCCACCTGCTCGGAACGACCGACACCGGACAGGACGTCCTCGCCCAGCTCGTCGACGGGACGAACGTCTCGCTCATCGTCGGGTTCGTCGCCTCGGCGATCGCAACGTTCGTCGCGGTGGCACTCGGGCTTCTCAGCGCGTTCTTGGGCGGCGTCTGGGACGAGATCCTCTCCACGCTCACGAACGTGTTCCTCGTCCTCCCGGCGCTGCCTCTCGTCATCGTCCTCGCCGGCTACCTGCACGGTGCCGGGACACTCGTCATCTCCGTCGTCATCGCCGTCACCGCTTGGCCGTGGACGGCGAGGATCATGCGCGCCCAGACGCTGTCTTTGAGGCGGCGCGACTACGTGCAGGCGGCCCGCATCGCCGGTGAGTCGACGACCCGGATCATCTGGTTTGAGATCGTCCCGAACGAGATCCCGCTCATCTTCGCCCAGTTCCTCATCACCGTGCTCTACGCGATCCTCATCCAGGCGGGACTCGCCTTCTTGGGCGTCGGCTCGGTGACGACATGGAGCTGGGGCACGATGCTCTATTGGTCGCAGAACGCCGAGGCGCTCTCTTTCGGTGCGTGGTGGTGGTTCGTCCCGCCCGGATTGTGCCTCGCGTTGCTCGGAACCGGCTTGGCGCTCATGAACTTCGGTGTCGACGAGATCGCCAACCCGCGCCTCAGCGCTGCAGCCGTGCCACGCAAGCACCGGCTGGCGCGGGTCGCCGCGCTCGTAAACACCCTCCGTCCACGCGGGCAGGGCGCGGCGACATGATGG
>JBAVUF010000031.1:0-4049 GCA_049696635.1 Acidimicrobiales bacterium | reverse complement strand
CGCGAGCCGATGAACCTACCCGGTGTCGGCCCTCCCGATCATGCGGTAACGCCTGATCGAGACCGGTAGGAACAGGATCCCTTGGACCGCGGTCGCGATCAGCGCGGCGAATCCGACCGCGAGAATGCCGATGTGTCCGATGAACGCGAACAACACACCGAAGTAGATCGCCGCGCTCGCTAGCTCCCGCCCGGCCAGCCACCAGACGCGCTTGTCCAGCCACGCAAACGCGGAATAGAACGCCGTCACTGCGGTTCCGGGCAGATACAGGAGAAGGATCCGTAGCAACGTCGTGCTGTGCAGGACGTAGGTGGTGCCAAATATTCGCAAGATATCCGGGGCAAAGATCTCGCCGACCGCGATGCTGGGCACGAGGACGACGATCGCCACCCGGATCGCAGAATTTGCATGTTGCCGCAACGCACTCGGGTCCGTCGATGCTTCCACCAAGTACGAAGCCTCGAGACTCCAAAGAAGCTGAGCAACGCCACCGGTGATCAGCGCCGGCAAGTAGTAGTGGGCGTTGGCTTCGGCGCCCAGTCGCGCGATCACGATCAGGGGGATGATCGTCGACGAAAACGTGTTGACGAGCAACGAGGCGTATTGCGCGAACGACAAAAGAGTGATTTCGCGAAACAGCGGCAGCTTCTCGCTGGACGGGCTCGATGTCTCGTGCGCCGGTATCGCCCGATGGAACAGATACCAGCTGACCGCGGCGACAGCCACGACTACAGGAATCGTCCAGGCGAGAAAGATGCCTTGCCTTGCGGTCACTACGACGAGCGCCGGAAGGAGAGCGAGTTTCGCGAACGCGAAGAGAATGTTCTCCACGGGAACCCAGCGGGTGGCTCGCAGACTCGTGAGCACCCAGTCCTGAAGGACGAAAATCGTCCAAAAGACAACTGCGACTACGAAAAGTGCACGCGCAGCGAAGTACGAGGGAATGTACTTTTCCCCGAATCCCACCGACAGGTAGATGATCGCGGCCACAAAGGCGAACGAAAGGCTCATCGCATACGCTCGCGACACAAAGGTGCGTGTCCGATTACCGGCGACGGGAAGAAAGCGTTCAAAAATCGGACCGAAGCTCAGTTGAGCCAACGTGGCGAGAAGCGTCATCGCTGCGATCTCGGCGGACGCGCGGCCGATCGTCTTCGCAGACGCAATATGAGCCGCAATTCCCCAGAAGACGACGCCGAGTACAGCGGTGCCGGCGCCAGAAATCATTAACGCCATCGCGTTCTGGACGAGGCCACCCAAACGCAGACGGCTCGAGATTCCGGGTTCCCGATCCCCCGACGTCCTTCTCATGAATCCGAGCCTGCCGATCGCCAGCAGCTCACCTGCCGGTGCCGGTGATCGCGCAATTCAGAGTTTCCGCAGACCTGTCGGGCGTTTGTTACAAAAGGCCCTTCCCGCCGACCACTCGAATGAGTCAGGACGATGCAAGTCTCCCGCTGGGGTGGCATCTGCGAGATCAAAGCCCGCGAGTCGCTGGATCCAATCCCCTCGGCCTTCTTGAACAGACCACGCGAGCGGCACTCACGTCAGAGGTGTGACGGGGCGAGTGCCTCAACGGATTTGTCGAGGTATTGAGAGATCTGCGAGGTTGTGAGCTCCGTTGGATCACTTTGTCCATGAATAGCGAGACGGTACCAATCCGCAGTCCAGTCGATTACTTCGTCGGCGCTCAACAATTGGGACCAACCAAGGGCTGTGGTCGCCCGGTCGCTTACGAGCTCTAGTCGGTCCCTCTCGGGAACGTGCCGATCTGTGTCGGTGATGGGATCAGGAAACGACGTTCCCGCCGCCTGCCATTTTTCGACAAGCATTCCAACGACCTTTCCAACCGTAAGCGACGCTTCCGGAGGCGGCCCGAAGTTCCAGGGCGCAGCAAACTGGGTCGGATCGTCCAGCAGCGCGGCGGCGAGCTGAACGTAGCCCGACACCGCGTCGAGCACATGCTGCCACGGCCTGATGGCGTCGGGATGGCGGAGAATCACCGGCACACCCGACTGCAGCGCCCGGGCACAATCCGGAATCAAGCGATCGGTCGCCCAATCACCTCCTCCAAGGATGTTGCCGGCACGCGCCGTCGCAACACCGATTCCGAGTTGCGCAAAATACGAGTGGCGGTAGGCGTGAGCGACCATCTCTGCTGCTGCTTTGCTCGCGCTGTAGGGATCATCGCCACCAAGCGGATCTCCTTCAACATGGGGTTGGCGGCTCGTCGCGTAGCACTTGTCACTCGTCACAACAACGACCGCTCGGACGGTCGAGACCTTCCGAGCGGCCTCGAGAAGATGGGCGGTCCCCATGACATTTGACAGCAATGTCCCGAGGGGATCGCTGAGCGACGCGATCACGAGCGGCTGAGCGGCGAGATGGAAAATCACCTCGGGTTGGGTCTGCGCCACGAGTCGCTCGAGTGACGCAGCGTCGCGAATGTCGAGTTCGTGTGATTCCACAATGCCGTCGATCTGCGGCATTGGTCCGATATCGATCGGTCTCGCCAACGAGCAACCGACGAGCTCGGCGCCGCTTCGATGTAACCACAACGAGAGCCAGGAACCGACGAAACCGCTGTGTCCGGTGATGAGGATCCTTCGTCGCCCTAGCTTCCGATCGACAAGTTGTGCCAGTGGTTCGCGCACCGAGCCGGCCTTACCAGATCTTCCAAGGTGCGTTTCCCGTAGCCCAAAGCTCCTCGAGTGCGTTTCGATCGCGCAAAGTGTCCATGTTCTGCCAGAAACCCTCGTGGTGAAAAGCCGCTACCTCTCCCTCACTGCTGAGACGTTCGAGAGGCTCCTGTTCCCAGACAGACCCGTCTCCGCTGATGTAATCGAGGGCGTCCGGCGATAACACGAAGAACCCGCCATTGACCCACGCGTCCTGTCCAGCTGGCTTTTCCTTGAACCGCCTGACCCGCACACCGTCGCTTTCGATCGCGCCAAAACGAGCAGGTGGTCGTACCGCTGTGACCGTCGCTTTCGTCTGCTGCTGATGATGGAAGTCAACGACGGCGCTGAGGTCGACATTGCTCACCGCGTCGCCGTACGTCATCGCGAATTCCTCATCCTCGAGATATGGGGCGACACGTTTGATACGACCTCCTGTCTGCGTACCTTCGCCAGTGTCAATGAGGGTGACGGTCCACGGCTCAGCGTTTCGGTTGTGGATCTCGGCAGCTCCGGACTTCAAGTCGAAGGTGACATCTGAGTCGTGAAGGACGTAGTTCGCGAAGTACTCCTTAATGACGTAACCCTTGTAGCCGCAGCAGACGATGAAGTCGTTAAATCCGTGCGCCGAATAGAGCTTCATGATGTGCCAAAGCATCGGCCTGCCGCCGATTTCCACCATCGGCTTGGGACGCACGAGTGTTTCTTCGGAGAGTCTCGTTCCGAAACCTCCGGCCAGAATGACTACCTTCATCGGTCGATGCCTTCTCGAGCTCCGCTGTTGTTTGGCCAGAGTAGCGATTCCTTACCGTTTGTAGGTGCTCTCTTTATACGGACAGCGCTCGCAAAGCTGGCGTCCCGCCTTTGTCGGTAGCAAACCGCCAGCGTAGAATCCCTACTCGCGACAACGACAAGTTGGTTCAGGTGACCGCACGCGGAGGTGGACTCTGCGCGCGACAGTCCTTTCGGTGGAGTGACGGTGATCAGCCTCGACAAATCCATCATTCCCGGCGTCCTGCGCTTGGTACCTGAGGTTCATACGGATGTCCGGGGCATCTTGGTAAAGAACTATCAAGAGGAATGGTTCACCGAACTCGACATCCCGACCACTTGGCCCGAGCGTTTCTACACTCGATCGCACGAACGAGTCATCCGCGGCTTGCACCTCCAAGAACCGCCCTCTGACCACGACAAACTCGTGTATTGCGCAAATGGGGCAGCGTTCGACGTGGTCGTTGATCTCAGAATTGGCTCACCCACGTTTGGGGAGTTCGAAACGGTGCAGCTTGACGGCGAATCCCTAATGGCCGTATTCATTCCGAAAGGCGTGGCCCATGGTTTCGCGTCCTTGAGTGACGGGACAGTCATGGT
>JBAVUF010000030.1:0-4361 GCA_049696635.1 Acidimicrobiales bacterium | reverse complement strand
GCCCGGGGGCGCGCCGCTTGGTGGTCGACGTCGACTCGACGGTCTGTGAGGTCTGCGGTGAGCACAAGCAAGGGGCAGCCTTCGGCTACACGCACGTGCGCGGTTATCACCCGATCCTCGCCACACGATCAGACACTGGAGAGGTGCTGCACGCTCGGATGCGCAAGGGCTCGGCCAACACCTCGCGTGGCGCCCGCCGCTTCATCGAAGAGCTCGTGCCACGCCTCCGCCGGGCGGGGGCAACGGGCGAGATCGTGTTGCGAATGGACTCGGGCTTTTGGTCGAACGACACCTTGAGGCTCCTCGGGCGCTTGAAGGTGCGCTTCACGATGGCCGTGCGCTGCGGGAACGAGGCGATCAGAAAGGTGATCGCCGCCATCGACGAAGAGGCCTGGGTCGGAATCGACTACACAGAGGACGGCATCGCCCAAGTGGCCGAGACGAGCTACAAGGGACGCCGCCTCGTCGTCCGCCGCACGCGTCTTGTCGGTCCGGAGCAAAAGCTCTGGCCCGACTGGCGGCACTTCGCCTTCCTCACCGATCTCGAAGGGACCGCAGTCGAACTCGACTCGTTCCACCGCGACCACGCCCGCATCGAGCTCGCGATCCGCGACTTGAAAGAGGGGGCTGGGATGGAGCACGTGCCCTCGGGTCAGTTCTTCGCCAACGCGGCGTGGCTCTGCTGCGCGGTGCTCGCACACGACCTCCTCCGCTGGACCGCGATCTTGGGCGGCGTCGTGAAGGACGGCACGCTTGTCGTCGCGCGCACCGTGCGCTGCCGGATGCTGTCGGTCCCAGCCCGTCTCGTCAACCGTTCGGGCGCACCCACACTGCGCGCACCAGAGCACTGGCCTTGGGCGGCGGAGTTCAACCGGGCGCTCAGCGCGCTACGCAGCGTTCGCGTTGCATCGGGCTGAACGTTGGCTCGCGGTCGGGCGCAGCCGCAGACGAACACCGTTGCGCTGACAAACCGAGAGGGCGACGAAACCGTTGATCGTTCACACGCTCAACTCAGACGGCCCCGTCGGTGCCTGCTTCATTCAGCTATGGGAAACCGGCCACGCGTTGACCGGGGTCAATCGGTGGATTGAGGCTTAGAGGTGCTCGCCGCGGACGAGATCGAGCCGTTGCACTAGGGCGCGATCTTGAAAGGGCGACGGGATTCGTCCAGTGGGTCTTTCTAGTCCGCCACAGCGGCTTTGAGCTGGGCCGTCGTTCTCGCCGTCGTGTTGGTGACTAGCGAGTCGACTCGAATTGATTGCCAATTGTGATTGCCAAGTACGAGTCATTCTCGTGCTCCCTGTGAGAGAGTGCCCCGATGATGGAACACGCACCATCGGCGCGCTTTAGACACGTCGAGATTGCCAAGTACCAAACAGGACACGCGCAACAAGTCGCAGAGCTCGAATCGGCCGTGTTGCCTGTCTCGCCGGGAACGCTTGATTATCAACTGGCCCTGCCATCGCGGTTTGCCTTGACCGAGGTCGGGCAAGACAACGGTCGTGTTGTCGGCTTTCTCGATACGCGCGCCGAGGAGTCGGATCTCTTTTCGCTGCGAATCAGCGTCGCGCCCGATGCTCGCCAGCAGGGTCTCGGCGGGTATTTGTTCGAGCGCGCGATGAGGTTCGCGCGGGAGTGCCATCCGCGCCCGAAGGTGCGAGGGAGATTGAACGACGCGGACGTCTCGTCTCTCGAATGGGCGAGGCGTAGAGGTTTCGAAGAGTTTGCACACCGGACAGGGATGGCGCGAGATCTGCAAGAGGACGCCGACGAGCTCGAAAAGGCCGCGGCTGAGACACGCCAGCGAATTGGCGTTGACGTCGTGAGTTGGCCGTCGAGTCCGATGGCCGGCGACTGGGACTCACTCGTCGGGCTAGTAACAAGGTGCATCAGCGGGACCAAGGACTCAGCCGCCAGTGGAGGTCTTTCCGCCGGATTCGTCCGATTTCTCACCCCGAATCCACCCGGCGTGCTGATCTTGTCGCGTGATGGCGCGCCGGTCGGCTTGGCGAGCATCTCCTGCGAACGAGACCGGACCTGGAACACCTGGTTCACGGGCATCGTCCCCGAGTCACGAGGAATGGGACTTGCTCGAGCCTTGAAGCTCACGACGATGGCGCTCGCTCGGCGGCAAGGCGGTCGTCGGATCACCGGATTCAACGACGTCAAAAACGCGCCGATCCTTCATCTCAACGAGTCGCTCGGCTTTGAGCGGTGTCACGGCTTCCGATTGGTCGAGAACGCGCCGACCTCGGGAATTTAGGCGCTCATTTCGTTGAGGAGCGGCGCGTAGACCCGGCGGTCATGGACGCTTCTGAGGCGCCTCGTTTTGGATTATTGGGATACGTCTGCCAGCGAGCATTTCATTCAGGGGCGATGCGTGCGACCAGAGTGCTCCGCCCTTGCGCGGCGTTCGGACCACATCGCCGCAATCTGAGCGGCGACGAATTACGGGATGCAACGAGGAGATCCGTACAAATGTCGAGGCGGCGACCGGAATCGAACCGGTGTGGAGGGCTTTGCAGAGCGTTAGGAAGCGTCCAGGCCATCGTCTGGGTCCACCGAGACCGCTCTCATCAGCCAATGTGTCCAGGCAGTCCACGCTGTCCCGTTCAACTGCGCCTGGATTATGGGACAAATTATGGGACGCAAGGAGGGGCCGAAGGCGCGCTACCTCGACCGGTCGCGAGGCGCGATCCGAAAAGTGTGTTTTTCGGTGCAGCGTTCTGTCGCGCGTGCCCCAGTACGAAACTTGAGGGATACGCCGCAGTTCTCCCTCACACGCGTTACCTGTGTGAGATCGAAAGGCAAGTCCCTCTTTCGCGCGTGCATTTGCGCGGTCTGGTGGCCGGTTCCTCGTGAAGTTCGAATCGGTGACGACGTGGGGGCGCCCTGCGTTACCTAGGTGCTCGGCGAGACTGCGCTCGTCGGCGACAACAATCGTGATCGGGTGTCCCCCTTTTGGGAGAGCGGTCGCGTCAGTGTTATGAGGCCGACCGGCACGAGTGCCGGCGGGCATGCGCGTGGCAGGAGCTGACCGCTTGAGACCCTGATGTTCTTTGGGGCGACCCTGTTCGTCGCAGCCGGAAAAAGTGGCGCTCAGGCCGGGATCTTGTAGACGAGCTCGCGATCGACGGCGCGCAGGACGTGATAGCAGCGCCGCGCCAGCTGACGGGCGACCGAGATGGCGGCGATCTTCCCGTCGTGACGCTGCTTCACGCGTGCGTAGTAGTCGTGATCGGGACTGCGCCGGTGCGAAGAGTTCTTCGCCGCTTCGTAGAGAGCCCAGCGCAACGTCTCTGGTCCTTGGCGGGACAAGTACCCACCGGCGCGCCGACGGTCCGAGGAGTCGACGGTCACGTCGAGACCGCTGTGGCGCACCACCTGCTCTGAGCGCGAGAAGCGCCGGCAGTCTCCGAGCTCGGACCAAAGCACCACGGCGAGCAGCCCCCCGATCCCGTACTGGGCGTCGGCCAAGGCTCGACAGGCGGGCTGGCGCTCCCCGAAGCGTTTGAGGTCGCGCTTCAAGGGCTGTGCCTCGGCATCGGCAGCGTCGATCATCTTGTAGCCGGCGGCGATGCGCTCGCGTCCCGCCGGCGAGAGCTGGACTTCGTTGCTGAAGAGCAGGGCGCGGGTCTTCTCCGAGCGGATGGCGCCCTCGGGGACGGCGACCCCGTGGTGATAGAGCTCGGCGTGAATGCGCTGGCACCAAAGCGTGCGCTGGTCGACCAAGGACTTGTAGAGCCGCACGCGCTCGCGCCACTCGAGGACCGCGTCGGGCGGGATCCAGCTCAGGGGAAGCTCGCCTGCTTGCAGGAGCTCGCGGAGCAGCCAGGCGTCGGAGCGGTCGGTCTTCGCGCGCTTCTTTCTTCCCCGCGCCGCCTGGGTGTCGGCCGGCTCGGCCACGAACGGCTCGAAGCCCGCTGCGGAGATCTCCTCCACTACATAGCGCCACCCGGTGCAGCCTTCGACAGCGAGCGCGACGGGACCACCTTCGGCCCGATGAGCCACCTCGTTTTGCAGCCAGTGACGGAACCGGAACCGGTCCGGCTGCCAGAGACGTCCGCGCCAGACCTCTCCGGATTCGACGTCCAACACGTCGAAGGTGATCTGCTGTCGGTGCAGATCGAGCCCACCTACCATGCTCATGAAGGACCTCCTTGCTCTCGCTTGGGTGTTGTGACAACCGAATGGTTGCCCACGCGAGATGCGAGGGGGTCCTCACACATTGATTGTTAGGGGACGCGCCTTGGGTTCCCGAACCGACGTTCGATGGCGACAGCGCCGTGACTATTGAGGTGCCCCCGACGTCATCTGGGCCAGCATCGCTTCGAGCGCTGCCTGATCTGGTCCGACGAAGG
>JBAVUF010000029.1:0-5037 GCA_049696635.1 Acidimicrobiales bacterium | reverse complement strand
GCGTCGGCGAGGTGATGGCGGCGATCTTCGTCGCGGAGATTGGCGACGTGACCCGCTTTTCCTCACCAGAGGCACTCTGTTCGTGGGCCGGGCTCACTCCGATTCATCGCGAGTCCGACACCAAGGTCCACCGCGGTCAGATCACCAAACAAGGCTCGCGCCTTGTGCGCTGGGCGGCCGTCGAGACCGTCGCCCGCTACCACGGCGGCATCTTCGAGGGGTCGTTCCAGTCGATCGCCGAACGACGCGGCAAGAACAAGGCCACCGTCGCCGTCGCCCGCAAGGTCCTCACGCTCGTCTACTACGGGCTCAGAGACGGAGAGATCCGCTGTCTCAAGAGCCCGAGAGCGGCGTGACGCTCGGGCGCGGACGGGCGCGAGCTCGGCTAACGGCAGGGCTCCCACTCAAAGGAGTGGCGCAGCCGAGAAAGTGATTGAGCCCGCCCGTTCGCGGCCGGAACACACCATGCTGAACGACTCAGCGAAGACATGCCTCGGCAACCGAGCCTGCCCCTCTCACGATCTCTGACGCGAGAGAACCTGGTGCGAACCAACGGCGCTTAGCGACCGCCGACCAAAACCTGAGACATCCTGCGCCACTCGGTGCCGGCGTCAAGGTCGTTCGTCCTCGCATTACTCCGGGCGCTCCACCTTGACCCCGGCGCCTCGACGGCGCGCGCCCTCACTCAGGTTGTGCAGTCGGATCGCAGGGCATCGACGAGCAAGAATCGCTTTATCGCGAGGATTGACACGGCCCGCTCCTTCAGACATGCCGGTCGGGGACGGTCAAATATCACTAATCACTTCGCTCCTCACTGACGAGACAGAGCGTCGAGGAGCAAAGGCGCTTTCCTGCGAGATCATGGACGCGTGCGGTTGTACCTGTCCTCATTTCGCATCGGAGGATTCCCGGAGCGCCTCAAAGAGATGGCGGGCGAAGGGGGGGAAGCGATCGTCCTCGCCAACGCCTGTGACGCGTACGCAGACGCGAGGGACGAAGCGGTCGAGAGGGAGCTGACGGCTCTCGGCGAGCTCGGATTCCGCAGCCGAGAGCTCGATCTACGCGACTACTTCGGCAGGGACGACGTCGGGCGGGCGCTGGCTGGAGCGAATCTCGTCTGGGTGCGCGGCGGGAGCGCGTTCGTGCTGCGAAAGGCGTTGGAATCGAGCGGGACAGACAGGATGCTCGTCGACGCGTTGGCATCCGACTCCTTCGTTTATGGGGGCTACTCGGCGGGCGTCTGTGTCCTTGGAGAGGACATCTCTATCTTCGACACAGTCGATGATCGTGTAGACGTCGAACGGGCTTACGGTGAGCTCGCCCGCGAAGACGGCCTGGGTGTGATCGACTTCATCGTTGTTCCCCACGTCGACAGCCCGGGTCACCCAGAAACCGAACAGTGCACTGCACTTTCGAGGAACCTCCAACAAAACGGGATCGAACACTTCGCCCTTCGAGACGACGACGTCGTCGTCGTCGACGGAGATCAGACGACGCTTCTCAGATGATGCTCCTCAATGTCAAAAATATTCCGGTTATGCCGGCCGCGGTCCCACGATCGATCCCATAGAGGCAACTATCGCGTCGTCAGGTCGTGGTAGCGGCTCATTAGTGAGTCGGTTGCTAAACGCTTGCTAAACAGCAGCGCGGACTTGGGGGCATTAGGTCGAGCGCGACGGACCGTTCCACCGACATGACCTGCAAGGACAGACGCGGTACCTCCACAAAGATGTTCTCGCGGAGCTTGAGGGGCTGGTGTCCGCAACGGCGGTGAGGTTCAAGTCCCCCCTCCGACCCCAGCTCTGAGCTGGCATAACGCAGGAATGTGGTAACGGAATCTTCCAGCGAGTGCCCCGGCGTTGAATGAACGTTGAATAGTGAATTCAACCACCGTCGATCGGGACCACGTTTGGCCCGGGCTCCAATCGCATCAGCGCGCGCTACCTCTCGGCGATCGTCCGGTCACGTTCGAGCGTGGCGTGCTGAAGTGCTGTTCACAAGCAGATAAGTAAGCGTCATGTCGTTGGTGGTGGCGGTGGCGGAAGTGTCGTTGTCGTTGTCGTTGTCGTTGTCGTTGTCGTAGTCGAACTCGTTGTAGTTGTCGGCGCCTGAGTCGTCGTAGTCGTAGAGGTGGTTGTCGTTGGCGGACGTGTCGTTGTGGTGGTGCTGGCAGGCGGCCTTGTTGTTGTGGTCGTGGATGTTGGCGGCTTCGTTGTCGTAGTCGTTGATCTCGGCTGAGTGGTAGTCGTCGTCGTGCCGGTCGTTGCCGTCGAAGGCTGAGTGCTCGTCGTCGAGCTGGTTGTCGTGGTTGATCCGGATTTCTTTTTCTTTGCGGTGGTTGTCGTGGTCGTGCTGCGTGGCTTTGTGGTTGTCGTTCCAGTTGTGGTTGTCGTTCCATTAGAAGTTTGGACTCGATGAGTTTCGACACGATGCATTGGCGTCAGTGTCGTTGTGGTCACTGGTGTTGTGACAGAGGTTTTCGTGTGTGGAGGTTTGGTTGTTGGCGGCGCCGCAACCGGAAGAGATGATGGAGAGGACGCCGGGGCAGAGGTTGAAGTCGTGGAGCTGGTGGTTGGTTGTGTCGCTGCGGGACCTTTAGAACCAAACTCATAAGACGCCCAGTCACCGAATAAAGCGGCGAGAGCGGCAATGCTGATGAGAAAGACGACTTCTCGTTTGCCTATGTAAAGGCTCATTGCTCAGTTTCCGGCGGTGGAGAAAGATCTTTGCGAACAGCCAAGTTCAAAAGGTGTGACGATCTCTTTCATTCTGGCGGGGTAGAGATCGAGACATCGAAACGCATCATCGAGATCTTCTTGAGTCAGTACGGGCGAGGGTCCTACATCATCGACACAATCAGATTTGAACATGAGGGCACGCTGTTGTCGATCACGTGTCCGCCCACGTCGAACCGCTCACGGTGATGGCGGCACCACTTTCGGTAACGAATGCGAGATCAAGGCCACTCGGCCAAATCCGAACATGACTGCACCCGTTATGCCATTTGCGAGTCGAATTCAGCGCACTGCCGCCTGACGAAAAGTCTGAAGAGTCCGGCGACAAGATCCTCTTCGGGGCAGGGTCAGTTGGCCCTCGGCCCGGACGGGTGCTTTTTTCCAAGCTGCGGCCGAACGTCGAGCCGCACGCAGCGCCGGGTGGACGAAGCGCTCTGTCAGGTGACGCTCGGAGAAGATCCTCGACCGAGTTGCGGTCGTGCTCCGGGCCTCAACTGCTGTGCTTCACGATTTCGCAACGCCGTCCGCACCATGCCTGCAGACGCAGCGGCGAGTACCGACGTGACGAGTGAAGTGATGACCCGGAGAGCCAAGCGAAACGAAGGGTGAAGGTTTCGATTTCTTCGGACTGCGACCCGTTCAACGATCTGCCATGTGTCGTAACCGTTCATTTCGCCGCTCGGACCCGTTATCTGCCACCGCGGCACCTCGGAGCGAGATTGAGCGACGGATTGACCCGCGCGTTCTTTGACACTCGATGAAGCGCAGAACACCGACGCTGGCGCGTCGGCGACGGTTTGAGAATCGATGACGCCGCAACCCGGAACATCCTGGTATGGGCGGGAGCGCAACGCGGCCTTTTTGTCAATGGCTGTAAGGCAATCCCGAAGGAATCAGCTTCCGACAAGTCGCGAGGGCGCTTCGGAATAGCGCAGAGTTCTCGTCGATGCTCGCGGGTACTGCGACGTGAACGGTGCCACCCGTGAACATCGGATCGGGAATGCTCGGGAAGCCGTGGGAATGCATGCAGTCGACGGCTTTCAGATAGTCGACCTCATCGGCTGGGGTAATCCGCTGCACCATGCCAGGCGGGAGATTTGGGGATACGAGGTTCTGAGCAGAAAAGGGAAGATATCGCTCGCAAGCGGTTACAGCTCGCGCGTATCGCGGAGTACCGATCCCGAGACTGGGCGACACCGTGAACCCGATCGTGTTGCCGTTCGCGGTCGGGTTCTGGAACTGAGGCTCGCCGTTAGAACGCATACAGGACCCGAATCGTGCGAACTGCGCATTCTCCGACGTCGGAGGCGGCGAGCTCGTGGTCGACGATGAGCCAGCGCTCGCGACCCCCGGTGTGGACGGCGCTCCGCAGGCCGCGAACAGTACCGCGACTCCCACGAGCGCGAGCCAGATCGCTGCGACATGCCGGACATGCATCGTCATTTCCACTCTCCTAGACCTTGCGCGGTTTCGAGTCGGTTCGTTGGTCACCCTTGGCGCCTTGTTCGTCGGCTGGTCGAAGCTGGTTCTGAGGTTAAGCAGGCTCGACTTCCTGATCCGCCGCAGGTCAGGGACGCCGCGGAGCCGCGGGCAGTTGAAATCTCATCGGTCGCATCGGCCGATATCTTGATCCGGGAGAACACCGATTTCGTCCCTCGCAAGGATCGAATGCGCGTAATCCCTCCGAATGATCGGCTGCATCTCGCGCCCCATAGCGTGAAGACAAATTTCGCCAAAACAGTGTCCCCGTACGCCGGGTAACCGCGTCACACTTCGGCACTTATACGGGTAATCGACTTATACGGGTGATCCGCCAGTTCGGCTGAAGGTGCGGGGAGACTTCCCCGACCAAGGCCTGAACGAGGAGGATGACCGTGGTCTTTCAGCCGAAGTGGCGTCGCATCGTCCGCGACGACGGTGCCGTCCGATACGAGCTCGGTGACGAGCTCATCGACGCGTTCTTGGAGTTCGCCTCGGGTCGCGCCCGGCCGAACACTGTCCGCGCTTACGCACACGACCTGAAGACGTTCTTCGGCGTCGTCAGAAAGGATCCCGTCAACGTCACGCCGGCCGACGTCATGGCCTTCGTCGCAACACAGCAAAGAGCTCGACCCGGTGCGGAAAACGTCGTGCGCTTCCCAGACGCGACGTCGGGACTCGCACCGGCGACAGTCATGCGTCGCTTGGCGGCCGTCTCGGCGTTCTATGGATATCTGCTCGCCCGCGCCGACACGCCCGTCGAGGCGAACCCGGTGCCGCGTGGCCTGCCGACGCGGCGCAGCCGAAGGGAGCTCCGCGGCAC
>JBAVUF010000028.1:0-6179 GCA_049696635.1 Acidimicrobiales bacterium | reverse complement strand
GAGGAGTGCTCGCTCGACGGTGGCGAGCCGAGAGGGACCGAGTGGCTGGGTCCCGATCAGCACCGTCGCCTCACGCTCCCGGATAACGCGGAGTGGCCGGCCGGTCAGAGACTTCTCGCGTGGGCGGAAGGGGCTCGCCACCTGGACCGGCCGCACCGGGCGCACCAGGAGACCGTGGTGGTCGAGGGCGGTGAGAAAGCCGATGCGGTGGGGGTGCGGGGCGAAAACGGCGGCAACGGCGGAGCCAAGGTCATCCCACGCCGCGGCCGTGCCGAGACTTCCGAGCTGGCGGATGGCGTAGCGGCCGGCCGCCACCCGATCAACCAGGCCCGCCCGGGTCAGACGGTTGAGCAGGTTGGAGGTTGCCTGCGGGGTGAGGCCCATCGCAGTCTGGACTTCGGTGGCGGAGACGGCGGTGCGACCCTCCTGGGTGAGCTGGTTGAGCAGCTCCAGGCCACGGTCCTTCGTCATGGTTGGCTCCAGTTCACGAGAAACGTGTAACTGAGCCAACTATAGCAATTAGTTGTTCGAGTTGGCGTTGATTCACGATAATCGTGTACTAACGCCATCTACGACAAACCTCAAGAGGGCCCGCTTCCACTCGGGTCCGCCGACGACGCGAGGAATCGTTCCAGGGCAGCCTTGGGGACGAGGATCCGCCTACCGATTCGCATCGACGGAATGTCGCCGCGTTGCACTGCTTCGTACGCGAAGGATCGGCTGGTCCCGAGGAGTTGAGCGGCCTCCTCGACTGTGAACACGAGACGGTCCTCAACGGCGGCGACGGCACCACTCGCGGTGCGTGACGATGGCGGTCGCGACGCGCTCCGCCGGCCGCAAAGGCGAGTGCGTCTCGCAGTTCCCTCGCGTTCTGAGCCCAGAGCGCGGGAAGCGTTAGAACCGCGATTTGATCCGGCGCTGCGGGCCGGCCACTCGGGTCAGGGATCACCGACGCGTGAGACGCCAGTAGTTGCGCGAGCTGTTCCGGTTTGTCAGCCCAAAAGTCGACGCCGGTGATGGTGATCTCGTCGGATTCGGTCATCCCGTTTCCAGTTCTGCGGGTGTGGGCTGACTCGGGCTGAGCACCCGCCCGATGATGTCGGCTGCAGCTCGATCGCGTTCTTCGAGCGCGTGGGAGTACACGCGCAAGGTGACGGACGGGTCCGAGTGACCCAGCCGCCCGGCAACAGTGCGCACGTCGACGCCGGCACCGATCAACTGCGTGGCGGTGAAGTGCCGGAGATCGTGGAGACGTACATCGCGCAACCCGAGTGAGTCCCGCACGCGGGTGAAAAAGCCGGTGACGTTGTCGGGGCGAAACGGCTTCGAACCATCAACGGCATGGGAAAAGACGTACGCATCATCGGCAAGTTCAACCTCCGCCTGTTCCGCCCACGTCTCGACGTTCGCACGATGGCGTTTCAGCAGCGCCATACCGACTGCATCAAGGGCGACGATGCGGAGGCGACCGGTCTTGGTGGTCTTTTCGGCGAGCCCGCCGGGGACGACAACGACAGATCTGGACACGTCCAGCTCGCATCGCTCAAGGTTCACGTCCGTCCAGCGGAGGGCGCACAGCTCCCCGCGCCGCATCCCCGTCAGGGCGGCCAGCATCAGAAGCGGGGCGAGCCTGGGATCACGTTGTTCGGCGGTTTCGATTACCGAACGGACCGAGTCGACGGACGGCGCCTTGACTCTTTGCTGCGCAACGCGAGGCGGCTTCGCCTTCTCTGCGACGTTTTCACGGACCCACTCCCAACGCACGCCTTGGTGCAGAGCGGACGAGATGATGGCGTGGTGGTTGCGAATGGTCTTTGGCGATAGTCCCTCGTCTTTCATCTGCCCGTAGAGGTCGTCGAGGTGTTTCGGCGCCAGTCGGGCGAGCACGACCTTGCCGAGGCGAGGGCGGATGGTCTGGTCCACTTGGGCACGGTAGGTGCGCATTGTGGTCGGGGAGAGATCCATCCGCTCCGACTCTTCCAGCCATCGGTCCAGAAGTTGACCAAATGTGACGCCGAAGCCGTCCGGGCGTCCTTCGCCGTACTTCTCGACGAGATCTCGCAACGCTTTTTCCTTGGTGGCGGGGGGAGGATTTGAACCTCCGACCTTCGGGTTATGAGCCCGACGAGCTACCAGACTGCTCCACCCCGCGCTGCAAGCATCATTTTACCAAAGCATCGGAAGAGCTCTTGAAGGCGGCCGATCGCGGCGAGTCGGTTCCCGCCGACCCCATCTCGCTCGCGCTCGCCTTCAAGGTCCAGTGGTTATGTTCCGGGGTTCGAGATCCAAGTCGCTCGTGGCGTTCTTCGGTACCTGCCAAACAAGGTATCCGTGGTCAAACTCCTCATGACGGTCGTTGACCGCGATCGTGAATGCCTCCCATTGCTCATCGAAGTTGCCCCAGTCTTCGTTCGCGATCGTCGCGCTCACCTTCGCAAGATCCTCAGAAATGAAGTGCTCCATCGCGTCCGCGTATTGAGGTCGCACCATTACCGACAACCGAAGAACCTTCGTCAGCTCGCTCAGCTGGTGTCTGGCGACCCTTGAGTTCCTCGCCTGCGCAGCTTGATAACAACGGGTTGCGCGATCTGAGATCTCCAACATGAAGTGCGCAAAGCCCCCATGCAACATGGCGATGTCGTCGAGGCTGAGTTCCGTTCGCCCATTCGACGCAACGTGGGTGTGGTCGGCCGGTTCAGACATATAGGTGTTCTCCAGTGAGCTCGAGGACTTCTTTACGGATCAAAGGTAACTATTCCGACATTGGTCTTGAGTGCGACGAGAGTTCAATGTGCGACGGAGGAGGAACATCCCCGTATCCCCCGCTTCGTTTGCGCGATGCATCGGCTACCCAGATCGCAGGCGTTAGGGAAGTCCAATCGCGAGGGTTCCGTCGATCGTGCACGAACCCCGATGGCCTCAGTGCGCAAGCCGAGGAGACCAGCTACCTACCAAGGCATCCGTTCGGCCGTCGCGGCCGAACGGCAGGTCAGTTCACCAGGTGGGCCATCCGGACGGCACGGCGCCGGTCGGGCTGGACTCGAGAATGCCCCCGGGCGCGCCGACGGAGACGAGCAGCTGGTCGAAGTTCCACCCGAACGCCGTCGAGTTCCCGCCGCCGAACTGGCCGGCGGTCATCGCCATCGTGTCGCCCTCGGAACCGTTCGCCCATCCTGTCTCGATTCCCGTCCAACCTGCGTACATCGTGCCGAGGACGGTGTTCGCGTTCACCTGTTCGCCGATGTAACAGCTGGGATTGATGTCCTCCGCCGCGTACACGACGAGTCCCGCCGCGGGTCCGGACTCGAGCTTGTAGGTGATGAACGTGCCGCCCGGCCAACCCCCGTTCACGGTGCTCAAAACGACGCCGTCGCCCATCGCGTAAATCGGCCCGTAGCCCATGTAGTCGACGCCCTGGTCGATGCGCTCGGGGGTGAGCCCGGCGATCGCCCGCAGAGGGTTCGCGTATCCCGCTGGCGCACCCGGGTCCGCGTTGTTCTGCGAGCTCGGCGCGGTAGGTGCGGGCAACGGCGCCGAAGCGGTCGCCACCTCCGCGCGCTTCGCGAGTGCGGCCTCTTCTTCTTCCTGGCGCTCTTGGGCCTGGTGCTGTCGGAAGACCGCCACGAGCGCGACCTTCAACTGACCCTTCGCCGAGAGCAGCTGTTCTTCCTCACGCGCGATCGCCGCCTCGGCGGAATGCTGATCGGGGATGAGCTGGCGCATGACCGCCTCGACCGATGCTTGTTCCCGGCCGAGAACCGCGCGTTGATGTGAAAGCGTGTGGATATCGACGAGGTACGTCGTCCCCGCCGTCTGGAGCTTGCCCGACGCGAGCTGCGCATAGACAGAAGCGACGTCTGAGAGCGAGCTCGGCACACCGATCAATGCCGCCACCCCGCCCGAACTCCCCGAGTAGACGTACGCGTCGACGGCGAGCTCGCGCAACCGGTTCGCCGCGCGCTTTGTCGCCGCTTGCTCCTTCACGACCGCACGTCCGGTCGCAAGGATTGCGGCGTGGATCTGCTGTTGCTTTTCGAGTTGCCTGTCGTACTGGGCGACGAGCGTCTGTGAGAGGTTCCCCGCGGCCTCGATTTGCGCCTCGAGTTGCACGATCTTTTTCTTGTCGCCGTTCACGTTGCTCGAAGCGGCGGCGGAGGGGATCGCGACGACGGCGGTCGCGAAGAGCGTCACGGCAACCGTCGCGGCGCGCTTTACGATCCGACTTCGGCCCAGGAGGCGCGGGCGCGCGACTGGGAACGTCGGACGGCCACCCACGGGTCGTAGACCGTAACCGCTCTGACCAGGTCTGTCGAGCAAAGAACCTGGTACGAGCCATGCTCGGTGGCCGGAGCTGCGGCTTCGCGCTCTTCCTAGCCCGTCGCGGGGTGGGTCGGGAAGCTGCCGCCCGGCCCGAGCAGGTCGAACCCGTCCGGCGTGTCCACGAGCCCCTTCGCCTTTCCCGGCACGCCCGTCCGCCCGTACTGCCAGACGACGGCGCCGGTCGAGGGGTCGATCGCCACCATCCGCTCGTTGTAGTCGTCGTTCGCCATCAAGACCCCCGACGGCAGGCGCTCGACGAGCGAGGGGCGGTTGAGCTCGCCGGGGCCCGATGTCGGCTCGTAGCGGTACAGCACGACTCCCTTCGCGTTGAACTCGACGAACGCGCCCGGAGACGCGTAGTCGGCGATGAGGAAGCGGTCGGCGCTGAGCTGCTGTGGGTCGGACGGATACGCGATCGGCAGCTTCACCGACCAGACGAGCTTGCCGCGCGTCGTGAACTCGTCGACCCATGATCCCGTCACTTCTGAGACGAGGAGGTTGCCGTTCTCAAGCGGCGTGTCACCGTTCGGTGAGTAGATGGACTTCGGTGGGTCGTGCGCGCAGACGCCGGACGTCCCGATCTGTCGGACGATGCGTTTGGTCGCCGGGTCGATGATCAGGACGCGGCAGTTGTACGCGTCGGCGACGGTGATCTCACCGTCGGCCAACAAGTACGCGTCGTCCGGCGTGTTCAGGTACCCCGGCGCGCTCCCTGCGTGGCGCGGGTGGCCGTAGCTCCAGAGCACGCGCCCTGACGGATACCCAATCTCCACCAGGGTGTCGTTTTCTTCCTGGTTCGAGATGATCGCCGACCCATGTCGGATGAAGAACGCGTCGTCCGGGAAGTAAAAGCCGCCGGCTGGCGCGGCGGCGTGCGCCGATGGGTACTGCCAGACGACGCGGTCGCGATCTGAGAGCGCTAACAGACGATCGTTGCCGCGATCCGCGATGAGCAACGTGTCTCCGTAGTAAGGCGATCCCGCGCCGGGCCGACCGGCGAACCCGAACTTCGCGTTCGGCTCGAGCATTTGCACGACCCCGGTCACGGCGCCTGATGCGGTCTCGCCACCGACGAGCCATGCCCGCCGCCCGAGGACGGCGATTCCCGCGTGAGACACCGCGACGAAGAGGTGACCCGCGAACAGCGCCCGATCCGTTCGTGGATCCCACGCGTAGATCGCCCGACTCTCGCGAATCGCCCCCGAGGTTCGCCCGGCGTTCGTCTCGCCGCCCGCGATGTACACAGTCCCTGCGATGTTCACCGCCGCAGCGCCGGCGAGATCGATCGGCAGCGAGCCGACGACGCTGACGCGACCATTCGAAGTATTGACCCGTTGCACCATGCGCGTCGGTCCGGACCGCGAGCCTCCGACCGGGTCCCCTCCGAACACGTAGATCGATCCGCCGATCGCCGCGACAGCTGGGTAGCGGACGGATCGCGCTAGTCGCGCGACCGAGCGGAAGTGCACACCGTCGGTTGTCGCGAGCACGCCGCCGTCGGCTGACCTGCCGTCGTATCCACCGACGAGATACGTCGTTTCCCCGATCGTCACGGCTGCCGCGTCCGCTCGCGCCGAGGGGAGACGGGCGACGATCCCCTCGGCGCTGGCCGACGGTACTCCGCGGGATTCGATTCGCTGGACCACGTTCGAGGGCGCCGACGAGCCGCCGCCGAAGACGTACCCCTTCCCACGGATCACCGCACCGGCGGCATCGTGCGACGCCATGGTCAGCTGTCCGAGCGGCTTGACGGAGCCGGAAACCGGGTTCAAGAGATTGACCGCGGTGGAAGACGCGCCGCCCGACAACAAGCCGCCGGCGACCACGAGCGCGCCGGGCACCGAGGCTCGCAGGACAAC
>JBAVUF010000027.1:0-2041 GCA_049696635.1 Acidimicrobiales bacterium | reverse complement strand
CCGCGGCTCGTCTGCGACCCGCGCCACCTTGGCAGCGCGCTCGGACCGGGTGCGCGCAGCATCCTTCGTCTCGTTCACTTCACCGACTTCCAAATCGCGGACGTGCAGTCGCCCGGGCGTTTCGAGTTCTTCCAGGTGCTAATCGGGCGGGAGGGCGCGGGCACGTTCGTGCCGGCACAACGTCCGCAAGAGGCACTGGCGGCGCACGCCGTGGAGATGATGATCCGCACCGTCGGCCGACTTGGCGATGGTGCGGAGACTGGCGCGCCGGTCGGCCTTGTCCTCGCTACCGGTGACAGCATCGACAACGCGCAGGCGAACGAGCTCGCGATGTTTGTCTCGCTTCTCGGTGGAGGCGAGGTCAACCCGGGTTCTGGCAAACCCGGATACGACGGCGTGCAGGCCGCAGGGTGGCCGAGCCGCCTCTACTGGCACCCCGATCCGGGTGAGGACGACGACTTCAAGACTGACTTCGGATACCCCGAGCAACCTGGCCTACTCGAACAGGCGATGGCACCGTTCTGGGCAAGCGGTTTGACCGTCCCCTGGCTGTCGTGCTTCGGCAACCACGACGGCCTCGTGCTCGGCACCGCGATTGCCACCGACGGGTACCGGGCGGCGGTCGTCGGCGCGCGCAAGGCAGTCGAGCCGCCGGAAGGTCCCGACCTGCTCTCGCGGGAGGACGAGTTGCTCTCACATCCCGAGCGCTTCCTCGCCGGCACGGCACGCACCGTGGTAGACGATCCGGCTCGACAGCTCGTCGGCCGGGCCGAATTCGTCGCCGCGCACCTGCGCGCAGCGGGGCAGCCTGCGGGTCACGGCTACAGCGCCGAGAACTTGCGCGACCAGACGGCCTATGCCGTTCATGACGAGGGGGACGCGATCCGCATCGTGCTTCTCGACACGACGAACTTGGATGGCTACCACCACGGCAGCCTTGGTCGGCGCCAGCTCGCGTGGCTTGAGGAGCGTCTCGCCGAGGTCCACTCGCGCTTTCGCGCCGCGGACGGCCGCGAGGTACGGACGGCCAATCGGGATCGGCTCGTCGTACTCGCCTCGCATCACGGACTGGCGACGCTCACGAACGCCCGCCAGGACCCGGCAGGCACCGAGGACGACCAGCCGAGGGTGCTCGCAGAAGAGGTTCGATCGGTGCTGCACCGATTCGCCAACGTGGTGCTGTGGTTGAACGGTCACCGTCACTTGAACGCCGTGGTCTTCTGGCCAAGTCCCTACGACAAAAGGGCCGGGATCTGGGAGGTGTCGACAGCGGCGATGGCGGACTGGCCCTGCCAGGCGCGCGTCGTCGAACTCGTCGCAGGAGCGAACGGATCGCTCTCTGTGCTGTCGACGATGGTCGACCACGACTCGGCGCCGGACCCAGAAGACGCCGAAGGCCTGGCGCGGCTCGCGGCGTTGCATCGCGAGCTCGCGGCGAACGTCCCTTGGGCGGGCATGGTTACGCACCGGGCCGGAACGGCCGCGGACCGGAACGTCGAACTCGTTCTTCCGCTGCCGTTCGGCCTCTAACTAGGCGCCGCTGACGGGAGGTCGTTCGCCGGGTGCCGGGAACGAAGGGGTTCGCACCGCTGCGCCCCTACCTGCGTCAGGACGACCGCCTGGGGCAAATTCCCTGGAGCCGGGAAAGGGTTCCGACCGGCGGGCGCGCACCGCAGCCGTATCCTCACCACGATGCCCGATTCCTTGATCATCCGCGGCGCGCGCGAACACAACTTGAAGAACATCTCGCTCGAACTGCCCCGCGACGGGTTGATCGTCTTCACGGGGCTTTCGGGATCGGGGAAATCCTCTCTCGCATTCGACACGATTTATGCCGAGGGCCAGCGCCGCTACGTCGAGTCGCTGTCGTCGTACGCCCGGCAGTTCCTCGGCCAAATGGACAAGCCCGACGTGGACTTCATCGAGGGGCTCTCGCCCGCGATCTCGATCGACCAGAAATCGGCGTCGCGCAACCCGCGCTCGACGGTCGGCACGGTCACGGAGGTCTACGACTACCTCCGCCTGCTCTACGCGCGCATCG
>JBAVUF010000026.1:0-3159 GCA_049696635.1 Acidimicrobiales bacterium | reverse complement strand
ACGCACCGTCGGTGACGAGGCCGACGAGGCGACGCGGAACCTTGCCGCCACGCGCGTCGATGCGGGCGACGAGCTCCTGGCCGGTATAGCAACCCTTGTCGAAGCTCACCGTGCGATCGACGATCCCCGCCTCTTGCGGGATCGTCTTTTCCGTCAGCTCCGCGCCCATGCGGGGGATTCCCGCTTCGATGCGCGCCGCTTCGAAACCCTCGTCGGTGCCGATCGGCACGTCGTCGGGCAGCGCGATCTCGGTGCCGACGAGGTCGACGCCCCGATAGCCCGGGTAGTCGACGGTGATCGCGACGACGTCCGGGTCGGCGACGCCGATCGCGACCTTCGGGCCGCGGAGCACGGCGCGCTCCCAGGCCTCCAAGGAAAGGTCGGCCTTGACGCGGATCTTGAACCTGCGCAACCGGTCGTAGAGCGCCTCACCGAACCCGAGCGGCGAGACAAGGATCGCCTCGTCGTCTGCGACCTGGACGAGCCACGCAAAGCCGTCGAGCTTCCCCTGCGGAGAGAGCACCAGAGTCTCGACGGCGCCGCCGGGCGATAGACCGCTGAGGTCCTGGGAGACCTGTCCTTGCAGGTAGCTCAGCGCGTCCGGACCGCTCACGCGGACGACGTCGACCGGTTCTTCGAAGCCGACCTTGTCGGTGCGGATCGCGGCGTAGGTCGCGTCGCGATCGAGCACGGTGATCATCTCCATCACGTCGTCTCCTTGCGGCGGCGCCCCCAAAGGACCGTCGCAACGACCGGCGTCACAGGTAAAGGCCGGTTCCCCCGTCCAGGCGCTCGGTGGCGATCGCCTGGACGTCGCGTTCGCGCAAGATCAGGTACTCCTCGCCCTGCACCTCGACCTCGAAGGTGTCCTCGCGATTGAAAAGCACCTTGTCCCCGGGTTTCGCGGTGCGCACATTCGGCCCCACCGCCATCACTTCGGCCCAGGTGAGGCGCTTCGTGAGCTGCGCGGTCGCCGGGATCAAGATCCCAGCACGCGAGCGACGCTCGCCTTCGGGATCGGGGAGCTGGACGAGGATCCGGTCGTTCACCATCGTCACGGGCTGCTTCACCGACGAGGACTCGGGCACCTCGCGGAGCTTTCGCGGGTTTGCGGGCACCCAGAGACGGTATCGCCCCCACCTCCCGTCCCGGCCACCGGCTCCCGCCGGCGCCAGTCCGGCCGTCTGCCGAGGGCCTGTCGGTGATACTGAATCGCGCAGGCGGAGTGTGCGAAGGAGGACGGTGGCAATCGAGCGCTCGGAACTCTCGTCGATATCGAAGACAGTCGAAGACCTCGCAAAACGCGTCGCATCGATGGGTGACGCGGCGCAGGCGGCGCGCGACGACTCCACCGCGCACGAGCTCTACGCGATCGAACGGGCGCTCATCGGCGCGACGCGGCGGATCGCCCGCCTGCTCGAACCCGGCCGCTCGTAGCGTCCACACTTTTTGCTTTCGTGGGCGAGGTGTCGAAGGTGAAGGCGCTCGGGCAGACGTCGTTGAGCACGCAATCGGCGCATCGCGGCTTTCTCGCCGTGCAGACGCGCCGGCCGTGCAGGATCAGCCGCAGGCTGAACACGCCCCACTCGTTTTCCGGCAAGAACGAGTCGAGGTCCTTTTCGATGACGACGGGATCGGAAGAGGCACTCAGGTCGAGCCGCCGCGCCAGCCGGGCGACGTGGGTGTCGACGGGAAGACCCGGCAGGCCGAAGGCGACGGAGCGCACGACGTTCGCCGTCTTCCGCCCGACACCAGGCAGCGTGACGAGGTCCTCGAGCGCCGTGGGAACCTCGCCGCCGAATCGTTCAACGAGGCCGCGCGCCATGCCGACGAGGCTCTTCGACTTGGCGCGGAAGAACCCGGTCGAGCGGATGATCTCCTCGAGCTCCGACAGGTCGGCGCCGGCGAGATCTTCGGGCTCCGGATAGCGCGCGAACAGCGCCGGGGTGACGAGGTTCACCCGTTCGTCGGTCGTCTGCGCCGAGAGGATCGTCGCGACGAGCATCTGAAAGGCGCTCTCGTGGCTGAGCGCCGTGAGCTCGTCCGCGCCGCCCGGGTAGAGCGCAGCGAGCCGATCGGCGACAATGCGCGCCCGCGCCTTTTTGCTCATCCTGCGCGCCACGGCCCCCGACGGTACCGGACGGCTCGCCCACCACCGAGCGGCACTGCCCTCGTCGTTACGCTCGGTCGGTGCGACGCAAACGATGACGAAGCGATGAGCCGCTACGACTACGACAGCGAGGGCCTCGCGACGCTGCTCCCAGACCTGCCGCGATTTCGCCTCGAGCAGATCCGGCACGCGTTCCTGACCCGATTTGCCGAGCCCGGAGAGATCCACGAGGTTCCTGTCGCGCTACGACGCAGGCTCAACGACCTCGAGGAACTCGCGCCGGCGTTTCGCGTTTCGCGCGATCTCACGGCCGACGACGGCGCGACCCGCAAGTGGCTTCTCGAGCTGCCCGACGGCGCCCGGATCGAGACCGTCCTCATGCACCACGAGCGGCACTCGACCGCCTGCATCTCCTCCCAGGCGGGATGCGCGATGGGGTGCACGTTCTGCGCGACCGGCGACGCCGGCTTCACCCGTCATCTCTCCCACGGCGAGATCGTCGAGCAGGTCGCGCTGGCGGGGCGCGCGGCGCTCGAGTTCGGTCGACGCCTCGACCACGTCGTCTTCATGGGGATGGGCGAGCCGCTCGCGAACTTCGCCAACGTCGAGAAGGCTTCGCGACGCATCATCGATGAGATCGGACTCGCCGCGCGACACGTCACGATCTCAACCGTTGGCGTCGTCCCCGGGATCAGAAAGCTCGCCAGCTTCGATCGACAGGTGAACCTGGCGGTGTCATTGCACGCGGCGAACGACGCGTTGCGCGACACGATCGTTCCGCTCAACCGCCGCTACCCAATCGACGCGCTCGTCGCCGTCTGCCACGAGTACTTAGAAGCGACCCGTCGACGGATCTCGCTCGAGTGGGCGCTCATCGACGCCGTGAACGACAGGCGAAAAGACGCGATGGAGCTCGTGCCGATCGCCCGCGACCTGCGGGCGCACGTGAACCTCATCCCCCTCAACCCGACCGAGGGCGGTCTTTCTCGCGGGTTGCGCGGCAGCGCGCCGCAGCGCGTGCGGGCATTTCGCGACGCGCTCGTATCCGC
>JBAVUF010000025.1:0-5323 GCA_049696635.1 Acidimicrobiales bacterium | reverse complement strand
GCCCCGGGTCGATCTGCACGACCCGCGTCGTCACGGGCATCGGGGTTCCGCAGTGGACCGCGGTCCGCGAGTGCGCCGACGAGGCGCGCCGTCACGGGGTCGGAATCCTCGCCGACGGCGGGATCCGCTTTTCCGGGGACATCGCCAAGGCGATCGGTGCGGGGGCACAGGCCGTGATGTTGGGCGGACTGTTCGCCGGCGTCGAGGAGAGCCCAGGAGAGATCACGATGATCGGCAACCGACCGATGAAGCGCTACCGCGGGATGGGGAGCCTCCCGGCGATGACGACGCGCTCGTACTCAAAGGATCGCTACGCGCAAGAGACCGTCATCGATCCGGACAAGGTCGTCCCCGAAGGCGTAGAAGGAGCGGTTCCCTACCGCGGGCCACTCAACGAGGTGGTCCACCAGCTCGTTGGTGGCCTACGCCAGGCGATGGGCTACGTCGGGGCGCGCACGATCCCGCAATTCCACGAACGCGCGCAATTCATTCGGGTGAGCGAGGGCGCGTATCGCGAGAACCACCCCCACGATCTCTACGGAGTCCTCGACGCGCCGAACTACCTCGGTAGCGACTCGTAGTTCACCTAACCAACCGAAAGACCTGCCTGGCGATTATTCGCCGACGTATCGCGCTTTTCAGAACCGCCGACCGGCGGACTTGACGCGACGTCCGCGTGATGTCATAGTGACGTCATTACGACAGTGAATCGACGTCACACGAGGTCCGAACGTCATGAATCCCCTGCTCATCGAGTCTCTCGCTCGCCAAAGGACGACACGTCCGGCGTCGACACGGCGCGTGTTGCCTCAATTTCCTGCGCGGCGGCGTCCGTGGGTGAACCGATTCGGAGAGGTACTGATCGGCGTCGGCACGAAGCTCGCGTTTGCCCGGTTCGACCCCTCGCTCGTCGGCATGAGGGAGTCGTGGTGACCCTGAACCCGGATCGGAGCGTGCGGCGATGAGGATCTCGAACGTCGTCGCCGCGCTGCGTGATGACCTCGTCAGCGTCGCTTCCCTCGGGGACGACGCGACCGCACTCGTCGCCGAGCGCCTCGCCGACGCGATGGTTCGGCCCGTGACGGCGACCCTGCTCGAACTCCTCGGACAGATCGCCGCGGAAATCGACGACCGGCTCCCCCACGGACGCGTCGAGGTCCGCCTCGCCGGGCAGGACGCCGAGCTCATCTACGTCGACGAACCGGAGGGGTCGGTCGAGGAACAAGGAGATGACGCAGCGGCGCGCATCACTTTGCGCCTTCCCGAACAGCTGAAGGCGCGCGTCGAACAAGCGGCCCAACGCGAGGGCGTTTCGGTCAACAGCTACATCGTGCGCGCGCTCAGTCAACGTTCGCGGCCATCGACGCCTGTCGTCGGTCGTCGCCTCACCGGCTACGGACGCGGCTGAGGGCGGCAAGGAAACGACATTGGAAGACGAAAGGAGCAAGGTCATGCGTCAAGAACGATTCGCGACGACGGGCAAGGTGCGCCTGCACGTCGGCGATCCGTCGGGCTCGGTCGAGGTCAGCACGCACGACGAGCCGGAGACGGTGGTCGAGCTCACGATGACCAGGCCCGGTGTCGACGAATCGGTCCTCGACGACGCGCGCGTCGAATCGACCGCCCGCGACGGTGGCCACGATGTCTACGTCGAGATCACCGGCAACCGAAACGGGCTCGGGTCGCTCTTGCGCTGGTTGATCTCGACCGGCGGAGTCGACGTCGCGGTGCGCGCCCCACACGGAACCGATCTCGACATCAACACCGCGTCGGCGAACATCGTCGCCCGCGGACAATTCGTCGACGCGTCGATCAAGACCGCGTCGGGATCGGTCCGGCTCGACGATGCCGCCGGCGAGGTCCGCATTCGCACCGCGAGCGGCAGCACGGAATGCCCGTCGCTTCGCAGAGAGTCCTCGATCAACTCGGCGTCGGGCTCGGTGCACGTCGGTTCGGTCTCGGCCGATACCGAGATCAAGACGGCGAGCGGCCGGATCGACGTCGACGAGGTCCGCTCCCGGCTGGAGGTGCGATCCGCATCGGGTTCGGTCGAGATCGGCACCGTTGCGGGCGACCTACACGTCGAGACGGCGGCCGGTCGCCTGCACGTCGGGTCTTTTATCTCGGGTGAAGCGACCCTGACGACCGTGAGTGGTTCGGTCCTCGTCGGTGTCGCGCAGGGAACCGCGCTCCACGTCGATGCCGAAGCGATCTCGGGAGCGCTCGAGTCCGAGATCGCCCTCGACGATGAGCCCGACCTTTCGTTGCCGTCGGGACCGGAGCTCGCGCTAAGGATCCGCTCGGTGAGCGGGCGCGTGCGCATCGTCCGGGCGGGAGCAGAGCACGCTGTTTGACCGCTTAGAGCCGGAGCGGTCTGATCTCCGCGAGAAGCTGTTCCGGGTCGCTCCAGTCGGCGCCCTCGACGTCGACGTAGAGCTCGATCTCGTTGCCGTCGGGATCCTCGATGTAGACGCTGTGGGTGATCGTGTGGTCCGACGCCCCGACGACGGTCGCGCCGGCCGCGCGGAGCTGATCGAGCGCAGCCCGCAGGTCCGCGTCGCTGTCACCGACTTTGAGGCCGAAGTGGTACAGGCCCGTGTGACGACCTCTCGGTGGTCCGGGCGCGTCCTCGCCGACTTCGATCAGCAACAGCTCGTGGTGAGTTCGACCACTGCTGAACATCGCGACGGGGAATGGGATCGGAGACGCCACGTCGGAGCCTGCTCCGACGACCTGATGCCAGCCGAGCACGTCCCGGTAGAACGCGGCCGATCGTTCGGCGTTCCTCACGTACAAGACAAGGTGACCGAGCTCTTTCACACTCATTCGTGACTCTCCTTCAACGCATCGACACGACGGCGCGCGTCGTCGACCAACAACGCGTGCACGCGGGGATCCGAGACGAGCTCGGGATGGAACGCGACGACGGTGACGTTCTGCGAACGACACCCGACCGGACGCGACCTGCCGTCGGACATCGTCATCTCGGCGAGCACCTCGACGTCGTCACCGACGGATTCGACGAACGGCGCCCGGATGAAAACCGCGTGGATCGGTCCGTTTTCCGCCGATCTGAACTCAAGGTCGGATTCGAAGGACTCCGACTGACGACCGAAGGCGTTGCGCCGCACCCCGATGTCGATCGCGCCGAAGCTCCACTGATCCGTGCGCCCGTCGAGAACTTCGCGCGCGAGCAGGATCATCCCGGCACAGGTGCCGAGCACCGGCAAGCCGTCCGCCAAGGCTTTGGCGATCGGTTCGCGCAGCTCCGCGCCTTCGATGAGCAACTGCAGCGCTGTCGACTCACCACCCGGCAGCACGAGCCCGTCGATGCCGTCGAGATCGGCGGGCGTGCGCACCTCTTTCACCTCGACGTCGAGCAACTCGAGGAGCCTCGCGTGCGCCTCGACGTCGCCCTGCAGCGCAAGCACGCCGATCACCAACGGCATTCCGTCCATCGCGCTTTCTCGCCGGGTGCTCACCGCGGCGACCGTCGTTTCGGTCACCAGCCGCGTTCTGAGAGCCTCGTTTCGAGCGTCGCGATCTCGGCACCGATCATCGGTGCGCCGAGGCCGCGTGACACCTTCGCCAGGATCTCCGGGTCGTTGAAGTGCGACGTTGCTTCGACGATCGACCGTGCCCGTGCGGGCGGGTCCTCACTCTTGAAGATCCCCGATCCGACGAACACAGCCTCCGCACCGAGTTGCATGACGAGCGCCGCGTCGGCCGGCGTCGCGATACCCCCGGCGCAAAATAGCGGCACCGGCAACCGTCCTGTCTCGGCGATCTCTTCGACGAGGGTGATCGGGGCTTGCAACGACTTCGCCCACGCGTATCGCTCGGCCGCGTCAGCGGTCGTGATCTTTCCGATGTCGCCGAGGATCGAACGCAGATGACGGACGGCTTCGACGATGTTGCCCGTTCCCGCCTCGCCTTTCGAGCGGATCAGTGCCGCGCCCTCGGAGATCCGACGGAGCGCCTCGCCGAGATTCGTCGCGCCACAGACGAACGGGATCTGGAATTCCCACTTGTCGATGTGGTGCGCTTCGTCCGCGGGAGTGAGCACCTCGCTCTCGTCGATGTAGTCGACCTTCAGCGCTTGCAGAATCTGAGCCTCGGCGAAGTGGCCGATCCGCACCTTCGCCATCACCGGGATCGTGACGGTCTGCTGGATCGCGTCGATCAGCGCCGGATCGCTCATGCGCGCCACGCCGCCCTCGCGACGGATGTCCGCCGGCACGCGCTCGAGCGCCATGACCGACACCGCGCCGGCGTCCTCAGCGATCTTCGCGTGCTCCGGTGTGACGACGTCCATGATCACCCCGCCCCGCAGCATCTCGGCGAGGCCCCGCTTCACCCGGTCGGTGCCCGTCAGCCGCCCTGCGGAACCGTTGTCTCCCAGCTCTTTCTGCGGTGCCATATCCCCAATCTACCTGGGCAAGCGAACGATTCCGCAGGGCGCGACCTTTCGATTCACGCCGCCTCGAGCTCGAGTTCGTCCTCGACTTGTTCGGTCCGCTCGAGTCCGGGCAATGCCGCCGACACGATCGCGCCTGCCGCGACGACGCCGATCCCGACCCGCATCGCCGGAACCAAACCGGCCATGTACGAGACCCGGCTCGCGTAGCTGCCGAAGCCGGAGAAGACGGCGCCGAGCACGGAGATGCCGAACACACCGCCGAGCTCGCGGATGGCATTGTTCGTCCCGGACGCCACCCCTTCGGCGATCCTCGGTACCGACGACAGCAGCACCGACGCGACCGGGACGAAAAAGAGCGACATCCCGATCCCCGAAAGCACGAACGCTGGCACGACGTCTTGGTACGGCGTCCCGGGCGCGATGACGACCGCGATCCAGCCGAGCCCGACCGCCTGCAAGAACAGACCGAGGGTGATGAGCGTGCGGCCGCCGATCCGCCCGACGAGCGGTCCGGTGATCGGCGCGACGAGGACCGGCATCGCCGTCCAGGGCAACGTCCGGATTCCGGCTTGCAACGGCGAGAGTCCCTGAACTATCTGCAGGAACTGCGACAGGAAGAAGATCGAGCCGAACATCCCAAAGCTCATGAACAGCGCGACACCGTTCACGGCCGAAAACCCGCGTCTGCGGAACAGCGACAGCGGCAACATCGCGTGGTCCGAGCGCGACTCTTGGAAGAGGAACCCAACGAGCGCGACGACACCGACCGTTAACGCTGCGAGGATCTGGGCGCTCGTCCAGCCGACGTCCCCACCGCGCACCAGCGCGAAGACGACCCCGAACAGCCCGGTGCTCGCGAGCGCGACTCCGGCGCCGTCCAGGCGGCGTGCATCCCCGTGTGAC
>JBAVUF010000024.1:0-8949 GCA_049696635.1 Acidimicrobiales bacterium | reverse complement strand
ATCTTCCCCAAGAGTCCATATCGACGGGAAGGTTTGGCACCTCGATGTCGGCTCGTCGCATCCTGGGGCTGAAGCCGGTCCCAAGGGTTGGGCTGTTCGCCCATTAAAGCGGTACGCGAGCTGGGTTTAGAACGTCGCGAGACAGTTCGGTCCCTATCCGATGCAGCCGTAGGAGATCTGAGGAAGGCTGTCCCTAGTACGAGAGGACCGGGACGGACGCAGCTCTTGTGTGCCAGTTGTCCTGCCAAGGGCACGGCTGGTTTGCAACCTGCGGGTGGGATAAGCGCTGAAAGCATCTAAGCGCGAAGCTCGTTCCAAGATGAGATCTCCCACAGGGTCAACCTGGTAAGGCCCGTGGTCAGACCACCACGTTGATAGGCCGGAGGTGTAAGCACGGTGACGTGTTCAGCCGACCGGTACTAATCGGCCGAGGGCTTGGACTCTCGCTCGTGCTCGCTATGGAAGGCTCAAAGGTCGCGTTATTCACGCGTTGAGCGACGTTTGCTATTTCAAAAGTCGCTCTGGAGCCAAGGTTTCCGGTGGCCATAGCGGCGGGGAAACACCCGTTCCCATCCCGAACACGGAAGTTAAGCCTGCCCACGCCGATGGTACTTGGGGGGAGACCCCCTGGGAGAGTAGGTCGCCGCCGGAATTTTTCGCAGAAAAGAGCCTCCGCACCAAAGCAAACTGAGCTTCGGGTGCGGAGGCTCTTTCGCGTCTCTGACCCGACACGTTTCCGCGTGCCAGATTTCGGAAAACGGAGCCGATGCGCGCTCCAGTAGGTTCGACTTATGGCAAATCGCGCGCAACCGTCGGGTGCCGCGTCGCCGCGAAAACCCCGGCAACGCGCCTCGAAGGAGGCGCGTGGTGTGCAGCAATCGAAGAAGCGGCGCGGTGTTTCGGTACCGGCGACAAATTCGACTCGCTCCCAACGACCTCCCGGAAGCCGAGCCTCAGCTAGCTCAGGCGCGGGTGGTTCGCGTTCGAACCGGAGCTCGGGGCGACCTACCGCTTACGACCGCGGGAGGCGCGGCGATCGGGCGGCAAAAGACGTAGGGAAGGAAACGAGAGCGGATCGTCGGTTGACCAAGGAATATCCGAGCGCGAGAAAGGGGGAACGCGAACGCCGAGATTTCGGGGAAGGCGGTGATCGACGGAGCGGTGGCGGTCGACATTCGACTTCGACGCCTCGGGATCGCGCAGGGAAGCCGTCGTTTCGTCGTCCGCAGCATGAACAGCGTGCTGAGCGTGGGCATGGAGGTCGCGAACGTGACGAGACAACGTCAGTCCGGGGTTCGCTACCGAGTCGACGCTCGAGGCAACCGCGAGACTCAAGTCGGCCCAGTCGGCGAGCGACTACTGGCCGAGGGGCCGCGACGGAGCGGGGTCGTGCCGATTGGGGGAGCGTGGCCCGGAGGGGCGCGTTCCGACTCGTGGAGGGACCACCGGAAGCACAACGGCGAGCGCGGCCCGCGCCGCGGTGCGACAGTGGCGATCGCGATCGTCCCGCGGAGCCCCAACGTGCGAGCGCGCGTTATCGAGTCCTTGGTTCGCACGACCGCACTTGGGCACGTCCCGAAGAACGCCAAGCTCGCCGAACTTCCCCCGGTCGCCGAAGTGGCGCTCCGCGAGGAAAGCGAGCACCAACCGACATACGTGGCGAGATCGCGACGTCGGAATCTCGGCGCCTACGCGCGCAAATCGAGCGTCGAGTCACCGAAGCGGCCGCAGCCTACGAGCGCGATCGGTATCAGGACGCGCTACGCATTCTCCGTTCCCTCCCAACAGACACAGCGAACGTCGCCGCGGTTCGGGAGCTGCGTGGCCTCACCTTCTACCGGCTCGGTCGTTGGAACGAGGCGCTGCGTGAGCTGCGAGCGTTCTCGGAACTGACGGGTTCGGTCGATCAACACCCTGTGATTGCCGACGCAGAACGCGCGCTCGGCCATCACGATCGGGTCGCAGAGATCTGGTCGGAGATCCGCCGCTCAGGAACGTCGAGCGACGTTTTGGCCGAGGGTCGGATCGTGATGGCGGGTTCGCTTGCCGATCGCGGCTTGGTGAAGGAGGCAATCGCGCTATTGGGGCCGGCGACCCTGCGCAAGGTCACAAAGCCGCATGAGCGTCACATCCGCCAGTGGTACCTGCTCGGCGATCTCTACGAACGAACTGGTGATGTGCCGAGGGCGCGGGAGATGTTCCAGCGGGTCGTGGATGCCGATCCTGAGACGTCCGACGCGGTCGAGCGGCTGTCCGCGCTCAGCGCGCCGAGCCGCCGAAGAGCCACGAAACAACGCAGATAGGCTCGCCCCCGAACGCGCCGAGCGGTGCGAACTCGGGGAGGTCGCAAGTGGGAGTTGACGTCCGGACACTGCTCGGAGACGAAGCCGACAGTCTGCTCAATCACACCTCGAAGACGATCGAGCGCGACAAACTCATTCTCCCGGGACCCGATTTCATTGACCGCGTCTTCCTCGACAGCGATCGTCCGATCGCGACCTTGCGCAACCTCTCCGCGGTGTATCGACACGGTCGTCTCGGGGGAACTGGTTACCTCTCGATCTTTCCCGTCGACCAAGGGATCGAGCACTCGGCGGCGGCGAGCTTTGCGAAGAACCCGGAGTACTTCGATCCGCTGCGGATCATCGAGCTCGCGATCGCCGCAGACTGCAACGCTGTCGCGACGACGCTCGGCGGGCTCGGAATCTTGTCGCGCCGGTACGCGCACAAGATTCCGATGATCGTGAAGCTCAATCACAACGAGCTGCTGACGTACCCCAACAAATACGACCAGGTACCGTTCGCCAGAGTCCGCCAGGCCGTCGACCTCGGGGCGATGGGCGTCGGAGCGACCATTTATTTCGGTTCTGAGGAGGCGACGCGCCAGATCCGCGAGGTGGGCGAGATGTTCGCCGAAGCGCACCGCCACGGGCTGTTCACAGTGTTGTGGTGCTACCTCCGCAACGCCGCGTTCAAGACCCCGGAGGCCGACTACGACCTCTCGGCGGACCTCACCGGCCAGGCGAACCACCTCGGCGTGACGCTCGAGGCCGACCTCATCAAGCAGAAGCAGGCGGTGAACAACGGCGGATACACGGCGTTGAAGTTCGGCCGCACCGATCCGCTCGTCTATTCGGAGCTCACGACGGATCACCCGATCGATCTCACCCGCTGGCAGGTCGTGAACTGCTACATGGGCCGCATCGGCCTCATCAATTCGGGCGGTGAATCCGAGGGGGCGAGCGACTTCGCCCAGGCGGTGCGCACCGGGGTGATCAACAAAAGAGCCGGAGGCACCGGGATGATCATCGGGCGCAAGGCGTTCCAGCGTCCTTTCGAAGAGGGTGTCGAAATCATCCAGGCAGTCCAAGACGTCTATTTGGACGATTCGATAACGGTCGCATAGGGCCGATCGGCCCTTCATCGACCCCCGGGGTGCCTAGGTAGACTGCCATTTGACCATCTTTTAAGGGGCAGCCGTTGAGTAGCACCGTCGAACGGTCGCCAGGCCACAAGCTCGAAAAGCTGGACAGCGTCGTCATCCGCTTTGCCGGCGACTCCGGCGACGGCATGCAGGTGACCGGCGACCGCTTCACGACAGAAAGCGCCCTTTTCGGCAACGACCTCGCGACCCTTCCGAACTTCCCGGCCGAGATCCGCGCCCCGGCGGGGACCCTGCCTGGGGTCTCCGCCTTCCAGGTGCAGATCGCCGACCACGACGTGATGACGCCGGGCGACGAACCGACAGTGCTCGTCGCGATGAACCCCGCCGCGTTGCGGGCGAACATCTCAGAGCTCGCGCAGTCGGGCACGCTCATCTTGAACGTCGACGCCTTCGATCAGCGCGCCCTCGACAAGGCCGGATACGCGTCGAACCCGCTGGAAGACGGCAGCCTCTCGGGATTCCGGGTGTACGAGCTCCCGATGACCTCACTCACGATCGAGGCGTGCAAACCGACCGGCGCGAAGCCCCGCGACGCGGAGCGCAGCAAGAACTTCTTCGCGCTCGGCGTCATCTGCTGGCTGTACGGGCGGCCGACCGAGACGACGGTCGCTTGGATCGAGCAGCGCTACTCGGGGCGCCCGCAGGTCATCGAGGCGAACACGCTCGCGTTCAAGGCGGGGTTCAACTTCGGTGAGACGACGGAGTTGTTCGACGCGTCGTACGAGGTGCCGGCCTTCCGGCTCGGACCGGGGGAGTACACGAACGTCACGGGAAACACCGCGACCGCCTGGGGCTTGCTCGCCGCGTCGAAGCTCTCGGGATTGAAGATCTTTCTCGGCGCGTACCCGATCACGCCGGCGTCGGACCTGTTACACGAACTTGCGAAGCAGAAGAACTTCGGCGTCGTCACCTTCCAAGCAGAAGACGAGATCGCTGGCATCGGCGCCGCGCTCGGCGCGGCGTTCGGCGGTGCGCTCGGGGTGACAACGACGAGCGGCCCGGGCGTCGATCTCAAATCGGAGACTCTCGGGCTCGCCATCTCGTTGGAACTCCCGCTCGTACTCGTCGACGTGCAGCGCGGCGGCCCTTCAACAGGACTGCCGACGAAATCGGAACAGGCGGACCTTTTGCTAGCGATGTACGGGCGCCACGGCGAGGCACCGCTGCCGATCGTCGCCGCGCGTACTCCCGGGCATTGCTTCGAAGCGGCGATCGAAGCGGCGCGCATCGCGCTCAAGTACCGCACGCCCGTGATCCTGCTCTCCGACGGCTACCTCGCGAATAGCTCGGAGCCGTGGCTGTTGCCGGACGTCGACGCGCTTTCCGACTTCACCGTCGAGTTCGCCGCAGAGCCGAATCACGTTGACGAGGAAGGCAAGGCCTCGTTCTGGCCGTATGTGCGCGACCCGCAGACGCTCGCGCGCCAATGGGCGATCCCGGGCACGCCCGGTCTCGAGCACCGCGTCGGCGGCATCGAGAAGGCCGACGGGTCGGGGAACGTCTCGTACGACCCGCAGAACCACGAACACATGGTCCACCTGCGCGCGCAGAAGGTCGCCGGCATCGCGCTCGACATTCCGCCCGTGCAAGTCGACGATCCCGACGGCGCCGAGCTGTTGGTGCTCGGATGGGGTTCGACCTACGGCGCGAACCTTGCCGCGGTTCAACGCGTGCGGGCGCGGGGGTTGAAGGTCGCGCATGCGCATCTCATGCACCTCAACCCGTTCCCAGCGAACCTCGGCGAGGTGGTCACCGGCTACCGGCGGGTGCTCATCCCCGAGAACAACCTCGGGCAGCTCGCGCAGTTGGTGCGGGCGCAGTTCCTCGTCGACGCGGTGACGCTCTCGAAGGTGCAGGGCACGCCCTTCCGCATCGCCGAGGTGGAGCGGGCGATCTTCGATCTGTTGAGCGCATTTGAGGTGTCCGAGGAGGTGCCGAGATGACCGACGTCGCCGCACCCGCCTCGAGTAGGAAGGACTGGACGAGCGACCAGGAGGTGAGGTGGTGCCCCGGCTGCGGGGACTACTCGATCCTCGCCGCGATGCAGTTCTTGTTGCCCGAGTTGGGCGTGAAGCGCGAGAACACCGTCTTTGTCTCCGGCATCGGCTGTGCGGCGCGCTTTCCGTACTACATGAACACGTACGGGGTGCACTCGATCCACGGCCGCGCGCCAGCGATCGCGACCGGGCTCGCCGTCACGCGGCCCGACCTCGACGTCTGGGTCATCTCCGGCGACGGCGATGCTCTCTCGATCGGGGGCAACCACCTCATCCACGCGCTGCGCCGCAACGTGAACATCAAGATCCTGCTGTTCAACAACGAGATCTACGGCCTCACGAAGGGTCAGTTCTCACCGACCTCCGAGCTCGGCAAGGTCACGAAGTCGACGCCATTCGGCTCGCTCGACCAGCCCTTCAACCCGATCTCGCTCGCCATCGGTGCCGAGGCGTCCTTCGTCGCCCGCACGCACGACATGGACCGCAAGCACATGATGGAGATGTTCCGACGCGCCCACGAGCACCGCGGTTCGGCGTTCGTCGAGATCTACCAGAACTGCAACGTCTTCAACGATGGTGCCTTCGAGAAGGTCACTGGCAAGGATGTCCGCGCCGACATGCTGATCCCCCTCGAGCACGGGGAGCCGATCCGCTTCGGCTCAGAAGGAGAGCGAGGCGTCGTCCTCCGGCCGGACGGTTCGCTCGAGATCGTTGCTGTCGCCGATGAGGGCGAGGACGCACTTTTGGTTCACGACGAGACGCGGGCCAACGCGGGTCTCGCGTTCATGTTGTCGCGGCTCGCGAAAGGACCCTATGAACCGACGCCGGTCGGGGTCTTCCGTGCGATCGACCGGCCCGAGTACGGCGACCTGGCACGCGGTCAGATCGATGACGTGACGGAACGAAAAGGAGACGGCGACCTCGCCGGGCTGATGAGGTCCGGGGTCACCTGGACGGTCGACTGACCCAGAAGTTGAGCACTTCGCGCAGGACTGCTGGTCCGACTGCGTCGCTGTTCTTCACGACTTCGACTGACAGGATTTCATCATGTCCCGGTTGATCGCGCGCCGACGACGACGCTGATGCGACATTGGCGCCGGACGGCACCTTGGCGGTGCCTGCCCGGGTCTGGGGTTCTCGCGTTGGCGTTGCTCGCGACGGTCGGTTTCGTCCCTGCAGCCGGTGCGAGCGCGGGCGTGACCGTGACGGAGAAGCAGTTCGGCTTCTCCTTCTCCCTGCCGTCACGGTGGGTCCACGTACCGCTCGACAGCCAGGACATCGGCACCATCTTGAAGGAGGCGACGAAAGCCGACCCGAGCCTGACGAACGTCCTCGACGCGCAAGTCGAACAAGCGACGAAGCAAGGTCTGAAGGTCTTCGCCGTCGGCCCGGTCGCCGATGGCTACCTGCCCAATCTCACCGTGGGCGTGATCTCCTCCACCGGCGAACTGACCGCATCAGCGTTCATCGCCGAGGCGGCGGTCCAAGTGAAGGTCCTCCTCGCCGAGGCGCATGCCCAGCACGTGGTGACGAGCACAGCACACCTCGCGCTCGGCGATGCGCTCGAGGTCAGTTGCGCGTTCCGGCTGAAGACCTCGAACCGGTCCGCCGAAGAGGTGCAGCTCTACATCGAGCATCAAAGCCACGTCGACGTGGTCACCTTCACCTCGCTGAGCCAGTCGGAGGACCAATCGCTCGTTCGCTCCGTTACGAACAGCTGGCGGTGGATCTAGCGGGAGAACTGGCCGCTCAGCATTCGACCGAGCGGAAGACGAATCCTGTTCGCGGTTTCGGTCGGAAGAACGTTGTCTTCGGTGGCATCGTCGTCTTGTGACGCGCCGCCTCGGCAATCTGGGGGATCGACGCCGGCTTGACGAGGATGGCGGCATCGGCTCGCCCCGACCGCACGGCGTCGAGCGCCGCGTCGACGCGGTGCTCGAAGGCGATCGCGTGAGCCGGCAGCGCTTCGACGATGTCATCGAGCCGACGCGTGTCGAGCGCGTCGATGCCGTCTTTCGCAGCGGCCGGGGGCGGTTCGATGAGAAAGAGCTTGCTTGTCGTCACCAATCCGAGAGCGTTGTGCGCCGTCATCTCCTGCAAGAGGTCTCGCACGGTCCCGCCGGTCTCGTGGACGGCAAACGCGGTTCCGATCGCCTGCGCGACGTCGATCCCTTCTGGGAGCCCGGAGATGATGCGATGGATCGGCCAGACGTCAAGCTCGTCGGGGCGCAGCTCGACGACGAGGGACATCAGGTAGTCGTAGTCGCCGGGCTCGTCACCGTTGAGCTCGCGCCGCTCCTTGCGATATCGCGTCGCTGTCTCGAAACGGTGGTGCCCGTCGGCGATCACGAAGGGCTCGGGGTGGACTCGTGACGCGATCTCCGCGATCGCGCCGGGGTCCTCGATCCGCCAGACCTCGTGCACGACCCGGTGGTCATCGGTCGCCTGGAGATGGCCGGTTGCGACCTCGATCGCCGACGCGATCGATTTCGACAGGCCCTCGGCGAGCGAAAGGCACCAGATCGGCGAGACGTTCACCTGGCAGGCACGCAAAAGATCGAGGCGGTCCTTGCTGAAGCGGGAAACCGTGGCCTCGTGGGGGAGCACCTCGCCACCGTCGTCGTCGAGCCCGAGGGCGCCGATCACTCCGGTCGTCGAACGCTCGACGGCGTCGTCGTTCCGAAAGGTCATCCGGTACGCGTAGAACGACTCGTGCTCGTCGCGCACGAGGATCCGGTCGCGCTCCCAGGCGTCGAGGAGCGTCGCCGCGTGTTGGTAGCGGTCGAGGCCGCTTGATTGATCGGCGATCGGAAGTTCGATCAATACCGAGTTGTAGCGGCTGCGCGCCGCGAGTCTCGCCCTTTCAGTTTCGTCGACGACGTCGTAGGGGGGCGCGATGACGTCATCGAGGACGACCCGGGTGGAGTCGTAACGCAAACCGCGGAACGGCTCGAGGCGCGGCATAGCGAGCTAACCGTCGATGGGTGGCTTGGGGCCGCAGCGTCCCGGGGCTCGGTGCGAAGATGACCCGGTGAGCGAGGCGCGCGCAGTCGTCGTCGATCTCGACGGAGTCGTCTGGCGCGGCGATGCCCCGATTCCCGGTTCGTCGGAGGCGATCAGAAAGCTGCGAGAAGCGCGCACGCGCGTCGCATTCTTCACGAACAACTCGTTTTTCACCACAGAAGAACTCCTCGGCAAGCTCGCGCGACAGGCTATCGATGCCTCCGAATCCGACGTGCTGACGTCTGCGAAGGCGGCGGCGACGCTCGTCCGGCCGGGAGAGCGCGTCCTCGTCGTCGGCGGCCCCGGTTGCGTCGAGGCGCTCGAGGCGAAGGGCGCGAGCGTCGTACGTGCGGGCGGCGACCGCTCCGAGTCTGGATTCGACGCCGTCGTGGTCGGCCTCGACCCCGACTTCGACTACCGACGCCTCGCCGAGGCGCAATCGGCGCTCCTCGCCGGGGCGCGACTGATCGGCACGAACGCCGACGCCACGTATCCGACATCAGA
>JBAVUF010000023.1:0-13805 GCA_049696635.1 Acidimicrobiales bacterium | reverse complement strand
GAACGGGACGTGCCGTTTTTTCGATGTGTTGCTGAAAGAGATCGGTCGACGACGTCCAAGGACGTCACATCACGACAAGTCAGGCCAAATCTTCCACTGCTCCCGAACATATTGGAGACCAACTTCGCAGCGGTGGACCCTCGGGAGGACAAGAAGAAGTTGTAATTATTCTGGGACACTCGTCCTGACATTGACACCGATCGCCGATTCAGCGCTCCTCCAGGCGATTCAAGGGGAGGCTCGCAATTCCATTCGGCGCTGACGTTGTACCCGTAGGAGGTTGCGCCGCGGTTACGTGAACGCCCTACCTGCCATTGTTAGCGGACAGTCTCAGCGCGCGCTATTGACACAAGTTATGGGCGAACTTCGGCACCTGTCGGCCGAGTGAGAACCGTCGCTCCGCGCTGTTCTTGGGTCAGAGTCTGGTCGTCAGCGATGGCACCCGATTGGGCGATCTGTTCACGGCGAACGCCAGCGACTCGATTGTGCAGCAACAGGTGTGAGCAGTTGCATTATGCGGGCTGTGACGACGCGGGGGCCACGTCGCGCTCGGCGAGATCCTGGGTCCGAGGCGCCGCCCCAGGCAACGATGCCGTCGGTCCGTATGCCTGTCGTTGATCGGGGCTGGTTGCGTCGTGCATCGGGGGGAAGATGATTCTGATTGTGAGGCCGCCCTCGGGCTGTGCAGTGATCGAAAGGGAGGCTCGGTGGGCTTTCGCCACGGCTGCGACGATCGAGAGCCCAAGCCCAAATCCGTTGCCTTCATTCGTGCGATCTGAACCCAATCGCTGAAATGGCTGGACCAGTCGCTCAACGTCGTCGGGCGACACCACTGGCCCGCTGTTAACGATCGAGAGCTGGGCACCCCCGTCGACGGTCGTCGTCGCAACCTCTATATAGCCCTCGTCCGTGTTGTAGCGAAGCGCGTTGTCGACGACGTTCGCGACGAGTCGCTCGACAAGACGCGGGTCTCCGTCGAGCGCAGCTGGAGCGATCGAGGGCCGGATTTCGATGTGACGCTCAAGCGCCTCTTGGCGATGCGCGACGACAACCTGTTCCACGATGCCCGAGAGATCGACGCGCTCTCGCCTCGCCAGCTCTGTCTGCCCGCGAGCGAGCGTGAGCAACGCGTCGAGGAGGCGCTCCTGCTGCGCCTCCGATGCGAGTACTCGTTCGTGGGCGGCGCGAAGGGAGTCGGCGTCTGCCTCGGGGTCCGTCAACGCGAGCTGAATAAGCGTGCGCTGCAAGGCAAGCGGGGTACGGAGCTCATGCGCCGCGTTGGCGACGAACTGGCGCTGGGAATAGACGAAGGATTCCAGTCGATCGAGCAGGTCGTCGAAGGTATCGCCGAGCTCTTTCAGCTCGTCATCGGGCCCGGCGATGGCCAGCCGCCGGTCGAGGTTCGTGGCAGAGATGGTCCTCGCCGTCGTCGTTATGGTGCGCAGTGGTCGAAGGACGCGGCCCGCAACGACCCATCCAAAAGTGAGGGCGACCACGCCCATCCCGGCAAGGCTGAGACCGGAGTAGAAGAGCAGCTGATGGAGGTCATTCGCGTTCTGCCCAGCGGCGAGCGCCGTGATCTCGTGGAGCTGCCGAGCCGTGAAGCCGAGGGGTCCATTGAGGCTGAGCCGGAATATGCGGTGTGAACTCGTGAAGGCGCAGACGAAGCCGGCCCGTGTCCTGCCGCAACCCGAGGGCCCGGTCGCGTTGCGGACCAGCAGATAGGTGACCGCCAGCAGACCGGTGCCCGAGATAAGAAAGAGCCCCCCGTAGATGGTGGTGAGTCGCAGTCGAATGCTCCGTCGCGGCAGGAGCGACCGGGTGGCGAGACGGAGGATTCGCTCGTGCAACGTCATGGTTCAGACCGCAATTCGGTAGCCCGCTCGCGAGACGGTCTCGATCACGGGCGGCTCACCGAGCTTCGTTCGAAGGCGACTCAAGGTCACCGTGACCGTGTTCGTAAAGGGATCGGCGAACTCGTCCCACACCCGCTCCAGCAGCTCCTCTGCGGACACGGTCCGGCCTTGCGAAGCGACGAGCACCTCGAGGACGCCGAACTCCTTTGGCCCAAGTTCGAGCTGGCGATCACCTCGGGACGCCCGGCGTACGGCGGTGTCAACGACCAAGTCGCCGACGCGCAGCACCGGTGGCGCCAGCGGATGTGCGCGGCGAGCGAGCGCGCCAACGCGGGCGACGAGGACCGGAAAGTCGAAGGGCTTTCCGAGATAGTCGTCGGCGCAGAGCCCGAGTCCCTCGACGAGGTCCTCGGCGTCGGCGGCGGCGGTGAGCATGAGGATGGGACTCCGGCGTCGCGCGCGGATCAGTTCGGCACACACCTGGTCACCGTGGAGACCGGGCAGATCGCGGTCAAGAACGACCACGTCGTAGTCGTTGACGAGGGCACGCTCGAGCCCGCTCGGTCCGTCGAACGCAACGTCCACCGCGATCTGCGCGCGCCGAAGACCGGTCGCGACCGCCTCTGCCATCTCGACATGGTCCTCGATCACGAGTACGCGCATCGACGCCCTCGATTTCCTGGCAGTCGCCGCCTCAGTCGGCTGACCCGGGTCTTCGTATCAAGGATGCCCGAGGAGGGTTTCAAAAACATTGCAGTCGCCGATCCCTCGCTCTCCGTCCCCTCGATCACAACGCCGGGGCGGCGTTAGGAATTTGAAAGGTTGGTCGGCGTATACCCAACTCAAAGTCCGAACCGGCCGCTCCGGCAAAGGAGCACCATGCACGAGGGCGATCAGGTTGAAACGTCCAGGAGCCGCTGGTGATGCGATCCGCCAAAAAAACGAAGCTGCGTGTCACTGGGGTCGGGATTGCGCTCGCCGCCGTGGCGGTGCTGTTTGCCGCCTGTGGGGGCACGGCCGGACCGGATGTGGCGAGCATCGGATCGACGACGACAACGGCGCCCGCTCTCGGTACGGCGAACCCGTCGCCCTTTGCGAGCCCCACGAAGGAGTACGACTACGAACTTTCGTACGCCGAGTGCATGCGCACCCACGGCCTGCCGAACTTCCCCGACCCGACGCAGAGCAACGGCAATCTCAGTTTCAACCCGAAGGCTGATTCCAACTCGCCGCACTTCTCTTCGGCGAACAACTCCTGCAAGCGCCTGTTGCCCGACAACGGAGGGCTACCCACCTCTGCTCAGATCGCCGCAGAGACGGCCAAGCTCCTGAAGTACTCACAGTGCATGCGCGCCCATGGTGTGCCGACCTTCCCCGACCCGACGGTCCGTCCCGGTCTCTTCGGCTTTCGACTGAATGGAATCGATCCGAATTCACCCCAATTCCAAGCCGCCCAAAAGACGTGCGCATCGATCGGTGCTTCGGCTGGTTTGTGAGCGGCGCGCCGCGACGAGCGACGCCCGGCTCTCCGAGCGAAGCGCCCGTTACCGGAGTGCAACCGAATCGGAGGTACAAAAACGCGACAAGGAGGTGATATGCGAGCAAAGCGTGTCGGAATGACGGCTGCGGCACTTGTCGCCGTCGGTTTTCTGGCCGCGGCCTGCGGTGGCGCATCGAGACCGGGCGTTGCGAGCGTCGGCTCGACGACCACGAGCACGTTGGCATCTCCATCGGACAACAGCGGGGACACGGTTGCCCAAACGGAGGCGGGGTTGAAGTTCGTATCGTGCATGCGTTCACACGGGGTACCGAAAATGCCTGACCCTCTCCCAGCAGGTGGATTCTCTCGCAACGCCCTCAGCGCGGCCGAGGGGATACCCGCATCGGAGGACGCGCACGTTGGCGGCGGTCGTGATGAGACTCTGGCGTCGTCGCAGTTCAAGGCGGCGCTGAAGGCGTGTGAGTCGACTGCGGTCGCCTATGGATTCGTCCACACGCCAGCGATGATCGCCAAGTACGTCGAGCGTGACACGGAGGAGGACGCCTGCATCCGTAAGCACGGTTACCCGACCATGCCCGATCCGACCGCACAGGGCCAACAGATGCTGCCAAGCGGTATCGACACGAGTTCCCCTCGATTTCAACACGTCGAGAAGATCTGCACCAAGCCCCTTCCGTGACGAGGCGTGCAAGTCGCTTGCGCCTGACGGAGGGCTGTGCCAGTCGCACCCATCTCATAATGCGCGTCGAGATGAGCCGCTGCGACTTTCCCTGTCGCCGGGAGGTGGGCGTTCTCGTAACCGCGGCGCAACCGCCTACGGCGCACAATGTCGGTGCGGAACGATGAAGCGAGGGTTCCAGAACCGGAAGTGATGCGAACCGCTCAGACAAGGAAGCTGCGTGTCACTGGGTCGGGCTGGCGCTCGCCGCCGTGGCACTGCTCTTTGCTGCCTGTGGGGGCGCGGCTGGTCCGGGAGTCGCAAGCATCAAGGGTTCGTCGACCTCGACAACCATTGCTGGTGGAATCGCTGGCAACAGCGGCGCATCGCCCCCCAGGGGTGCCCAGTTGGCGGCGTTGGTCAAGTTCGCCGAGTGTGCCCGCGAGCACGGGTATTCAAACTTCCCCGATCCGCCGTATCCGGCTGGCGAGCTGAACAACCTCGGATACACGAGGTACTCGCCGCAGATGCAAAAAATTGAGCGGGACTGTCACGCGCTCGCGCTCGCGTCCGGATGGGTGGAGTCGCAAGCGGAGGTCGACCAATACATCAAGGCGTACCTCCAGATGGCGAGCTGCATGCGCTCCCACGGGATCGCGAATTTCGCCGAACCCAATGGAAAGGCTCAATTGAACGTCTCCGAAGCCGTTGAGGCCGAACCGGGATACCCAGCTGCAGCGAAGACATGCGGGGCGCCACCTCGGGCGCCTGCCTCATACTTCGAGAGATCCAAAACTCCGAAACAGGCTCCGTGAATACCAAGGCGCGTCATAGGTTCTGCGAACTAACGCGAACCGCTCAAACAAGCAAGCTGCGTGTCGCTGGAGTCGGGCTTGCGCTTGCCGCCGTGGCGGTGCTGTTTGCCGCCTGCGGAAATGGCTCGGCCTCGCCTGGCGTCGCAAGCATCGGCTCGACGACCACGACGACAACCCCGGCCTCGGTGACACGAGGCACGATCAGCGCCGCTGACTACGCGAAAACGGTCTCCTATTCAGAGTGCATGCGCTCCCACGGCGTGCCGAACTTCCCCGATCCGAACAGCCGGGCGAACTTCCTTTACCAGCGCGGCGAAATCAACGGTCAAAAGGTCGATTACAACTCGCCGCAGTTCACCTCGGCTAACAAGGTATGTACGCACCTCCTCCCGAACGGCGGGAAGGCGACCGCGGCGGAGCTGCAGCAGGCGCTCACCCAAACGTTGAAGTACGTGCAGTGCTTGCGCCAGCACGGGCTTCCGAACATGGCGGACCCAGTCGAGAGCGACGGCCACATCCGTCTCAGTTTTCGCCAGACGGGCCTCGGCCCGAACTCGCCACAGCTGCAGGCGGCCATGAAGGCTTGTCAGTCGTTAGCGCCTTTCGGCGGGCAGTAAGCAGCCCGGCTTCGCAGCGAAGTCGGGGACCGGCGGTTCTCGCACGATCAGCGAGCGCCGAAGGTCGCCCATAACACTCGGGTCAACAGTGCACTGAGACTGTCCGCAAACGACCGGTCCTGTGACGTTCCTACAGAGCACATCAGAGACCCACGCAGTTTGCGGGAGCCAGTGCTGTGTTACAGAGAGCGCACCCGCGGCGAGGTGAGCCGTGCTTCCAAGAGGCTCTCCGGCGAGGTCGCAGTGCCCGTAACCGCTATGCAACCGCCACCGGCGTACAACGGGAGGCGGGTACTCATGAGAGGCACAAAGACCAACCGCCGGCGGATCGCACATATACAGGTCGGTCGCCACCACCTTCTTCGGCGGGCCTTGTCCGCCTTCTTCGTGCTCGGTTCGGTCGGACTCTTGTTCGCGGCCTGCGGCGGCGCTTCGCCTTCTGGCGTTGCGAGCATTGGATCATCGACGCCGAGCACGTTACCTTCGAGCGCGGCCGGAAACAGCGGCGCGCCCATCTCAGCCACCATGGCGAAGGCCCAGCTCGCCTACAGCGTCTGCATGCGCGGACACGGCGTACCGAACTACCCCGACCCGAACCCCGGCGGCGGATGGTCGAGGAGCGAGTTTCGGACGATCGACCAGAACTCGTCGGCCTACGTGGCCGCGACGAAGCACTGTGCGTACCTCGACAAGGCCGCGTTCGGGACGCCGGAGTCGAAGGCGCAGTTGGCTAGGCACATCGCGGCGGCGCTGAAGGTCTCCGCGTGCATGCGTGCCCACGGGATATCGAACTTCCCGGAACCCAACGCGCTCGGTGGCTTCTTGTTTCCCGTGTCCATCTCCAACGAACCCGGATACGCAGCAGCCGCCAAGGCGTGCGGGGGACCACCGGGGTAGCAGAGCGGGCCGGTCAGCGACGGGCTGACCCTATTGCCACGAACGAATCCGCAGATTGTTGAAGTCGGCCCTCCGACGCGAACCTCCGTGCCCCTAAACATCCGGGTGAGCCGCTGTTCCGAACCATCCCGGATCGCCGGCCGTGGGCTGATGGGTCCGGGCACTCTGCACGCGGAATCACAGTGCGTCGCTACCGTCGAAAGGCCGTGGACCCCATCGCCACCACGGCACTCGGCGTAGCGCGGGTGCGCGCCATCGAGTCGGCTCGGCCGGATCGCATCTTCGAAGACCGGCTCGCTGCTCATTTCGTGGCGGCCCTACCCGCGCTCCCGCCGGTGCCAACCAACCCCGCGCCCGAAATGGTCGCACTGGCGCGCTACCTCGTCATTCGAACACGGTTCTTCGACGAGATGCTGCTCGACGCTGCGAACAGCTGTCGGCAGATTGTCGTGCTGGGCGCCGGGCTCGACGCTCGAGCATTCCGGTTCCGCTGGCCAGAGGGAACGCGGCTATTCGAGCTCGACCAGCCGGAGATGCTGTCGTGGAAACAGCAGGTGCTCGACGGCGTCGGGGTCGAACCGACGTGCGAGCGAATCGTCGTGCCAGCCGATCTTCGCACCGATTGGCCCATTCAGCTTGCGGCGTCCGGTCACGACGCCAGCGAGCCGACTGCGTGGCTTGCCGAAGGCCTCCTCCTGTACCTCACTACCTCGGTCGTCGAGTGCATTTTGGAGGACGTCGCGCTGCGTTCGGCTGTCGGGTCGCGGTTCGGCCTGACGACTCGCCGGGTCGGGGCGATGGCACCCACTACCGCCCTCGATGAGTTGTGGATCTCGAGCACGCCCGACGATCCCGAGACCTGGCTTCGGGGACATGGTTGGGAGCCGACATTCCATCGTCCCGGGGTACTTGCTTCCCGCTACGGACGGAATGAATGGAGTCACCTGGAGGGGTCGGGACTCGTCGACGCTCGAAGACTTCCGACCGAATAGGCGCCGTCTGCTCGCTGGCTCGGTCATTACCGAGCGACCACAACCGTTCGGTCAACCGAGGGCGCCCCATATCGCCGGGCTTGTGCTAACTCCAAGTTCGATGTATCGTAATTAGAACTATGGAGGTCCGGATGGCTATCAGCGAGGTACGTGGGTCATCTGATCGGAGCGTGCTGGTACTCGCAAGCCTCGCCGGGGGCCCCAAGCATGGTTACGCGCTGATCCAAGACGTGCGCGAATTCGCGGGCGTGCGGCTCGGACCAGGCACCCTTTACGGGTGCCTTTCGAAGCTCGAAGCCGCAGGGTTCGTCGAAGCGCTCCCGGCCGAGGATCGCCGACACCCCTACCGCATAACGGCGAACGGGGTCGAAATGCTGCGTCGTCAGCTCTCGGAGTCGGCTCGCATCGCCGAGATCGGGCTCGGTCGCATCGAAGGAACGATGGCGTGAGCCGGCGCCTCTTCACGGTGGTCAGGGTGCTCTACCCTCGGGCCTGGCGCGAACGTTACGCGACAGAGCTTTCCGACCTCTGCGAGGAGGTTGTGAAAGCCGGCGAGAGCACGCGGGTGCGACTTGTGTTCGGGTTGGCCGGCGCAGCGCTGCGGGAACGCCTCCGGAGCGCGCGGTCGTCACGACGGTTGGCCGTCCTCGGCGCGAGTGCGAGCGCTGTTGTGGCCCTGGGGCTGGTCGCGGCCGCGACGAACGGCTTCGGCATGATCGCTGCTTCAGTGCCGACGACTCCGGCACAATCTGTTCTCCTCCATCTCGGACCCGGCCGTGCGCAAGCGACCTCGAGCATGCCCGAGCCGAAGGGCGTCACCGTGATGGCGAGCATCTCGGCGCCGCGCGGCATCGACGTTTCTGCGGACGCCAACATTGTCGGGACCGCCAACGTCGAAATCACGACCGTGCGAGGCGCGGGCTCGGCGCTCTCATGTCGAACCCACGGGTCCGAAAATGTCTGCACCGAGGCGCTGGAGTGGTGCCCGATGCCGGCAGCTTCCTGGCAGGTGCACGTCGTCAAGCAAAGCGGGCCAGCTGCAGAGGTGCGCTTCGTTCTCGTCGTCGGGCAGAAGTCGGTGGGGCTCTAGCTTCGAGTCCTTCGACAGCCGAATACGCGACGAGTTCCTGTTCGGTCGACTCTCGCGTTGAACGCGTCATTGAACGCCGGGTCAATGAGACACGTCTGCCGTCACAACTCGGTACATTCCCCCAGGTTGGCCGTCGGGGTATGCATCTAACGTCGGAGAATGGACGGGACGGCGATGCGCCGACGGGTGCAAGAAGCTCGAGTTGGACATCTCGCCACCATCAGGACCGACGGTTGTCCTCACATCGTGCCTTGCTGCTTCACATTGAGCGGTGAAGTTCTCTACTCGGCTGTCGATGCGAAGCCGAAGTCAACGTTCGCGCTACGACGGGTTGAGAACCTGTCGGCGAATCCGTCGGCATCGCTTCTCGTCGATCACTACCGTGAGGACTGGTCGGCACTGTGGTGGGTCCGCGTCGACGGGACGGCTCGGATTATTAGGTCCGGTGCTGAACACGACCGAGCACTCGTCGAACTAACTACAAAGTATGAGCAATACGAGCGTGAGCCACCGCCCGGTCCCGTTATCGCGATCGACATCAACGCCTGGCGGGGATGGCCGTAATTTGGATGCGACAACAGTCCGAAGCGCATCTCATAATGCTCAGTCGAGGCGTTACGCAGAGTCGCCCCAAACGCCGGGAAGGTGAGCACGCTATTCGGGGGTCGATCGAGGTAATACCGGAGCGCCCCCGAACGACACCTGGAGAACTTGCGACAAGCGTCCCCGAACAATGGTTATGTCTGCCACGCTCGACGAGGCGATCCGACTCCGTTGACGGTTCGCAAACGGAAACAGCTTTTTGCCGAGCCGATCGCTGAATATCGGCGTGGACTTGCTGCACCCCGCAGTGGTGCCGATCCGTCGCAAACTGACGTCACAAGACATTGCCACCTCATCAGGCGCCTTCGCCTCGTCGTCGGACCGTGGAGTGAGGGCAGGGGGCAAGCCGCGCTGACTGGTGGTCTACATTTCGGCCGTGACCCCAGGCGCGAATCCGGGTATGCCGTGACGAGGGACGCAATCGTCGCGTTCGAACGTCGCTACGGATCGCCAGCCAACACGCTGCTATCGCGTCTCACGAGCGCCCAGACAGAACAGGGCGGCCTCACGGTCTCGGCTGCGGATGCAATAGCCGACGAGGTTGGCCTCCCGCGCGCGCACGTGCGCGGCACGGCGTCGTTCTTCGGCGACCTCGGATTCGACTCTCGAGGTCGCCGTCACGTCAGGATTTGCGACGGCACCGCGTGTCTGGCGGCAGCCGGTCCAGGTCACTTTGCCGCGCTACGCCGATCTTTGATCGCAGACGTCGAAACGACCGTCCAGGGTGTGTACTGCCTCGGATACTGCTACGGCGGTCCGGCGGCACTCGATGGCGAGTTGCCGCGCGCCGGCCCGAATTTGTCCTCGCAGCTCCTCGGTGAAGACCGGGCGGCTGATCCGGAGATTCCGGTACGTGCGGCGGTCGATCGGCCGGTAGTGCTGGCGGGAATCGCGGGAGAGGAATCTGCATGGCCAGTGTGGCGCGAAGTGCTCGCGGACGGGGGCCGGGAACGTGTGCTCCGAGAGGTTGACACCGCTCGGCTTCGCGGTCGCGGCGGTGCAGAGTTCCCAGTAGCAGCGAAATGGCGTGCTGCCGCCGCAACGCGTGCGGAAATGCGTTATGTCATCGCGAACGGAGACGAAGGCGACCCGGGTTCGTTCGCCGATCGCTTGTTGATGGAGCGTGATCCGGATCGCATCCTCACAGGTTTGGCCCTCGCGAGCCTCGCGTGCGAAGCGACGGCAGGGTTTGTGTACGTGCGCTCGGAGTACCCCCGTGCGCGCGACTCGATCAAAGAAGCGATCTATCGCGCTCGCGCGGCTGGACATCTCGGCCGGAACATCGGTGGCTCGGACGTCGATTTCGATGTCGAAGTCGTCGAGGGAGCCGGTTCGTACGTGGCCGGCGAGGAAACGTCACTGATCCGTTCGATCGAAGGGCTTCGAGGCGGGGTGCGGCCGCGTCCGCCGTTCCCGACAACCGAAGGCTTGTTCGGTCTCCCGACGGCTGTGAACAACGTCGAAACGCTCGTCGCCGTTCCGTGGATCCTCGCCCATGGAGGCGCGAGCTACGCCGAACTGGGCGTTCCCGATCAGACCGGCACGAAGGTCGTCTGCCTGAACGAGCGTTTCGCACGCCCGGGCGCGGTCGAAGTCGAATTCGGAACCCCCGCGCGCGAGATCTGCGAGGTCTTGGGCGGTGGCGTGCGTGACGGACAGAGTTTGCGGGCGTTGCAAGTCGGTGGGCCGCTCGGAGGATTCCTCGGCACGGACGACCTGGACGTTCCCCTTTCTGAGCCGTGCTTGCGTCGCATTGGAATCCCGCTCGGACACGCGAGCCTGATCGCGTTCGACGAACGAATCGCCGGCGCCGCGATCCTGCGGCACCTGTGGCGCTTCGCCGCCTCGGAGAGTTGCGGCAGCTGCGACCCGTGCCGGATCGGGACCAAGCGCGGGCTCGAGCTCGTTGAACGCGACAAAGAAGGACCGCTTTGCTCCGAGGAGCGGCAACGGCTCGACGCGCTTTTTGACGTGATGGCCACTGCAAGCATGTGCGCGTTCGGACGGGGTGTCCCGGGAAGTGTGCGCAGCTTGCTTCGCGTCTACGCAGAAGAGCTGGTCGCGACGTGAGAGTCAGCGTTGACGGACGGCAAGTCGAAGTTGGCGCTGGGGCGAGCGTCCTCCATGCGATCCGCGCTGCGGGAGCGGTGGTTCCCTCGCTGTGCTTCGACGAGCGTGTCTCGGCGGCGGGCAGCTGCCGAACCTGTCTCGTGGCCGTCGACGGGCATGCCGAGCCGGTCTGTGCCTGCACGTCAACGGCGGCCGAAGGGATGTCGATCTCGACGAGCGACGCCGCGTCTTCGGCGTTTGCCCGCTCCAGTCTCGAGCTGATCGTCTCAGAGCTCCCTGAACGAGCTTTGTCCGTTGATCCCACCCGGAGCGAGCTCGTACGGGCCTGTCAGCAGCTCGGCGTCGATGTGGGCCATTTCCGCGGTGCGCGACATGTGCGGGGGCGCGACGAGTCACACCCGTATGTGAAATTCGACGCAGATCTCTGCATCGCGTGTGGCCGATGCGTGCGAATGTGCGACGAGGTGCAAGGTACCTTCGCACTCAGCTTGGTCGGCCGCGGGTTCGAGACCGTCGTCGCTCCCGACGGCTCCGACTGGGCAAGTTCGGCGTGCGTGGCGTGCGGCGGATGTGTCGACAGCTGTCCAACTGGTGCGCTGTCCGAACCCGGCCTGCTCGACCCGCGCCCCATCGATTCCATTGTGATCACGACGTGCGGGTACTGCGGCGTCGGATGCTCTCTCGACGTCCACACTCGCGCCGGAGAGGAGATCGCCGCGATCAGACCGACGCGGACAGCAGCGGTCAACCGCGGCCACGCGTGCGTCAAGGGTCGCTTTGCCCACGCGTTCGTGCGCTCGCGCGACCGGCTGACCGATCCGTTGATCCGGCGTAACGGCCGTTTGGAGCGAGTCGGTTGGGACGAGGCGCTCGAACACATCGCGCGCGAGCTCAAGCGCATCAAGGAAGCCCATGGCCCGGACTCGATCGCAGCGATCTCGTCTTCGCGCGCATCAAACGAAGAGAACTACATGCTGCAGAAGCTCATGCGCGCCGTTATCGGCACAAACAACGTCGACAACTGCTCGCGGCTGTGCCACGCGCCAACGGCAGCGGGTCTCGCCGCGAGCTTCGGCCTCGCGGGAGGGACGGGGCCGTTCGAGGAGATGGATCATTGCGAGTGCTTCCTCGTCGTTGGGGCGAATCCAACCGAGGCGCACCCGGTCGTCGGTGCCCGCATCAAGCAGCGGGTCCTCGCCGGCGCAGGCCTCGTGGTCATCGACCCCCGCAGGACCGAGATGGCTCGATATGCCGACGTCCACCTCGCGGGTCGTCCCGGGTCAAATGTTGCGGTCTTCCATGGGTTAGCCCACGTCCTGGTCGATGAAGACCTGGTCGATCGTGTTTTCCTCGACGAGCGCACCGAGGGCTTCGACGAGTTCGAAGCCTTGTTGCGTGATTACTCGCCCGAAGCTGTGGAGGAGATCTCGGGCGTCGCGGCCGGAGCCCTGCGGCGAGCCGCTCGGATCTACGCGCGCGGCCCGCGTTCAGCGATCGTCTACGGACTCGGCGTGACCGAGCACGCCCACGGCACGGACGGGGTTCGGTCGCTCGCCAACCTCGCGCTGTTGACCGGGAATGTGGGAAGGACGTCGGGCGGTGGCGTCTATCCGCTCCGCGGCCAGAACAACGTTCAGGGTGCTGCGGACCTCGGCACCCTTCCGGACCTGCTCCCCGGCTATCAGCGCCTGACCGACGATGAAGCGGTCGCCCGATTTGAAGCCGAGTGGGGGGTCGCGCTTTCCCGGCGACCCGGTATGAAGATCCCGGAGATGTTCGACGCCGCTTTGGCGGGAAGGCTTAAAGCTCTCTACGTGTTCGGCGAGGACATCGCGCAGACCGATCCGGACAGCGGGCGCGTCGTCGCGGCGATGGAAGCGTGCGAGCTGGTTATCTCGCAGGAGATTTTTCTGTCGCGCACAGCGGAGCGCGCCGACGTCGTCTTGCCCGGCTCCTCGTTCTTGGAGAAGGACGGCACGTTCGTCAACTTCGACAGACGCTTTCAGCGCGTGCGCGCCGCGCTGCCGCCTCCCGGCCGGGCGCGGTCGGACTTCGAAGTCATCGCCGCGGTTGCGCGAGCGCTAGGCGGTGACCTGGGCTGTGCGTCACCTGCCGACGCCCTCGAAGAGGTCGGCCGGTTATGTGCGAACTACGCCGGGATCTCGCATGGGCGACTCGATCGGGAAGGTCCGCTTCACTGGCCGTGTCGTTCAGCAGACGATCCCGGCGAATCGATCCTTTACCGAGATCGGTTTGCTACCCCGACCGGTCGCGCTCGAATCGCCGCCCCGCCTTACCGCCCGCCGGGTGAGGAGCCAGATGCAAGTTACCCCTTTGTCCTCGTGACCGGTCGGCGGCTCGAGCACTACAACTCCGGCACGATGACGCGTAGAACCGACAACCTGCGCCTGCGCGCTCATGAGTTCGTCGAGATGAACCCAACTGACGCGATCCGGCTCGAACTCGCCGAAGGCGACATCGTCGAGGTCGCAAGCCGTCGTGGCGCGGTCACCGCCCCGTTGACTCTCACCGAGAGCGTTGGTGTCGGACAGTTGTTCATGGACTTTCATTTCCCTGAAGTGCTCACGAACGCGTTGACGTCCGACGTGGTCGACACAGCGGGCTGTCCTGAATACAAGGTGACCGCGGTTCGGGTGCACCAGGTGTTGTCCAAGTCCTGAGTCTCGGAACTCACCGAGATCGGCG
>JBAVUF010000022.1:0-4998 GCA_049696635.1 Acidimicrobiales bacterium | reverse complement strand
CGCCTCGGGCTTTGTCCGCGGCACGTTCGGCTACATCATCGGCTTTTTCATCGCCTCGGTCGTCTGCGGCTACCTCGCCGAGCGGCGGGCGGACCGCAACGTCGCAAGCGCGATCCCGGCGATGATCCTCGGGGACGCGATCATCTTCTTGGTCGGCGTCCCCTGGCTCGCCGTCTCGTACCACTTCAGCGCGAGTACCGCGATCGCAAAAGGCGTCACCCCGTTCCTGCCCGGTGAAGGGATCAAGATGGCGCTCGCCGCCGGCTTGCTCCCCGTCGCTTGGAAGATCGCCGGGCGGTCACACAGGCCGAGCGCCTCGTAGCCGACTCCCGGCGGCGCCCTATTCGGTGCCTTCGCCCGAGATCAGCTCGTAGTCGGGATTCAAGATCGCGAGGTTGCCGTCCCAGGCGCCGACGACGCCACGGGCGATCAGCTGTGAGCCTTGCTGGATCCCCGGGATGCGCCGGCGACCCTGGAAGACGAGCAAGACGGCGCCGGTGCCGTCGACGAGGGTGCACTCGAGCACCGCCGACGCGCCGGCCGTCGGCACCCGCATCGAGTGGATCCGACCGGCGACGCGCACGCGTTGGCGCCACCTGATCTCGCCGATCGGCACCGTGCCGACGGTCCGTTGCGCAAATTCCTTCGCGCTCGGCGCGATGACTTGCGTCGACTCCTGCTCGTCGCGCACCTGGATGCGCGACGGCTGGCGGCCGTGACGACGCTGGAGCTGGAACGGGACGATCGTCGCGTTGACGTGGGGCAGCGAGCTCAGGGCCTCGGCGATCTCGTCGGCGCTGCGATCGTGCAAGAGCCGGGCGATCCGCGTCGGAAAGCCGCGCCGGGGCAAGAGCACAGAGACCTCGGTATTGCCGTCGGCACCCGCCTCGGCGGCGAACTCGAGCGCGGCGCGGGTCAGACGTCGGTCGGGGACTTCGATGATGTCGAGTGGCAGGCGCGAGAGCGCTAGTCGGCCCCACTCCCGCTCGAGCTTCTGAGCCACCGCCGGGTCGATCGCGAAGTGCACCGCCCGGAGCTCGTCCGGAGAAAGCGTCCGCGCGTACTGGACGGCCCGAGCCGTCGCCAGGTCGACTTGGTTCACGAAGACGAACACGACGTGGCGATGGAGGATCGGCGCTTCACAGGCGGCGATGGATCCCTCTTCGAGCTGGACGTCCTCGGCCGCGTACTGCCGGTGGAGGTACATCAAAGCGACGACTCCGAGCGGCATCAGAACGACGACTGCCCACGCACCTTCGGTGAACTTCGTCACGGCGAAGATCACGTCGACGATGAACGACAGCACAGCGGCGGTGCCGTTGATCGCCGCGCGGCGGCGCCAGTTCGGTTCGCGTTTTGTGAGGTGGTACTTCGTCATCCCAGCCCCCGCCATCGTGAAGCCGGTGAAGACGCCGATCGCGTAGAGCGGGATCAGGTTGTCGACGCGTGCGTTCGTGACGATGAGCAACACGATCGCGATCGCGGTGAGCGCGAGGATCCCGGCCGAGAAGACGAGGCGGTGGCCGCGACGGGTGAGTTGACGCGGAAGGTACGAATCGGTGGCGGCGAAACTCGCCAGATAGGGAAAGCCGGTGAAGCTCGTGTTCGCGGCGAGGACCAAGATGAACATCGTTCCGATCTGCAACGCGACGAACAAGATGTGGGGAAGCACCCCGGAGCCGTAGACGTACTTCGCGACCTGGGAGACGACCGTCGGTGTGCCGTTCACGTACGGGATCGGATGGACGATCGACGCGAGCGCGGCGATCCCGAGTACGAGCGAGCCGAGGATTAGGCTCATCAGCACGAGGGTGATTCGGGCGTTGCGCGACTCGGGTTTGCGGAAGACACTTACCCCGTTCGAGATCGCCTCGGTGCCCGTGAGCGCCGAGCCTCCCGACGCGAACGCCTTCAAAACGACGAACAGCGACGCCCCGAGCAACAGCCCCTTTCCGGGGGTGCCGAGCGGGACGATGCCCGGGTGGACAAGCGGATGCGCGTGCAGGTCGCCGGCGATCGCTTTGATCGAACCGACGACGATGAGAATCGCCATGTTGACGATGAAGAAGTACGTCGGCACGGCGAACATCCGTCCCGCTTCGCGCACGCCGCGGAGGTTGCCGTAGGCGATGATGACGACAGCACCGATCGCGAACCAGACGGTGTCGCTCGCGAGGTTGGGGAACACTGACGTCAGCGCGGCGGCGCCGGCGGCGACCGAGACCGCCACCGTGAGCACGTAGTCGATCAGCAGCGCGACCGCCGCGATCTGCGCGACGCCGAGGCCGAAGTTCTCCCGCGCGACGACGTAGGCGCCGCCCGCCTTCGTGTAGACCTTCACCACCTCGAGGTACGAGAGCGTGACGAAAACGAGCACGCCGACAACCGCGACCGTGATCGGAACGACGAGCGAGAAGGCCGCGACGCCTATCACCTTCACGAGCTGCAGGAGAATCTGCTCGGTCGCGTACGCGGACGACGAGATGACGTCGGAGGACAACACGGCGAGCGCAGTCGGCTTGCCGAGTCGCTCCTTGGACTGGCGCTCGGTCGCGATCGGCGGCCCGAGGAGCAGGTTCTTCAGGCGGTAGCCAGCGGACTCGGGGACGAGTCGTCCGCCGGGCGCGCCAAGGGCGCTCGGGGTTACGTCGCGGTGGGTGGCATCGCTTGGGGTGGCGTCGCTGGGGACTGTCTCGGACGCGGGGGCAGGCGGCGCCTGCTCGACGGCGTCCTGATTTAAATGCACCCAACTAGCAAATCACACGGGCGGCTTGTTCCCTCGGCTCCAAACGTGGTGCATTATGCGCCGTGCACATCGTCGTCATCGGTTGCGGCCGGGTCGGAGCCGGCCTGTCCATCCGCCTGGTCGACCACGGCTACTCGGTCGCGATCGTGGACAAGTCGGCGCACGCCTTCCGTCGGCTACCCGATTCGTGGCCGGGACAGCGCATCGTCGGGTCCGGCTTCAACCGAGACTCCCTCGACGCGGCCGGAGCGAAGGGTGCATTCGGATTCGCCGCCGTGACGAGCGGAGACAACTCGAACATCTTGAGCGCCCGAATCGCTCGCGAGTACTACGGCATCGCGAACGTCGTCGCGCGCATCTACGACCCGCGTCGCGCCGAGCTGTATCACCGGCTCGGCATTCCGACGGTCCCTACCGTCGCCTGGACGATTGACCGCGTCATTCAACGGCTGGCGCCGGAGTTCGAGGCCTCGGAATGGTCCGACTCCAGCGGACAACTCGTGCTCGTCGACCGCGTGCTCCCGCCGTCGTGGGCGGGTCGATCCCTCGATCCGATCAACGTCAAAGGAAAGACGCGGCTCGTCTCGCTCACCCGCGCCGGAACGCCGCGACTCGATATCAAGGGCGTTGTCGGTCAAGAGGGAGATATCGTCCACGTCGCCGTGATGCGCGACGCGCTTGCGGAATTCGACACGCTGCTTGCAGGTGGGGTCGGCGAGTCGCCCGTCAAGCAAGCGGGGCGGGCGTGAAAGTCGCCATCGCCGGCGCGGGGAGCGTCGGTACGGCGATCGCGAAAGACCTCTCCGAGAACGGTCACGACGTGCTCGTGATCGAAAAGGACCCAGAGCTCGTCGAGTTGCTTCGACGGTCGCTTGCCGTCACGTGGTTCGCCGCCGACGCTTGCGAAGTGAGTTCGCTCGATGCCGCCGGGATGGCCGACGTCGACGTGGCGGTGGCAGCGACGGGCGACGACGAAGACAACTTGGTCATCTCGCTGCTCGCCAAGCAGGAATTCGCCGTGCCTCGGGTCGTCGCGCGGGTGAACTCCCCGGAAAACCAGTGGCTTTTCAACGAGTCCTGGGGTGTCGATGTGTCGGTGTCGACACCGCAGCTCCTCGCGGCGCTCGTCGAGGAGGCCGTAAGCGTCGGCAGCCTCGTCCACCTGCTGCAGGTCGGCGGGGGTGACATCCAGCTCGTCGAGGTGACGTTGGCGAAGGGCTCACCGGCGACCTCGGTCGCCATTTCCGATCTCGACCTGCCCCGGGACGCGGCGGTGGTCGCCGTGGTCCGCGAGTCCCGTGTGCTGCCGCCGCGTCAGGACACGGTCCTCTCCGTCGGCGACGAGGTGCTGCTTCTCGTGAGCTGCGACGCCGAGGAGGCGGTGCGGCGGTTCCTCGTCGGGCCTTAGATATCCGAGGGCTCGGCGAGGCCCTCGCCGGCGATCAGTCGACTTTCGAGAAGTTCCGCACGGCGACGGTGAGCATCAACGCCCCGAACGCCGCGACGAGTCCGAGCTCGAGGCCGATCGGGATATGGAAGCCGCCCCACGTCACCGTCGCGCCGAAGAGCTTCGCGATCTGTGGCGAGGTGCGCACGTGCTCGAAGACGGCGCGGCGCATCGGGTCGACCATGTAGGTGAGGGGGTCGATGCGCGTCAGAGCGGCGAGCCACGTCGGAAGGGCGCGCAGAGGAAAGAGCGCCCCGGACAAGAAGAACAGCGGCAAGACGACGAACTGGATGACAACCTGGAACGACTCGACCTGCGCGATGCGCGACGCGAGCGCGACACCAAGCGCCGTGATCGTCGTCGCCGCCAACAGCATCTCGCCAATGAGCGTGAAAATGAGCACCGGCGAGTACGGCACGCCGACCGCCCCGGCGAGTGCCACCATGATCAGCGCCTGCAGCGTTGCGACCGTCGCGCCGCCGGCGCACTTGCCGGCGATCACCGCCGAGCGCCGCACCGGTGCGACGAGCATTTCGCGCAGGAACCCGAACTCCCGATCCCAGACGATCGAGATCGCCGAGAACGTCGACGTGAACAGCACGGTCATCGCGACGACACCGGGAAACATGAAGGTCTTGAAACTCGCACCGCCGTCCGTCGGGATGCCTCGCGACACGAGCGAGGAAAGCCCTGTCCCGAGCACGAAGAGGAAGAGAACCGGCTGCGCGAGAGAAGTCAGGATGCGAAGCCGGTTCCTCGAGAACCGGATGAGCTCGCGGCGCCAGACGACGACACCGCCCCGCAC
>JBAVUF010000021.1:0-21423 GCA_049696635.1 Acidimicrobiales bacterium | reverse complement strand
GTCGAGCATTGCGGCGGCGACCATCGGGTCGTCGAAGATCTTTCCCCACGAGCTCACGCCGAGGTTCGTCGTCATCACGATCGAGCTCTTCAAGTAGCGCTGGGTGATCACCTGGAACAGCGCCGCGGCGGCCTCGGACTGCAACGGCAGGTAGCCGACTTCGTCGATGACGAGGAGCCGCGGTCCGGCAAAGAAGCGCATCGTCGTCGCCCACCGTCCTTCGAGTGCGGCGCGATGACATCGGGCGGCCAAGTCGGCGGCGGTCGTGTAGTAGGTGCGATAGCCGGCTTCGATCGAGGCTCGGGCGAGCCCCACCGCCAACATCGTCTTGCCGACACCGGGCGGACCGATCAACAACACATTGGTCGCGTCCTCCAAGAACCGCAGCGTCTGAAGCTCCTCGACGAGCTTCTTGTCGACAGAGGGCTGTGCGGAGAAGTCGAAGTCCGACAGTCGCCACGGAGAAGGAAGCGATGCGAAGCGCTCGAGGCCGGCGCGCCGGCGAGCCTCGGTGGCGACGACCTCTTTCTCCAAGAGGCGGAGCAGGAACTCTGAGTGCCCGAGCCCATCGGTGCGCGCGTGGTCGAGCTCGCCCGGGAGCGCCTCGGCCGCGGCGGTGAGCCGAAGATAGGCGAGGTGGGCACGGAGCTCCTGATAGGTCGACGGCTCGCTCATCGGGCCCCTCCCGCGATCTCCGCGTAGACCGCGAGGTCGACCGTCGGTTCGTGGCCACCGGGACCGAGGAGCTTCGCCGCCTCTTTGAGCGCCGCGTCACCGGGCGGCCGGTTGGCCTTCTTGTCACACGGCCGAGCCGTCGTGAACGCCGACAAAACGGCGCGCTCGAGCGCTTCGCGGTGCTCGCGACTACGCACGAGCGCTCCCGACCCGTCGGGGGCCATCCGATGCGTGACGAGGATCTGACCTGACGGCGCGACGACGTCGATCGTCGGGTTCCCGATCCGCTGGCGGACGAGCAACGTCGTTCGGCCGAGCCCTGGCGGCACCGAGTAACGGTTGCCGCGGTAAGAGAGGGTCGCGTTGTCGTCGACGGTGCGCTCCACCTCGATCACCGCCGGGAACGGCACCGGCGGCAGGCCGAGCAGTGGTTCGGCGTCGGCAAGGATCCGGACCGTGGTGCGCGTCCCGTCCGAAAAGCGGCGTTCGCGCTCTTCGGCCGTCGTCGCACAGAACAGATCGAGCGATCGCTGCGCGTCCTCCGGGGTCTTGTCGCTCATCGTCCGCCACCACCGTCCCGAGACGAAGCGCACCGAGGACTCGACCGCGCCCTTGCGGTTGCCGCGCCGCGGCGGGCACGGCTCGACGACCGCGCCGTAGTGCTTGGCGACCGGGGCAAAGGAGGCCTGCACGTCGCGGCTGCCCGGTGTGATCACCGTCGCGAGCCGGTCAGTGCGCCAGATGCGCGCGGTGCCGCCGAGCCGGCTCATCACCTCGTGCATCGCGCCAACGAGGTGCGCGTGGTCCATCCTCTCCGACAGCACGCCGCGAACACGCCCGGAGTGCGGGAGCGTGCCCAAGAGCACGTAGGCGGTCCCGCCCCATGGGGCGTTCCTTCGTTCGAACCAGTCCCATTGGATCTCTTCGCCTGCGGGGTGGTCGATCTCGATGGTGTCGCGGCCCTTCACGCCTTGGCACGCCTCGCAGTGCGGACGCAGCCCGGCGAGACGGACTTGGCGGACAAAGGAGGGGTAGCTGAGCGAGTAACCGAGGCGGCAGACCTCATCGTGAAGGGCCGACGCCCAGACGTGCGGATCGTCGGCAAAGCGCGCCGTCAGGTAGTCGACGAACGGCGCGAGCGGATCGGGGTGCGATCTCGTCCGCACACCGGGAACCCGTCTGCCGCTCAAGTAGGCGCGGACCGTCTTGCGGTCGCGCCCGAGATGCCGGGCGATCGCCGAGATCGTCCAGCCGCGTTGGTGGAGCGCATGTGCTTCCACGTCTTCCCCTTGTGTGAGCATGCGGAGCGGGGCTCCCTTCGGGCTGGCCGGCTTGGTCGCCGCCAGCTTCGGAGGGGCCCCACCGCCGCGGGTGGATGGTTCAGCTCACCGGCGCGGGGTGGGGAATTTCAGTGATCGCGCGTGGGGAAGTTCAAAAATCGCGCGGAGTTGGACGCACTCGGTGCCGTGCTCGGCGGTGGACGAGTCTCAGGGACTGATACAGCCTCGCCGTACGGTCTCAGTTTGTGAGACCACTCTTACTTGATGAGAGGACACAATTCCTCGACGAGACCGATCTCGGGTCGGCGGTCGGGCACTATCGCGTGTCTGCTTGGCCGTCTGCTCGTGAAGGATCGATCACCTTTGTGCCGGCTGGTCGGATGCGTCGGCAAGAGCGAAAAGCAAAGCCGCTAACTGCGGGGGAACTTCTGCGCGCGCGTTCCGCGAGGAGGGCCGAGTCTCACATTCGACGCTATGTCGTTCACAACGAACTCGACGAAATGATGACGTTGACCTACGCCGAGGGCGCGGAGCTCGATCACGTTTCGGATCAGATTGAGCAGTTCTGGCGACGTTGGCGCAAGGCCACCGGGTCGCCGCTTCGCCCGTACGCAGTCGTGCCGGAGTGGGGCGGGATCGGTGACCGCCTTCACCTGCACGTCGCTATTGGTTGGTGGAGCGAGTTCGGTGCAGTTGAGGTGTGTGGGGCTTGCGCGCGCGAAGCGTTGTACGCGATGCGCGAGGTGCCGGTGGCTGGGTCGTTGTGTATTGGTTGTATCTGGGGTCTTGGATTCGTGGGACGTCCCGACGTGAGTCGTGACGGGGATGCGGTGGCTCGGTATATCTCGAAATACCTAGCGAAGCAGCTGATTAGTTCGCTGTTCGGTCGTCAGCGCTACCGCGTGGCGAAGGGGTTCCAACCCCCTGAGTATCGAGGTGCGTATGCGACGCGAGATGCCGCGTTCGCTGCGCTGATGAGGAAATTCGACGGTGAGCAGCCTGAGTCGTCTTGGACGCCTGAGGACGCGCGCGCCCGCGATCCTCAGTCTGGTAACGGGGTCTCCTACTACTGCGAGCAGTATCGGTGGCCGCGGTGACCTCCGGTAAGGACGTTCGGGGCCGTTGGACATCGGCGGGAGCGCTGGCGCGCGAGCGTCTTCGGGCGATTGTCGCACTGCAGGAGTGGGTTGAGTCAGAGGTTCGGTCGATGGTGGTGGCCGCACACGGGTTCGGCGTTCATTCTGACGACCTCGCGTCGATCCTTGGGGTGGACCGCTCGACTTTGTACCGCCGGTACCTCTCTCCCACGCCGAAGCTCGGAGGCGCCGTCAAGGGCGGCCGTCCGGACGACGTCGTGAACCCTTGACGGCGCTGGAGAGCGACCCACACTGGTTGGGGAACGCCCGGACGGGCGTTCTTAGTTGCCGACGCGCGTCGCGCCTCGTCCTCGTGTGTGTTCGAACGCTTCATGGGGCGGGATCGTCAGCTGTTGTGGCGGGCGCGACTGGCACTTGTCCGACCACCTCATCGCCGACGTTGATTTTTTCAGGCCACTCCGGCGGACCGGCGCGACTGATCGGGGTGTTGCCAGCAATGAGCGCCGATATTCCGCCGAGAGCTCGTTGAGGGTTGAAACGGATGGCGACTGAGACGCGCTCGCCCACCTCCGAGATAATCAGACTTGCCTTGTAACGCGGTACTCCCCCAAGGTCTTCTCCGGTGACGGGATCGAGGACGTGATTTATCGAGTCGTCCACGATCCAGAAGCGGCTATTTCGAGTCACCCCGTGCCTCGCACCAAGGTTGATTACCAATTCGTTCGGGTTCAGTATCCGGGCGACACGCCCCGTTAGCCATTTGGTTTCGTCCGCTTTAGGCATTTGGGCGTTTCCGGTTCGGGTCTTGTTCGTCGAGTTCATCGACGTGGATTTCGGTGTTCGAGACAGCGGGGTTACTTGAGGTGGGCTCGGTTCTGGGTGAGGCGCTGAGGGGCGGTCGCACCTGATACTCGGCTTCGACGGCTCTCACTTCGTCCGGGACGATATCCCTCCAGTCTCCGAGCGCGTCGTTCGCAGTTCCGATCTGTTCGATTACCTGTGCGCGAAGTAGGTCGAGTGCCATGCTCACGTACCGTGAGTCAACCGTGCCATCTTCATTCGTTGCTTCCTGAATCAAGAGCTGTCTTTCTTGGATCGATTGGTTAAGTCTTCCGAATGCGAGGTAGAGACCGAATCCTCGCCGGAACGCGGATCGTGCGTGAGGTCGAAGTAAGTCCTCAGCTGCTACGCGCGCCGAGGCCCGTCCGACAGCGAAGGATGCGCCGATTGTGAGAAGCAAGGTCAGCGCCTGCAGCAAGGCTGCCGCGGGTCGATTGGGCGTCTTCGCGGATGCGACGACGACGGTGACAATCGCGAGTGCGATTGCGGCACCGACGACGCCAACGGGAAGCGCGTAGATCCTCAGGAAATGCGAGAGACGTTGCGACATGGCGGAACAGTAACCGCGGATCGTGGTTGTCGGGCTTGGCCGTGAGGGCGTTCGAGGTGATTTGCGCGGTGGGCGACGGTCGAGTGCGGTACCTGTTCGGGCGGAAGGCTTGAGCGGTGCGGTTGGCTGCTGAACGTGTAACACACGTCACGTTTCCCGTAACGGATCGGGTGATGCGCGTATTGTTCGCGGGTATGGGGCGCGCTCGGTTCGTAACGGTGGATCGCCTCTGTGCGCAATGTGGTCAGCGGCGGGGCATGGACGTGCGCGCTGTCTATTGCTCGCCCGCGTGTCGCCAGGCTGCTTACCGTCGCAGATTGCAACAGCCGGATCGGGCCCGGGCATGTTCGTTATGTAACATTCGCACGGGCGAAGTGGAATGACGCGCTGAGACCTCTACTCCACTGACCTCCCACACACCGTGTCGATCGCCAGGTGCCAGGCGGCCCTCTGCGATCAGGAATTGGCGCTGAAGTCCACGTCGTTCGTCTCGACGGTCCCGCCGGTGCGGCCCGGTGCGCTGTGGTACTTCCAGTAGAGGTTGGTGTGAGCGATGACCATGTCGGGAGAGGGAGCGCCCCATTTCGTATGGTCCGGAGTGGTGTGCGCGTCGCTGACGAGCGTCGCGTCGTAGCCCCTCACGACGGCACCATGGAGCGTCGAGCGGATGCACGCGTCGGTCTGAGCGCCGCAGACGACGAGCCGTCCGACGCCGAGCCCGGAAAGCACATCTTCGAGATTGGTGTCTTCGAAAGCGTCGCCGTAGTTCTTCTCGACAAGCGGCTCGCCGTCATCCGGAGACAGCTCCGGCACAATGCGCCACGGATCGCTCCCCCGTTCGAGCTCCTCGTCAGAGTGCTGGACCCAGACGACGGGCACGTCTTGTTTTCGTGCCTGGTCCACTAGGCGGCCGATGTTGTCGACGACAGCGTCGCGTGCGTGAGCGCCCGCGACTGCGTCGTTCTGGACGTCGACGACGAGGAGGGCGGTGTTCGGACGATTTTTGAGGGTGGTCATCGGTCCTCCTGACCCGTGGAATCTGCGCTGGTTGGTACTCACGGTAGATCGAGGCTGTGACACGGCTACGTCGCGGCCCTGACATAGCTGCGTCGCGAACCGCGGCTGTCCGCCCACGCAATGTAAGGATTGGGGCGTGCATCTCGAGAGGCGCGAGACCGTGTCTTGGCGTCGCCGGGCAATACGGCGCAGTCGTTTGATGGTTGTAGGGCTTCTCGCCTCCGGCCTGCTGTGCGCAGCGGTGACGCCCGCCCAAGCGAGCGCAGCGACCAGGCGCACGAGTCACGCCCCCCGAACAGTCGGCCGAGTTTCGTCGGCTCTCGGCGATTGGCTCACCTACGACTACGACAACGGTCGCTCTGGGTTTGACCCCGTCGGACCCGCGATAGCGACGCTGTCGGCGCGTCCGGTTTGGAACGACGACTCCCTCGACGGAGCCGTGTACGGGGAGCCGCTCGTTTTCGACGGGACCGCGTACGTCGCGACAGAGGCCGACACGATCTACGCGATTGACGCGCGCAACGGCGCGGTGCGATGGAAGGTGCAGGTGGGTTCGGCGCCGACGGTGTCGGTGATCGACTCGGCGCCGACGCTCGGGGGTGGTTGTGGCGACATCGACCCGCTCGGGATCACGGGAACTCCAGTCATCGACCCGCTGACCAGCGAGATTTTTGTTGCCGAAGAAACAGAGCTTGCTGGACGCGCACGTTGGCAGAGCGTGCGGCATTGGGTCGTTGCCGTCTCGCTCAAGCGACACCACCAAGTCTGGCGCCGGGACATCGATCCGCCGCGGCCGAACCGCTCGGGCACCTACTTCATCGCCGCCGAGCAGGAGCGGTCAGCGCTCACGCTTTACGACGGCCGCCTCTACACGGCGTACGGAGGCCTGGAAGGAGACTGCGGCCAGTACCACGGCTATGTCGTCGGGCTCGCCGAGACTGGCAAGGGCCCCCTCCTCTCCTACCAAGTTCCGACCGCTCGCGAGGGAGGCATCTGGGGGACGAGCGGGGTCATGGTCTCGACCCAAGGCGACTTGTACGTCGCGACGGGTAACGGCAGCTCGAACAACGTCGCGAACTACGACGAAGGGAACTCGGTCATCGAACTCTCTCCGACGCTGCGGCGAATCGGGGTCTGGGCTCCGAGCAATTGGGTGCGGTTGAACGATGATGATTGGGATCTCGGTTCGGCGGGGCCAATCCAGGTGCCAGGAACGTCGCTGCTATTCGCTGCCGGCAAGCCTGCTGGCCTCGACAGCTTCGGGTCGCTGATGCGCGAGGGCCAATTGGGCGGGGTCGGCCACGGCGCCTCGAGTGGTCCCCTGTGCAAGGGCGGCGGCGTCTATGGCGCCGATGCCTCCGACGTCATCGGGGGGCGCATTTTCATCTATGCCGCCTGTGGCGGTGGAACTCAAGCAGTCCAGGTCAACGCGTCGTCTCTCTCTTTTCATCGCATCTGGATTCCCTCGAGCGGGACGCCGAACGGTCCGCCGATCGTCGCCGGCGGTCGCGTCTGGGCGCTCGACTGGAACGGAAACGAGCTTTACGGAATGAATCCGCTAACCGGCCGCGTGGTCGTCGAGCGAACCACTGATGGACTCAACCACTTCGCCACCCCCGCCGCAGCCGAAGGAATGTTGTTGGTGCCGACCTACAGCGGAGTGGAGGCTTATCGCGCGATCGGCTGATCGCTTCGATCAGTCTCCATCCCTCCACTCCCCCAGGGCGCGAAGCGGTATCACGAAGGTCTCAGGACTTGAGACTGCCGCAACACTCGCGAGGGTGACCCGGATCGATGAGGTGTCGTTACGCCGTCTCGTCCCCCGACGCGGCTGCGTTCACGGCCTTTGGTCCGCGCGCTTCCAACTGAACAAGGAGTGACGGTGAGCCGATCTCGCGTAGCAATTGCCGCGCTTTGTCAGCCGCGTCGTGTGCCGCTTGCTGCGGAGCGAGGAGGAAGGCCACATCCATTTCGCAGAGCGCATGATCGAGTGGCGTACCGAGTTCGCTCCACAATCGACGGGCGCGTTCGTACAGCGCGATCGCTTCGTCGGACCGGCCCTGGAGCGCGGCCAGCCCCGCCTCAGTCGTGAGGCGCACAGTCGCCATCCATCGTCCTCGAAAGCCACCCATTCCTGTTAGCGCCGCCACGACGCGATCAGAATCATGAAGCCAGAGTGCGGCTCGAGCCTGCATCGCGAGAGATTTGGGACTGTTGATTCCTGATGGATCCGCGGTCACCGCAGCTTCGGCTTCTTCGTACGCCGAATGAAGGTCGCCGGCGAGGAGGCTTACGAGCGCACGCCCGGAATGGTACGTCGAGCGATCGTGCACGTACTCGCTCGCGGTGACGAGTTCGGCCAACTCGTCGAAGGCCGCGATCGCGCCAGCAATGTCGCCGCGGAAGGCGCGCACCAACTGATCATTTGCCGCCTTCCAAAGCGGCATTTCACCGGGCAGATCTCGTTCCTCAAGCTCTGCGAGGATCGTCTCCGCCTCTCTCAATTCGCCGAGGAAGGTGGCATTCTCCGCCGCGTTCAGCAGACTCATGATCTCCCGACGTCGGTCGCCCGCCCGCCGAGAGACTTCGACAGTACGGATCGCTGAGTCGAACGCTTCTCGAGGGTCCTCGTCGAGCACGTAGACGCTCAACGCCAGCAATCCGCGCGACTGTTCGACGAGTGATCCAGCAGATTCGGCGATCGGCAAAATCCCTCGGGCGAGAATCAACGCTTGCTGATGCCGCCCAAGGTTGAACAACGCGGCCGATTCGGCCCAGAGAGCTTGGGCGAGCAGTTCAGGTTCGTCCATCTGTTCGACTAGGACGAGCGCTGACTCCGCCCATTCGTGACCACGGGCCGGTTCACCTGAGCGCGCACACAATTCCGCAAGGACGGTGGCGAGGTTGGCGCGCACGCGCGGTTCGTCACGGTCCTCAAGATCGGCGTACGCGCGCTCGGCCCGCTCGATCGCTTCAGAAAATCCGGTGGAGCTGAGGCCATTTGCTCGTGCCCATAAGGCGACCGCGTATCCAGCGGCTGCCGCATCGTCGGTGCTCTCGTGATAGGCGATCGCCTGTTCGAGATGCGCGCTCGCCCGCCCGATGTCTCCGGCGCGGGTGGCCGCCTCCCCGGCGAGCTCCCAGAGCTCGGCCCGTTCGACACCTGGTGACGCGATCTCGAGCGACTGTTCGAAATACGAGAGCGCTTGCTCAGGCGAGCCGAGCGACATCGCCCGCCGCCCGGCGTCGGCAAGGGTGTCCCGCGCCCTCGCACCGAGCGCTTCGCGATCCAGACCGTCGGGAGACGCCTCATAAGCCTCGAGATAGTGCGCCGCGACGACGCCTGAGAGTTCGTCATCGGCAAGCGACTCGAAGTAATGCGCGGCCGCGAGGTGCTTTGTGCGTCGATCCTTCCTCCCAAGGGTGCTGTGGGCGACCTCACGAATGAGTCCCTGTAGGAAGCCGTACTGGCCGCGTTCGGGCGACCGGGGATCGTTGTCGACGAGCAGGATTTCCTTGCGGACGAGGTCGCGCAGCCGTACTTCGAGCTCTCTCGGATCGGTCCGAGTGAGCACCGAGAGCGCCGCCGTCGAGAAGCTCTTCCCGAGCACCGCCGCGTCTTGGAGAAGGGACCGCTCGCCTGTGGGAAGGGAATCGAGTCGCGAGGCGATTAGCGAATGGAGGCTGTCCGGAACCTCGAAGTCCGACAGCTCCTCCGAAGCCTCAAAGACGCCGTCCCGCTCGGCGAGGAGTCCTTTGCCGGAGAGCATCCGAACGATTTCGACGGCGTACAGCGGTATGCCCTCGGCCCGCTCGAGAATGCGCCCGGAGAGCGGTTCAGGCAGGTTGCGCACGAGCCCCGAGAGCAGCTGGTGCATGGCGTCTCGAGAAAGCGGGTCGAGGTGGAGCGACAGGAAAGCTCTCTGTCCCGCTCCCCAACTCGGTCGGCGTTCCAACAGCTCCGGCCGCGCCAAGCAGAGGACGAGGATCGGTTGTGACCGCGACCACTCGAGGATCGACTCGATGAAGTCGATGAGACCGGGGTCCGCCCACTGGAGGTCCTCGAAGACCATGACGACCGGCGCGTCCCGGGCGATGTGCTCAAAGAAGCTCCGCCATGCCGAAAAGGTTTCGTCGCGGTGTCCGGGCGGTGCGTCGCCGAGCCCGAGAAGATGTGAAAGTCGGGGTTCGATCCACGCTCGCTCGTCGGCGTCGGACACGAACTCGGCGAGCGTCTCGGCGAGCTTCCGCTTCGCTGAACCGGCGTCCTCGTCCTCGGTGATCGCGGCCCGCATCCGCACCATTTCGGACAGTGCCCAGAAACTGATCCCTTCGCCATACGCGGGGCTCCGGCCGTGGTGCCAGTAGATCGTTTCGACAAGACCATCGACGTACTTCTTGAACTCCCAGGCGAGTCGGCTCTTGCCAATGCCCGGGATACCCGTGATCGAGATGAGCCGTGCCCGACGCTCCCGCGAAAGGGCGTCAAGCCCTTCTTTCAATGCCCTCAGTTCTTCGTCCCTGCCCACAAACGGAGCCTCGATGCCTTCAGTGCGACCGACGCCCTTTCTCTGCGCGACAACCCGCAGTGCCCGCCAGGCGTGCACAGGTTCGTCCTTGCCCTTCAAGGTGAGCTCACCGACCTCCGAGAATGCGATCGCGTGATTGGCCGCTTGGTAGGTCGCCTCGCCGACGTAGACCGTGCGCGGCTCGGCGGCGCTCTGCAGTCGCGATGCGGTATTCACCAAGTCGCCGGCGATCATGCGTTCGCTGGACGTCCCGAAGTTGACGGCAGCTTCCCCCGTCAATACCCCTGCGCGAGCTGAAAGTCCCGGGGCATTCACTTCGGTTCCAAGGACGGTGATTGCCTCCACAAGCTCGAGCCCGCAGCGAACCGCCCGCTCGGCATCGTCCTCGTGCGCGGTCGGCGAGCCCCAAACGGCCAAGACGGCATCGCCGATGAAGTTTTCGACGATCCCGCCATACCGCTCGACAGCTACTCGGCAAATCTCATTGAAGCGCGAGAGAAGGTCTCGGACCTCTTCTGCGTCGCGCGTCTCGGAAAGGCTCGTGAAACCAACGAGATCGGAGAAAAGAACGGAGACGAGTCGGCGTTCGGCGACGCCCGTGCTATCGGGTTGGGCGGCGACTGCTCCAAGGACCTGAGACGAGGAGTCGGCGGATTGCGAATCAGAGAGCGCCGAGCCGCACTGGCGGCAGAACCGCTTGCCGGGTGTCGCCGGCGTCCCGCAACCTTGACAGATCAGCGCGAGAGGGGAGCCACAGTCCTCGCAGAAACGAGCAGCTTCGTCGTTCTCTGCCCCGCACGCCGCACAGCGCATCCTCTCCCCCATTCAGACGCGTTGACAGTAGCTACCAGGCCCGCAGCCGTCCGACCAAAGACGCCCAATTACCTCGCTGCCGCTGCCGATCGCGGAAGGGCACCGGGTCAGCGGCGGGGAACTTCCTAGGAGATCTCGCCGTTCCCGCTCGGGCCGCGCCGCCGCGTTCGACGGGCGGGAGGAGGGGTCTCGCCGTTGCCGGTCGTGGCGACAGCGATCACCTCGGGCAGAACCGGAAAATTGGGAAGGTGGATCTCCACTCCCCTCCGGTCGCGGTGTGCGGCGACGACAGCCTCGTGATACTCGTCGAGCGCGGCGCGAAATTCTGGAGTTTTGTAGGCGCGCCCGTCGACGAACGGGCCTTGGGTGCCGTTCACGATGGCGAGGACGTCTTCGCCGGTGATCGTCTTTCGCGTTTCGAGCGCGTGGGCGACCCCGAGGATTTCGTAATGGTTCTCCTTCAAAAGGTGCTCGGTTTGGGAGAGGATTCGCTCGAGATTGCTTTCGATGCGATCGCCGAGCGATGAGAACATCGCCTTCGTCTCGTCGTCCTTGCCTCGCCCCGCTCCCCCAGAGCCGACACCCGATTCCTTCGACACCTCGTGTGAGGTGACCGTTCGACCCATTCCCCAGTACCCCTCCATGAACGTCGCGATACGGGTTGCGTTCGAGAGGTCACTCGAAACTCCCGACGCACTGTCGCCGGAGAAGAACATCCGCTCACCGGCGAGGCTCGCCAACGAAACCATGATGTCGGCCTCGTAGTCCGACTTCCATCTCGTGAACGTGTCCTCGGCGCGAACGTGTTTCACCATGCCGAGATAGGTGCTGCCCTTCTCGATCGTCGCAAGGTCGATCACCCAGTCCTTCTGGGAACGGGCAGCGGTGACGGCGTGGCACGCTTCGTGGACGGCTGTCGCGTGCCGCTCGCGTTCGATGTACTCGACATCTTCTGGGGGGCCGAGCTCCTTCAGTTGCTTCGCCTTGACGACGTCTCCCCATGAAATGACGTCACGGCCGCCGCGGATCGCATTGATCAACGATTCGTTGACGAGGTCCTTGATCGTCGCACCCGTCGCGTACGGCGTCATCGTCGCCAGACGATCGATTTGGTCCGGCGTGAGCGCGTGGTTCACCTTCGCGAAGTAGCCCTCGTAGGTGCGGATCCGTCCGGCCTTGGACGGGTATCCCATCTTGTAGATCCGGTCGATGCGGCCCGGGCGCAGGAGCGCTTCGTCGAGCGACTGCGGCATGTTCGACGCCATCATGATGAGGATCCGGTACTTGGGTGGTGGCTTCGGCTTCATGCCGAGCGCGCGCCGCACGTAGCGGTTCACGAAACCCCGCGGCTTCGTGAGTCCCTGCATCTCTGAGAGGAGCGACTGCAGCGTTCCCTGGCCACCGCCGCCGCCCATCATCCCGCCCATCATCATGGGATTGCGCTGTTCCTGCTCGATCTCGGCGAGCGAGAACGAGACGTATTCGGAGCCCCGGCAATAACTCCCGCCCGGGCCGAAGATGCCTCCCGGTGTCAAAGCGCCCCGATTGCCGAGCGAATCCGCCTCGTCGAAGAAAACGACCACTCCGCCGTAGCGCAACGCGAGCTTGCGCAGCCGCCGGAAGAGGGACTTGACCTTCAGGATCCCGACCCCCATGAACATGTTGTTGAACGCGCCGGGGTCGACGAAGACGAACGGATTGTTCGTTTCGCCGGCAACGGCTTCGGCGAGGAGGGTGTTGTGTGTGACCACGTACCGCTCGGTTACGTAGAGGCTGTCTTTGGCCGCGACGCGGATGCAGCGCGACTCTTCACGCCCGTCGCGCTCGATTCCGATGATTCGCCGCGCTGGGAAGTACTTCGTGCGATCGCGCAATCGGGCGAGTTTTCGCGGCAAAGAAACCGGGACGATCCCGTTTGGAAGAGCGATGCTCACTGTCCAAGCCGGCCGACCCCTTCGCCGCTGACCGCCGTGCACGTACCGTTTCGTGCAGGTTCTCATCCTCGTTGTGCCACCGAGCGATTCGACGAGTAGGGCGACGTCACTCGCGAGCTGCGGCGAGCTCGTCAGGTAAAGGACGCAGCCACGCTTGTCGATCGTCCCGTCGGTATCCATCAGCCCGCGCAGGAGATCAAGGCGCTGCTCGACGCTGCTCCATTTGTAGTCGTCTGGGATGAACTTTTCGTACGAGTAGTGATCCCAAAGGTCGAAGCTCTTCAGCGCGACCTTCGTCGCTCCTCCGATGACGGCCCAGTCATAACCGGTGCGCTTTGTGAGGCTGTCCCCCGTCGGGAGGAGCGCGCCGACACGATCGATCACCTCGGGGTCCGCGCTCGAGATGCTGAGATGGTGGCGAAATGTGCCGTCTCCGAGCAGGGCGCCCAACAGGTAGGGGTGGAGAGGCAGCTCGCGCGGAGAGAATTCGACCGGCTCGGTGAGGGGAATGCGGAACCTTGCCTTCCCCCCAGTCTCGAACAGACCACGCTTTCGCAGTTCGGCCGTCGAGTACACGTGGGTCGCGCCGTACATGGTCGCGACGCGCCAAAGATGATCCTCCGTGACCAGCAACGACGAGCCGTCGCTGAACGAGACCCGAAACAGGTCGCGCTCGCCGAGCAGATGGACCTCGGTGACCGTGGTTGGTCTTCCGTTGGAACCGATCACCTCGTCGCCCGGGACGAGTGATCCCATCGTTCGGGGCCCGTCGGGCGTCATGACGAGCGCCGACACCGGCTGTCCCTTTCCAGTGCCCGGAGGACCGTGTAAAAGGATGCCGCCCGGAACATAACCCCCCTTCGACTCGATCTCGTCTGGGTCCTTCAAGAAGATCAAGTTCTCCTTCACACGATCTACGACGGCGTCCTGTCCCCAGACGTCGTTGAATCGCGTCGGGATGTCTCCCGGATAGTGGACGTCGACACCGCCCTTCGAGAGCAGCCAGAACAGCCCGATGAACTGGAAGGCGATGAAGAAGAACGCGAACGCGAGCTGGAAGATGAACGGCAGCGCGTTGTAGAGCGCGACCGGCACCTGGAAGAGCGAGACGGCCGGAGACGTGTGGTAGAAGGCGGCGAGGATGACTGCGAGCAGGACGAGTATGACGACGACTCGTGCCGCTCTCCCAACCCGGAACCGCGTCCAGTCGTTCGTCTTCCGCTGGATGAAGTTGTGCCGCCCGAACACCCTGGCGGTCCAAAAGTGGTTCCAACGACGCGAGTGCTCGGAAATGAAGTAGTGGATCTGGCGGACGGCCTCGAGTCCCGCGAGGACCTCGAGCCAGATCAGCGTGTGAATCTCGTGGCCGAGCGCGACGCGGAACGGTTCGAGCGGGCTGTTCGTGATCGTCGCCCAAACGAGGATCCAGAACAGGGCGATGAGGCCGAGAAGGATCTTCAGCCGATCCCACCAGCTGCGCTTCTCGCGAAGCGGCCACTCTTCGACGTAGGGGGCGTTCGCCGGTGGCGGGACGCGAAGCGCGCCAGGGTTGAAGGCGTCGCCCGCGCTCGCGGCGGGGGGAACGTCAGTGTGATCCATCGGCGCTCCTGCCGTCGCCAGAGATCATCGCGCTCTCTGACCCGGCGCTTGGGCGAATTGCTCGCGCCGGCGTCAACGGGTCGACCTAACGGTCCACGAGTTCATCACCTGTTTGACGATCCCGCCGTAGTGTCGCCAGCAGGTCACGGTGCAGCCGACTGCGATGACGAATACCCAATCCGTTCCCGAGTCAACCTCGGCGACCTGGTCGAAAGTGACGAACTTGCCACTTGAAAGCGGGATGTCGACCAACATCCGGCTCCCCCGCAACCCGGAGGGACCTGTGAATTCGCTGTAACCGAGAACCTTGTCGGGCGAATTCGACACCAGCGGATCGTTGGCGAGGACCTCTGTCCGCAGCGAAGAGAGCGAGTAGCTCTGGCGCTCATCCGCCCCGAGCTCGCGCGCGTAGACGGTGCCCATCGGATATCCCGCCTCGTAGTCACCGAGTTTCTTTACGGACGCCTTCGGATCGGGCGTGAAGGCTTCCAGCCACCGCCCGCTTTCGAGTGTCTTTAGCTGCTTGTCGCTGAGGTTGGGGTTGTCTGCGAGGATGATTTGCTTGTCGCTGAAGAACTTCCAGCGTGAGGGCACCTTGAAGTAGAGCTCGGTGTGATCAGAGTTGCGGTGGCTGACGTAGTTGTACCCGGTGGCGAGGCACCCCGAAAACACCAAGGCGACGGCGACGAGGCCGACGATGACCCCCGTCGGCCGCCCACCGCTCGTCAGCGCGCGCCGGAATCGCCCGACGCGCGACGCGCTCGTTGGCGCCCCGATTCCTCGGCGCGTTGTCGTCTCATCGTGCCTCGGCGAGCCTCCGATCACCCAATTATCGCGTCGGATCCTCATTGGGAGAGTAACGGCAGTCGAATCCGTGAAGATTGAGAAATCGGCCGTAACCGTGCCGCAACCGTCGTCGGCGTAGACCCCGCGTGACTCGCGATGCGTCTGGCGATGCGCGCCTCGCGTCGACGTACGGAGGTGTGAGTTGCGACCGAGAGGCCCGAAACCGCTGCCGCGCCTCCCTCTTCTCGCCGCGCTCACCGTGGTTGGCGTGATTTTTGCCGCCTGCGGCGGTTCGGCGAGCCCAGGCGTTGCGAGCCTCGGCCACGACTCGAAGAGCTCGGGAACGACCGACAACAGCGTGAAGGGGTCGACGGGTCCGACGAGCGGCGGCGGGCCAGCCGGGAGAGGACAGATCGGCATCGGTGGTGTCTCCTTGAAATTCTCGGTTTGCATGCGCGCGCACGGGGTTCCGAACTTTCCCGACCCGAACAGCTCTGGGCAGGTGACGATGAACATCGATCCGAATTCGGGAGCCTTCATTGCCGCCCAAAGGACGTGCGCGAAGTACTCTCCCGGCGGCGGCAAGCAGCCGAGCCCAGCTCAGCAACAAAAGATGCTCGCCAACGCGCTGAAATTCGCCCGATGCATGCGGGCCCACGGTGTGCCGGACTTCCCCGACCCGACGACAGGGCCGAACGGAGGCATCGGATTTTCCTTCAGCGCCAAAAACGGCGTTGGGCCGCGGCCGAACAGCGGGGTCTTTCAGAGGGCGCAAAGGTCGTGCCAATCGGTGCTCGGCGGGCCGAAGCTACGTTGAGTAGTCCCCGGCGGCGCACTACCGCCAGGAGGTCAGTAGCCGAGGAGGTCCGATGACGTCTACCGATGACGTGCAGCGGTCAACTCCGTCAGAGACGGTGCGTGCCGCGTTCGACGCCTTTTCGAAAAAAGATCGCAATGCCGTCGGTGGTCTCCTCGACGACCGCTTCGTCTGGACGTACTTCGACCCCTCAGACGACACCCCGATCCTCCACACCTGCACTGGCCGATCGGAGATCATCCAGCAAATGAACCGGGAACTTGGCGCCCAGGGTCTAGAGCTCGTCGAAATCGAATCGTTCGGAAACCGGATCGTCGTGACGACGCGCTCTCCGGCGGAAAGACATCGTCCGCCGTGGCGATCTAGTGATCTGAACTTCCATGTCGTCGAGGTACGCGACGGCAGGATCGTCGCTCTGCGCGCCTGTCGCGAACGCGACGAAGCGGTTCGCCTCGCGAGCGAAGAAAGCAAAAGTCTCAGTATCTGAGACCCTCACGGTTAGCGTTGGGCCGTGTCCGACGGCCGACAGCACACCTGGGCGGAAATCGGTTGGCGGAATGCCGGCATGCGAACGACTGATCGCGCACTGCGGTTCGCCGTTCGTTGGGGCATGTGTGCCGCGGAGCTCGGACGCGAACCGACGTCGATCGAGGAGTACGCCGAACTCACGAGGGAAAGTCGGGCATCTGCGTTTCGCGACCAGCAGGCGTACCGGGAGGCGTTCCCGGCTGAGGAGAATCCCACCCGGATGAACGAGGGCTCCGGTGCGCAGACGCGCCTCGACGAGCTGTGGGAAGTACACCGCGATCGCGCGCGGGTGGCGCTCGCCGCGCAACCTCTCGCCTACGTCATCGGCGGCGCGCCCGCCGATGAGCGGGTCGCCCTTTCTTAGAGAAGTGGCGAAAAGCGAGACGAGCCTGCGGTGCGAGGAGGGCGAGCGAAGGGCCGCTCGTCTCGGATCGTCATCCGATTCGGCGGATTCCAGTCTGTTCGATCTGTTCCGCCTGGTCCGTCAGCTTGCGATCCATCCCGAGGAAGATCCCAAGCGCCGCGTGCACGATCAACGCCGCGCCGCCGACGGTGATCCAGGTCAGCGTCACGCCAACCAGGCGATTATCGCTCAATCTGTTTCAAGCGCGCCGCGAGCCGCGTCTTGGATCTCCCGGTGGATCGACGGCGTCTCGGACGATTCGAACATGCGCTGAGTGAGCACGATCATCACGAGCTCGCGCGCCGGGTCGACGAGCCACGATGTGCCCAGGCCGCCGTCCCAGCCGTACGAGCCGTCGTCGAGAACCGACTGTCCGAACGCCCACGAACGCCTGTCGAAAAAACCGGGCCCCAGTCCGCCGAATGCCTTTTGTTCGGCGGTCAGTTGGTCGGTCGTCATCCCCCGCGCGTACTCGAGCGACATCACCGGTGACCCGCCGCGCAAAAGCATCTCCGCGAACGCGTGCAGGTCGTCGGCCGTCGAGACGAGCCCGGCCGCTCCGTCAGGGAAAGCGGGAGGGCGGCTCCACTCCCCTGTCGGCAGGTCCCACACGACGAGCCCCGACGGTGTTGGCACGTACGCCGTCGCGAATCGGTCGACTTCGGTCGTCCAAAACGCGGTGTTCGCCATCCCGAGGGGCTCGAGGACCCTTTCACGCAGGACTTCGGGGAACGGAGCGGCCGCGACGCGCGCCGCGAGCACGCCGAGAACCTGCGCGCCGGTGTTGTAGAACCAGCGCTCCCCCGGCTGTGCGAGGAGTGGCAGCGAGCCGAACCCCGCAATCCAGGTTTCCGGATCGGGCGGTTCCTCGGGATGCGGAGGACCGAGCGTCGAAAGCTTCAGGGCGGTCGTCGCTTCGACGATCGGCCACGGATCTTTCGAGAGGAACATCTCGAGGAAAAAGCCAAAACCGAAGGTGAAGGTGAGCAAGTCGCGCGTCGTGATCGGGCGGTCCGCCGGCACCGTCTCGTCGATCGGTCCGTCGACGGTTCGCAGAACGCGGCGATTGGCGAGCTCGGGCAAAAAGTCGTCGACCGGGGCGTCGAGAGAGAGCCGACCTTCGCTCACAAGCGCGAGAACAGCCGCCGAGGTGATCGGTTTCGTGACCGAGGCGATGCGGAACAGCGAGTTGCGCTCGGTCTTCGGACCGTCGAAGGCGAGCCTCCCGAATGCTTCGGCGAAGACGTCATCGCCCGCTGCGACGAGGACGACGAGTCCGGGCACGTACTCCTCGTCAACGTGTCGCTGCGCGATGTCGGCGATGCGACGCGTACCCGCAGAAGAGAGCCGAGTCGGCAACGGAACCTCCTTCGGGCGCGGCGCGCCGACTACGGGTGCATATCTTCGGGGCCGACGTCGCGAACGTGTTCCGCGAGCCACCAGAGGTGTCCCTGCGGGTCGCGAACCCCGAACGTGCGATCGCCGTAGAACTGGTCGGCGATCTCGTCCACAATCTCTGCCCCCTTTTGCTTTGCGCGGGCGTGGGACGCGTCGACGTCGTCGACGTAGACGTAGACCATCGAAGTGGTGCCGCCGAGGCTCTTCGGCGTCCGGTAGGTCTCCCCGGGGGTGCCCATCATCACGAGTCCCTCACCGGCACGCACGGCGGCGTGCATCGTCTTGCCGTCGGGACCTTTCGCACGCCCCTGGTCCGCGAAGCCGAGGACGTCCACCACCCAGTCGACCTGCTCGTCGACGTCATCGACGAGCAGATACGGCGAGACGTGCGGCGTGTCCTTCGGCGGGTTGTCGACCATGGCGCCCTCCAAAAATGTCAGCCGAAGCGGACGGTATCGCGGCGCCGCATACCGCGCACGGTAGGGCGATCAGGCGTGCACGGTCGGGTCGGCGAATTGAGTCTGGTAGAGCTCCCGGTACAACCCCGCCTTTTCGATCAGCTCCTCGTGGGTGCCGCGCTCGACGATGCGGCCATCGTCCAAGACGAGGATCTGGTCGGCATTGCGGATCGTCGACAGACGGTGGGCGATGACGAGGGACGTGCGGCCAACGAGCGCCTGATCGAGCGCTCGTTGGACCGCCGCCTCCGATTCGGAGTCGAGGTGCGCGGTTGCTTCGTCGAGGACGACGATGGTCGGCGCCTTCAGTAACAGCCGTGCCAGCGCGACGCGCTGTTTTTCGCCTCCAGAGAGTCGATAGCCACGATCGCCGACCACGGTGTCGAGTTGTTCTGGCAGCGATTCGACGAGCTCACGGATCTGCGCATCCGCGAGTGCCTGCCACATCTCTGCGTCCGTCGCTTCCGGACGTGCGTAGATCAGGTTGGCGCGGATCGTGTCGTGGAACAGGTGCGCATCCTGGGTAACGACGCCGACAGCGGCTTGCAACGAAGCGATCGTCGCTTGTCGGACATCGACGCCGTTCACTTTCACCGAGCCCGAGTCGACGTCATAGAGCCGGGCGAGCAACGAGCCGATCGTCGTCTTGCCAGCCCCCGTCGGTCCGACGAGCGCGACGAGCTCGCCCGGTTCGATCACGAAGGAGACGTCGTGGAGGACCGGCACCCGCGGCAGGTGCTCCAAAACGGCGACCGACTCCAGGGACGCGAGCGACACCTCTTCGGCTCCCGGGTACGCGAAGTCGACGTGGTCGAATACGACGCCGGCGGGACCCGGCGGAATCGGCACGGCGTCGGGGCTTTCTTGGATCATCGGGGGCAGGTCGAGCACTTCGAAGACGCGATCGAACGAGACCATCGCCGTCAGCACGTCGACTTGGACGTTCGAGAGCTGGGTCAAAGGGACGTAGAGGCGGTTCAGATAGGCCGTCAGCGCGACGATCGTTCCGAGCGTCAGCGCCCCGTGCAACGTCAAGACTCCACCCCAGCCGTACACGAGTGCCGTCGCGATTGCGGCGGTCAAAGCGAGCGAGGCGAAGAGGATCCGCGCGAAGAGCGCCTGGGTGATGCCGATGTCGCGCACGCGCCCGGCGCGCTGGTTGAACGACTGGGTCTCGAGGTTGGGGCGCCCGAAGATTTTCACCAAGAGCGCGCCTGCGACGTTGAACCTCTCGCTCATCATCGTCGTCATCTCCGCGTTCAGGTTGTACGACTCGCGTGTGATCCGCTGAAGGCGTCGCGACATCAGGCGTGCGGGGATGATGAAGAGCGGCAGGACGACGAGCGAGGCGAGCGTGATCTTCCACGAGAGGGCGAACATCGCCCCGAGGACAAGAGTCACGCTGACGATGTTTCCGATAACGTTCGAAAAGACGTCGGTGAAGGCTTGCTGCGCTCCGAGCACGTCATTGTTGAGCCGAGAGACGAGCGCTCCGGTCTGTGCGCGGGTGAAAAAGGCGATCGGCATCTGGTTGACGTGCTCGAACACCTTCGACCGCATGTCGTAGATGAGACCTTCGCCGATACGCGCCGAGACGCCACGCTCGGCTACGCCGTTCACGACGCTCACGAGGGCGAGACCCGCGATCACCGCGGCGAGGGCAATGACCGCAACCTCTTCGGTGTGGACGAGAGGTCGGTGTCGGATGCCCTTCACAACATCGTTGATGATCGCCCGGTAGACGAGCGGATTCGCCGTCGACACCACCGCGTCGAAGACGATAAGCACGAGGAACACGGCGAGGAGTTTGCGATACGGCCGGGCGAACTGGATGACACGCTTCCAGGTGCCGCGGCGTAGTCGTTCGTCTTTTACCGAGGGATCACGTCCGAGTGAGCGCATAAGGCCCCAGCCCATGCGCGCTCCTCCCATCCCCATCCCGCCGCCGAGCCCCATCACCAATCCTTCAAGACCATTTCGTGAGCAATTTCTGCTCAGGACGCGCAGCGAGCGTAACGGTCGAACACGCACAAGCAACGCACCGGGCGAACACAGGCAGCGTCGAGAGCAGGTAGGTTGTCGCGCGAATGGCGCGTCGTCTCGACATCGAGTTGACATCCGTCCGCGACGACGGAATCTGGACGTGGCGCGCCTCCGGCGCGAAGGAACCGCGTGGCGCCATCGATGCGAAGCTGCTCGAAGATAACGCCAAGGTCGGAGATGTCGTGCGGGTCGAAGCCTCGTTCGACTTGGACGGAATCACGATCGTTTCGGTGCTGCCACCTCGGGAGCGTGCAGAGCCGAAAGATCGGATCGAGATACGTACAACTCCAGGCGACGGGACCGGATCCGTAACCACGGAACTCGTGGCGCATCGGCGGGGTCCGAGTCGGGATCGCTCAGATCGCGAGGGCACGCGTCCGCGTCGCGATGAGAAGCGTCCACGCCCTGGACGCCCACCGCGTGCCGAGGGCGGTCCGGATGCGAACCGCCGCGATCGCACCACGCGGCAGCGCTCAGCACGCCCGAGTCCTGCTCCGTCGGATTCGGAGCGACCGAGCACGCCCGACCGTCGAGAGCGCCCCGCCGAGAAGCCGAGGCGCACTCGGCCGCAGCGCTTTACCCCAGGAACGAAGCACCGCGACGAATTCCTCGTCGGGCTCGCACCGGATCAGCGGGCGGTCGCGGAACAGCTCGCC
>JBAVUF010000020.1:0-13390 GCA_049696635.1 Acidimicrobiales bacterium | reverse complement strand
GCGTCGATGAGGGCGCGCAGCGCGTCGATCTCGACGATCCGCAGCGGTCGGGGGGAAGCGACGACGCGGCGCCAGCCTCGGTTCGCATCCTCGACGACGTCCCAGTGGTCCTCGTCGCGGCGACGTTCGGCCTCGTCCTCGTCCATGAACGAGCCGATCGGCTTCGAGGGAAGTGTGAACGCCGGGTCGTCCTTCGCGACCTCGGTCTGGGTGACGACCGCGCAGACGGGTCGGTCAATGCCCCGGTGGCGCAGCGCGTTCTGCAGGTTCTGCGCGAGCGCGTAGCCGATCGCGCCCTGGGAGTCCGCCCCGCAGGCGTCAAGGGGGATCTCGTGCAGCTCGCGGGCGGCGAGCTCGGATCTCCGCAGGATGAAGCCGACCTGTGGCCCGTTGCCGTGGCCGATGACAACGTTCCAGCCGTTCTCTATCATCGCGACGACGTGCTCTGTCGTCTCGTGCGCGGCGATGTACTGGTCGCGCACGGACTGGTGCATGCGGTCTTTGATGAGCGAATTTCCGCCGATCGCGATGACGGCCAAGCGCTGCGCCATATCCCTGCTCAGCCCATCGTGAGCGCCATCACGGCCTTCTGCCCGTGCAGGCGGTTCTCGGCCTGATCGTAGACGGCTGAACGCGGCCCGTCGATCACTTCGTCGGTCACCTCGACGTTGCGGTCGGCGGGAAGCGGGTGCATGAAGATCGCGTCGTCCGACGCCGTCGCCATGCGGCGGGCGTCGGTGATCCACGACGCGTATTTCTCGGTGAGCCGCACCCCCTCGTCCTCGTCGGTCGTCGTGACGAGCGCCCCCCAGCTCTTCGCGTAGACGACGTCGGTGCCCGCGATTCCCGCGTCGAAGTCGTCGAGCTCTTCGAAGCTGCAGTGCGCACGCTGCGCTTCGTCTCGGGCTTGCTCGACGATCTCGCTTTGCAACGCGAACTCGGGCGGATGCACGAGGCGGACGTTCATCCCGAAGCGGGGGAGCAAGAGGGCGAGGCTCTGTGGCACGCTGATCGGCTTCTGATAGCTCGCCGCGCACGCCCAGCTGATCGTCGCCGTCTTGCCGCGCGGGTCGCCGAAGCGCTCGATGATCGTCATCAAGTCGGCGAGGGCCTGGTGGGGGTGGAACACGTCGCACTGCATGTTCAAGACGGGCACCCGGCTCGCCTCGGCGACCTCGCGCAGGTACGCGTTGCCCTTTTGCCAGTCGATGTAGCGGATCGCGATCCCGTCGTTGTAGCGACCGAGGATCTCTCCGATCTCCTTCGACGTATCGCCATGGGCGATCTGGGTCGTGCGGCTCTCGATGAACTGCGCGTGCCCGCCGAGCTGCGCCATCCCCGCCTCGAACGACGTGCGGGTGCGTGTGCTCGGGAAGAAGAACAGCATCGCGAGCACCTTGTCGCGCAGGTAGGGGTGCGCCTTGTTGAGCGCGCGATCACGCTTGAGTTCGAACGCCACGTCCAACAGCGTTTCGATCTCGCCTTTCGTCCACTCGCTGAAGTCGATGGCATCGCGCCCGCGTAAGTACGTCTGCATCGGCGCTCCTATTCCGTCGCGCCGAGCACGAGCGAGAGCAGCGCCATGCGCATGACGACACCGTTGAAAGCCTCGACCCAGTAGCGCGCGTGACGGGTGTCGTCGACGTCGACTGAGAGCTCGTCCATTCGGGGAAGCGAGTGCAAGACGATCGCACTCGGCTTCGCCTTCTGGCCAAGGAGCTCGCGCGTCACTTTGTACGCGGCGGGAGTGAGCCCATGCTCGTGTGCTACATCGAGCGACTTCGTGTAGTCCGGCTGGACGACGGGCTCCATGTAGATGACGTCCGCGTCGCCGATGCACTTGTCGACGCTTTCCACCTCGCGGAAGTGCACGTTGCGTTGCTCGAGCTCGGCGCGGAACTCTGGCAGGAGGGACATCTCCGCCGGATGGACGAGAGAGGCCTCCATGTCGAAGCGGGCCATCGCGTAGAGGATCGAGTGCATCGTGCGCATCCGCATGTCGCCGACGCAGAGCACGTGTAGCCCGTCGAGGCGTCCCTTGTCCTTCCAGATCGTGTACAAGTCAGTGAGGACCTGCGTCGGGTGCTCACCCCAGCCGTCTCCACAGTTGATGACGGGCACCGACGCCCACTTCGCCGCCTCCGCGGGCGCGCCCTGCTCGAAGTGGCGCATGGCGATGACGTCGCCGTAGTACTCGAGCATATGGACCGTGTCCTTGATGCTCTCCTGGTAGAAGTCTCCGGCCCTCGTCATCTTGGCGTCGGAGAAGCCGAGGACGTGACCGCCGAGGCGGTGCATCGCGGCCTCGGTTGCGAGCCGGGTGCGCGTGCTCGGCTGGTAGAACGCGGTGAGCAAAGTCTTGTTCTTCAACAGCGTTGTGTTCTCGCGCTTTTCTGCGAACGGCGCGAGTTCATCCGCCACACGGAAGATCTCGAAGTACTCCTCTCGCTCGAAGTCTTTCAGTGACAAAATGTCGCGTCCTTGGAAGCTCCTCATCGTGAAGCCACCTCCTTTTGCCCGGGTGCTCCGGGCGTCTCGACGTCGTGCGCAAACGTGTCGATCATCAGTCGGACGTCGGGTCCGAGCGGGTAGAGGATCGGACAGGTCGCCCCGGCGGCGATGTACTCGGCGACCTTCTTCCGGCACTCATCGGCTGTCCCAGACGCAGAGATCATCTGCACAGCCTCGTCGGGCACGAGCCGCATCGCCTTGCGGATCTCTGCTGGTCCCGCCGGCCAAGTGAGCTCTTTTCCGATCGCGGCAATGAGCGTCGGATCGACGCCGCTCGCCTTCATGATGTGGGGCTGCTGGCCGAGGTACTGGGTGAGCAGTTCGCGCGCTCGGTCGAGGGCGAGCTCGCGATCCTCGTCGAGCGAGCAGACGACGAGCTGGGGCCGGTCGAGATCGTCGACCGAACGCCCGGCGCGCTCGGCTCCGACCGCGAGGTGCTCCATCGCCTCGCGGGTGTAGTCGGGGCTCACCATGTAGTTGAGAACGACGCCGTCGCCGATCTCTGCGGCGAGCTCAATCATCCGCATGCCGGTCGCGCCGACGTAGATCGGGACGGGCTTAGGTGAGCGGTCGCCGTGGACGATGTCGATCTCGACGTCGTCGAGGTGGACGAACTCGCCGTGGTAGGTGACGCGCTCCATCGCGAGCAGCCGGCGCGTCGCTTCGACGACCTCGCGCATCGCGCGTAACGGTCGCCGGCGCGCGATACCGACCTTTGTTGCGAGCGGTTCCCACCAGGCGCCAAGTCCGAGGATGACGCGGCCTGGCGCGAGCTCGTCCAAAGTGGAAAAAGTCGCCGCCAGGAGCCCGACGTTGCGCGTCCAGATCGGGATGACCCCCGACGCCACCTTGATGCGCTTCGTCACCGCCGCGTAGGCAGCCATCGGCACCGTCGCCTCGCGCACGAGGCGGCTTTCGGCCTGCCACACGGCCTCGAAGCCGCGCTGTTCGGCGTACTGGCTGTAGGCCATTCCGTCGCGGATCGGGTGGAAGTCCTGGAGATAAAGCGCAGCCCTCATGACGTCGTCCTTACTCTCGGACTGAAGGTGTGTGGGGGGATCTGCTCAAGACGGTTCCACAGCTCCTCAGTCACGACGCGCGCCTTCGCCGCGAGTTCGGTTTCGTCGACGCGAGTCGAGTGGCCGTCGTGAACAACCCGCTCGCCGGCGACGTAGACGTCGCGCACGCGCCCGGAGGAGAGCCCAAAGACGAAATGTCCGCTCAAGTTGCCGGCGTCGAGCGGCGCGGGTGGGTCGTAGGAAAGCACGCAAAGATCGGCGGGCGAGCCGGGACGCAAGGTGCCGAGCAGCGGTTCTTCGTACACGTCCCCGGCGAGGCGTGCGCTCGCTGCCAGACGGCTGATCGGCCAGGAGCCCGCGACGTCGTGTCCGCCGTCGCGGGCGCGGAAGTACCCCACCTGGCTCTCGGCAACCATGTCGCCGCCGATGCCATCGGTTCCGAGCGCCACGTTCACTCCTCGGTAGGTGAAGGGGGAGTGACCGACGCCGTTGTTCATGTTTGAGCGGGGATTGCACACGACCGTCGATCCGCTGGCGTCGATACGGGCAATCTCACCCTCATCGACGTGCACGCAGTGAGCGAGCAATGCCCGCCGATCGAGGACCCCGGCGTCGGAGAGCCTTTCCACGACCCGCATCTGAAAGAGCGTTTCCGCATCGTCCTCGTCACACACGTCCTCGGCGACGTGAATGTGCACACCGGTCCGTGCGTCGTGCGCGAGTTCGGCGCAGGCGACGAGGGTGTCGTCAGAGAGCGTGAACGACGCATGCGCCCCGACCATCCCGCGCGCGAGCGGTCGGGGAGCACCAAGAAACCGCCGGTTCTCCGCGAGGCCGGCTGCGGCGCGAGCCGGGCCGTCGCGATCGGTGACCTCGTAGCAGCAGATCGCGCGAACGCCGAGCGAACCCAGCGCATCGGCGATCACGTCGAGCGAGCCGTCGATGAAGTTCGGCGAGGCATGATGATCGACGATTGTCGTCGTCCCGCACCGCAGCGCCTCAAGTGCGCCAATCGTCGCCGACGCGCGCACCGAGCGCTCGTCGAGGGCTCGGTCGAGCCGCCACCAGATGAGCTGGAGGATCTCGAGGAAGTTCTTCGGCGTGTCGAGGTCGTACGGCATGCCGCGCGCGAGCGCGGAGTAGAGGTGGTGGTGAGCACAGACGTTGCCGGGGACGACGATCGTCCCCGAGCAGTCCCGGCGGATCGCACCCTTGGGAGCGGGGCCGAAGCCTCGTACTCGGGCTCCTTCGATGATGAGGTCGGCGCGGACGACCTCAGGCGGGTCGAGCGCGACGACGACGGTCGCCCCGGTGAGCACCACTGCTTCGGGCGCGCGGGAAGGAGGAGGCATCGTCATTCCTCAGCGTTCGACGCCGGTGATCAGCACGATTACGCGCTCATCAGTCGTGACGACGCCGCGGTCGAGCAGGTCGAGGAGGCCGGCCAGCGAGGCGGTACCGGTCGGATCGGCGTGAAGGCCCGCGCCTTTGGCGATTGCGTGCGCCTCGACGAGGCGTTCCTCGCTCACGACGACCGGTTCGCCGCCCGTCCGGAGCATTGCAGAGACGACCGCCGCCCAGTCGTAGGTCTCGTCGTCGAGGATTCCAGCTGCGACGCTCTTCGGCTCGGACTCCCACGGCCACATGAAGCTCGAGCGATGCCGAGTCGCGTCGCTGATCGTGGCATCGATTTGATTCGAGCGGTATTCGAGCGGGAGCTGCTCACGCACCAGCCGGTACGCGCGCTCGAGCGGAAAGGCACCCATCGTCTGGACGGTGTGCAAACGCGGCAGCTTCGAGATCGTGCCGAAAGCGAGCGCTTCGTCGAATGCTTGCGCGCAGCTGCTCGCGAGTGCGCCGCCTCCTACTTGCACGACGAAGTGGTCGGGCATCGGCGCCGCGCCCGTCGCGAGCTCCGAGACGACCTCGTAGGCGAGCGTTTCTCCGCCTTCGATCGCGAGTCCGTTCAAGTTCCCTTGGCAGGTGAATGGCAGGGCGCCCGCCGCGAGTTCCTCTTGGAGTTTCAACAAGCTGGGATCGCCGGCGACGCCTTCTTCACGGGGACAAACGACGACCTTCGCGCCAAGTGCGCGCAGTCTTTTCAAGATGACGGGATCTGCGTCGACGGGCACGAACACGCGCAATGGCCAGCGGGCGGCGGCGGCGACAACCGCCGCGGCGAGGGCGGCGTTCCCGCAGCTTGCGATCGCAAGGTCCGGACGGCGCGCGCGATCGAACAGCCCGAGCTCTTCGGACACCAGTAGATGGAGCATCACGCCCATGAGATGGCGACCCTTGTGGGAGCCTGCGACATTGCCGGTCTCGTCCTTTGCCCAGACGCCGGCGTCGGCTGAGAAACCGAGAGCGCCAGAGAGGAGGGCGCTTCGGGCAAACGGCGTCGTTGTGAACCCCCGGCCGTCGACCCGCGCGACGGCGTCATCGAGGCCCTGGATGAGGTCGACGAAGCGGTCGTCGAAGATCCCGCCCGCCTGGGCGCGGTAGTAGCTGTGCAGGAGCGTGCGGTAGACGATGAAGGGTTCAATTGCTTCTTGTCCGACGGACGCCGAGGGGAACGTGAGCCTCGAGGTGTCGATCGTCCGGCGCAGGATGTGGTCGATGTCGCCCGTTCCGGCGTTCGGGCACGCGAACGGGAACGGATCAGCTGGGGCGGGAGCGGCGCCGCAGCCCGAGCAGGCGAGGGCGCTGAGTGGCCGCGTCTGATCCGGAGCCGTCATCCGATCTCGACGCCCGCCCGCTCGTTGAACTCCGTAATCATCTCGTCCCAGCGTGCGAGCTTGTCGCGTAAGGCGACCCAGTAGTCCTGGTTGCGGCGCGCGACGAAGTCATCGAGCGAGACGCCTTGTTGTTCGACCCAGGTGAAATAGCCGAGATTGAAGATGCGCCGGCGATCGGCGAGCGTCGTCTCCAAGACGTTCGTCGTGTCCGCGCCGAGCATCCACTGACCGAAGACCTCTCCAGCCGAGGCGTCGTCGAATCCGTCTCGGAAGTCTCGGCCACAGATGCGCTCGCGCTCAGTTTCGTACATCGGCGCGCCGTCGGTCGCGACCGTCATAACCACGTCATCGGGTCCGAGCCGGAGGTGCTTGGCGAGCTTCACCGAGGCAACGACATTGCAAATGCTCGACAGGCCGAACGAGTCGAGACCTGCGAGGACTTCCTCAGCGACCGAATGGCGGTCGGCGAGGAACGCGCGCCCGGTTGGCTCGGCAAAGAGCACGGACAGCTGATCCGTCGCACGGTCCGAGACTGCGACGACGAAATCGGTGTTGTAAACGTTGTGGATGAGGGGGATGTGCTTGTCCCCGATGCCTTGGATGTTGTGTTCGCCGTAGCCGTTCTCGAGCATGGTCGGGCACTCAAGCGCTTCGACCGCCGCGATTCTCGTCCCGTAGGCGTCCTTCAGGTAATCGCCGGCACCGATCGTTCCCGCGGAGCCGGTCGCCGAAACGAACGCTCTGAGGTGCAGTCCCGGTTCTGTTCGCTGCATCGCGTCGAAGACGTTTGCAAGCGCCGATCCTGTGCAGAGGTAGTGGGCGAGGTGGTTCCCGAACTCGGAGAATTGATTGAAGATCACGTTGCGCGGGTCGTCTGACAACTCCGCGCATTTGTCGTAGATCTCCTTCACGTTCGACTCGGTCCCCGGAGTCGAGATGACGTCGGCGGGATCGACGACCCACTCGTAGAGCCAGGTGAATCGTTCCTTGCTCATGCCCTCCGGCAAGATCGCTACGCCGCGACAGCCCATGAGCCGCGAGATCGCGACCCCGCCTCGGCAGTAGTTGCCCGTCGATGGCCAGAGTGCGCGATCGACCGTCGGATCGAACTGACCGGTGATGACGCGCGGGGCGAGGCACGCGTACGCGGCTAGTACCTTGTGCGTTCGGATAAGGGGGAAACGGTCCCCAAACGCAACCACGATGCGCGCATCGACTCCGGTGAGCGACTTCGGTAGGACGATGTGTCGGGGAGTATCGACCAACTGAGTGCGGGTGTCGTCGTTGTACCAGTGGACGCGGAGCAGATTGCGTGGATCGGGCTCGTCGGGACCGGCGCTACGAACGGCCGCGAGCGTTTCGGGCGCGATCCTTGTTGGATCCGCGAGCTCGGCGAAGGTGGGCAAACGGATGCCCGCCTCGCGAAAACGCTGCACGGTGCGGTCGTACACACCGCTGTCGACGATGTGGTCTTCGAGCCCGAGCGTCGGCATGTTCACCCCTGTGAATTCAGCAACTGTCTCTGCGGGCGCATCCGCGCTTTTCGCGACAGTCCTCTCGAAGCTACCGCGGAGCCGGCTTCTTGGCTCGGGCCGAAAGTCCCACATCGCGATGTGGTGCAAGACCTTCCTGGGGCACCGCGGGCGTCGGCCTACAGTTTGGCCAAGCGCTGCGACCTTCCGTGGATCGCGCGCTCAGAAGAGCGTGAGGTCGAACGATGGATCGAGTGATCAGGGTCGGGGTTGGGCAACTCGGTCCGGTCTCCCGCGGGGAACCGCGCGAATCCGTTGTCGAGCGCCTTATCAATCTCCTCGACGCGGCGGCCGAACAGCGGTGCGATCTCGTGTGTTTCCCGGAGCTCGCGCTGACGACGTTCTTCCCGCGCTGGTACATCGAGGACCCGGAAGAGATCGACGCGTGGTTCGAGACCGAGATGCCGAGTCCGGCGACGAAGCCGCTGTTCGAGCGGGCTAGCGCGCTCGGGATCGGATTCTCACTCGGATACGCAGAGCTCACCCCCGAAGGCCATCACTACAACACGCAGATCCTCGTCGACGGGCAGGGAGAGGTCGTCGCCAAGTACCGCAAGGTCCACATCCCCGGCCACGAGGACCACGAGCCGTGGCGACCGTTTCAGCACCTCGAGCGGTACTACTTCGAGCCGGGTCCCGATGGCTTCGGGGTCTGGCAGGCGTTCGGGGGAAGCATCGGGATGATGATCTGCAACGACCGGCGGTGGCCCGAGACGTACCGCGTGATGGGGATCTACGGCGTCGAGCTGATCTTGTGTGGGTACAACACGCCCATCCACTTCCCTCCGGATCCGAGCCAGGACCCGCTGCAGGGATTCCACAACGCACTCGTCATGCAGGCGGGCGCCTACCAGAACGGGACGTGGGTCGCGGCCGCGGCGAAGGGAGGACTCGAAGAAGGCGTCGAGTCACTCGCACAGAGCTGCATCGTCGCCCCCTCCGGACAGATGGTGGCGCTCGCCTGCACCGACGGCGACGAGCTCATCACCGCGTCGTGCGATCTCGACTGGTGCGAGCGTTACAAGAAGACCCTTTTCGACTTCGACAGATATCGGATGGTCGAGCATTACGAGCCGATAACCCGCCGCGCGCCGCGTACGCCTAAGCCGGGGGCAGCGACGCACTGACGCGAATACGAACCCAGCGATTTTTGATCTACACGTGGCCCGCGATCAGCACCTGCGGATCGCGGACGTCGCGACCGTGTTCGCTTGCTATAAGGCCTCGACGAACGCCCCAATGAGCTCGACTGCGCGCTCGATGTTCTCGACCGAGTTCGCGTACGAGAACCGGAGATACCCCTCGCCCCACGGCCCGAAAGACGTCCCGGTCAAGCAGGCGACTCCCGCTTCAGAGAGCAGCCGATGCTGGAGATCCGACGCCGGGACACCGAGGTCGCGCACGTTCGGAAACACATAGAACGCGCCGGATGGTTGTGCGCAGCTGATGCCGGGGATCTTGTTCAATCCGTCGACGATCACGCTGCGTCGGCGACGGAACTCTTCGACCATTTCTTCGATCGGCGTCCACGGCCCCTCGAGTGCCGCCTTGGCGGCGACCTGACTGAAAGCGGCGGTACACGAGACCGAATTGACGATCAGTCGCGTGACCGGCTCGACGAGCGGAGGGGGCAACACCCCGAAGCCGAGCCGCCACCCCGTCATCGCGAACGTCTTCGACCATCCGTCGAGCAGCACGGTCCGATCGGCCATCCCGTCAACGTCAAGCACACTCGCGTGCTCGCCCTCGTAGCGGATCGCCCAGTACACCTCGTCGCTGAGCACGACCAGATCGTGACGGAGTGCGATCGCCGCGATTGCTTCGCACTCTGCGGGGCTGAGCGCGCTGCCACACGGGTTGTGGGGGGAGCTCAGAATCAGCAACTTTGTGCGCGGAGTGATGAGATGCTCGAGTTCTTCGATGTCGATGTTGAAACCGTTCTCCTCTCGCAAGGGAACCGAGACCGGAACTGCGCCCGTGAAGGCCGTGATCGACGCGTACATCGGGAAGCCCGGGTCGGGGACGAGTACCTCGTCTCCCTCGTCGCAGAGCGAGAGGATCGTGTAGAACATCACTGGTTTTGCGCCGGGGGTGATGACGATCCGGTCCGCGGGCGCGCGAAGCCGGCCGGTGCGCTCCAAGAATGCGCTGACAGACTCGCGAACCGCGGGCATTCCAGGAGCCGGCACGTAGTGGGTGAATCCATCGCGCAGCGCTGCGATGGCCGCGTCGACGATGTGCTGTGGCGTCGGAAAGTCCGGCTCGCCGATTTCGAGGTGCACGACTTGGCGTCCGCTCGCCTCGATCGCCTGTGCTTGTGCGAGCACCGCGAAGGCGGATTCGGTACCCAAACGCCCGACGCGTGGGGTGAGTTTCATCGCGATCACCCTACGAATACGAGCGAGAAAATGCCAGGGGGCGCAAAGTCATCAAGCTCTGTGCTCACCCACGGACGCGTGACGGTGTCGATATCGTGGACCGTATGCCGGAACGCAACGATCCGCCGCCCGTCGTGTCGTCGCTCGATTCGCTGAAGTTCAGCTCGTGAAGCCGCGCGTCCTTGTCGGTCGTCGCCTCCCCGGAGGGGCGCTCGATCGGCTGCGCCGCATCGCGGATGTCGACGTATGGGAGGGCGATCTTCCGGCCCCTCCCGACACGTTCGCCGAAAGAGCGGTATCAGCGATCGGTCTCATCACGTTGCTGACCGACCGCGTCGACTCGGCATTGCTCGACCGCTGCCCGGAAGTGAGGGTGGTTGCCAATTTTGCGGTCGGCTACGACAACTTCGACCTCGCCGAGCTGACACGTCGGGGAATCCCGGCCTCGAACACCCCGGGCGTCCTCACCGAGGCAACGGCCGATCTCACCTTCGGGCTGTTGTTGGCGACGTCTCGAAAGATCGTTGCGGGCCGCGACGCGGTGCGGGCCGGCAAGTGGAAGACCTGGGAACCGAGCGGGTGGCTCGGACTCGAACTTTCGGGGGCGACGCTCGGCATCATCGGGATGGGACAGATCGGACGCGCGGTGGCCCGACGTGCCGCGTCGTTCCAGATGCACGTCCTTGGGAGCGACGTCCGTCCCTTTGACGTCCCCGGGGTCGAGCACGTTGAGCTACCCGAGTTGCTCGCCCGGTCCGACATCGTCACCTTGCACTGCGAGCTCACGCCTCAGAGCCGCCATTTGATTGGCGAAGACCAGCTCCACCAGATGAAGCCGAGCGCGATCCTCATCAACGCATCGCGCGGTCCGATCGTCGACCAACGGGCGCTCGCGGCCGCGCTGCGCGAGGGAACGATCGCTGCCGCGGGGCTTGACGTCACCGACCCCGAGCCGATTGCCCCCGATGATGAGCTGCTCGCGCTTGAGAACTGCCTCGTCGTACCGCACATCGGATCCGCAACGCTCCATACGCGCTCCCGCATGGCGGACATCGCGGTTGACAACATGATCGCCGGTCTAAACGGTGAGCGTCTTCCGAATTGCCTAAACCCCGAGGTGTACGCGACGAGATAGTGCACGCCGTCGCGGCGAACTTGCGCCGCCGATCGCTTCGGCTACCCACCGTCGACGTCATCCGTATCGCGATTGGACGATCGACCGCACGGCCTCACGCAAGCACGTCGCCGTCTCAGCGAACGCTCGTCGCTCACCGAAGCGCTCTATGAGGGAGATCGTCTCCACCTGAACGGGAAGGTCGACGGGCGCTACGGCTCCGGCGACGATGACGAGAGGAACGCCTGCGAGTTCGCACCGAGCGAGCACGCCGCCGACGACCTTTCCCTCAAAAGACGTCGCGTCGAGACGACCTTCCCCCGTCACGACGAGGCCGGCATCCTCGAGCGCAGCATCGAAGGCGACGGCGTCGGCAATGAGATCGAACCCACCACGCAGGGACGCGCCGAGCGCGAGCAGCCCGCCGGCGAGCCCACCCGCGGCGCCCGCGTACGGTGCTTCGGCCACGTCGACCCCGAACTCGTCGCGGTAGCGGTTTGCAAGGCGGCGAAGGCGCGCCGATAGCTCGAGCACGGCGGACTCGTCGGCGCCTTTTTGTGGTGCGTAGACGCGCGCGGCCTCGAGAAAGGGCGTCGTCACATCGCAGGCCACTTCGACGGTCACATTGTCCGCGGCGAATCGTCGATGCGCGAGCGCATCTATCGCCCCAAGACCTCCATCGGTCGTGGCCGAGCCGCCGACCCCGACGATGATCCTCCGAGCCCCGGAGGAGATCGCGTCACCGATCAGTTCACCGGTGCCTCGCGTCGTCGCGTGGAGCGGATCATTGTGAGCGGGTCCTCCGACGAGCGCGATGCCTGATGAACGAGCCATCTCGATGATCGCCGTGTCGCCGTCGAAGCGCCACTCGGCGATGACTGGCGCTCCTAGCGGTCCCGTCACCTCGGAGCGGCGGTTACCGCCCCCGAATGCGTCGAGCGTTCCGTCGCCACCGTCTGCGAGGGGGCGCTCGATCACGGCAATGCCGAGTTCACGGATGCCCTCTGCCATCGCCTTCGCCGCTTCGGACGCGGATGCGGTGCCGCGGAATTTGTCCGGAGCGACCACAACCCTCGCGGGCTTGAGCGCGCCTCCGATCAGCGTCGACATGGAGTGATGTTCGTCTCGTCGGGAGCGCACCTGACCACGACGGAGGACACGACCTTCCGTCCCTTCCGAATCCCTGGAGCGATCGAAGCGATTACGGGGTCGAAAGTTCGCCGTAGATGTCCGGTCGGCGATCTCGGTAGAAGGCCCACTGCGCGCGCACCGCGTCGATCACGGCCATATCGCAGTCGCGCACGAGCAGTTCGTCTTTCGTATCCGAGGCAGCGTCACCGACGAGCTGGCCGCGCGGGCTGCAGACGTACGACGAGCCGTAGAAGTCGTTGTCACCGAGCGGCTCCGTGCCGACGCGATTGATCGCCGCCACGAAGTACTCGTTCGCCACGGCCGCGGCTGGCTGTTCGAGGAGCCACAAGTACTGAGAATGACTACGAGATGTCGCAGACGGGTTGAAGACGATGCGCGCGCCTTTCAGGCCGAGAGCGCGCCAGCCCTCCGGAAAATGACGGTCGTAGCACGTGTAGACACCGATGCGGCCGGCGGCTGTGTCGAAGACTGGGTACCCCAAATTTCCGGGGCGGAAGTAGTACTTCTCCCAGAAGCCCTTCACCTGAGGGAGGTGGGTCTTGCGGTACTTGCCGAGGAACGTGCCGTCGGCGTCGACGACGAAGGTGGTGTTGTACAAGACCCCCGGCATTTCCTCCTCGTACATCGGAACAACGAGGACCATCCGCAACTCGCGGGCGAGGTCGCACATCCGCCCTGTTGTCGGACCGTCGGGGACCGCCTCGGCGTAGGAGAAGTACTCGGGCTCTTGCACCTGGCAGAAATATGGGCCGTAGAAGAGCTCCTGGAAGCACAACACCTCGACTCCCTGCGTGGAGGCTTCGCGCGTGAGCTCGATGTGCGCGTCGATCATCGATTCCTTGTCCCCGGTCCAGTGATGCTGGATCAGCCCGACTCGGACGACGTCTGCCATTGCTCCTCCCGCGGATAACTCGTCGGTTCGCCACGCGAGCAGACAAGTGTCGTCTCG
>JBAVUF010000019.1:0-34866 GCA_049696635.1 Acidimicrobiales bacterium | reverse complement strand
CAGGTATTGACCGGCGCCACCGTGGACGAGACCATCCTCGGCGGTGACGACGAGGCGCGCCGCGAGGCAGGTCTCGAGCAAATCTGGACAGATCGGTCGCACGAGGCGCGGATCGAGGACGGTCGCGTCGATGCCCTCGCGGGCGAGGAGATCCGCCGCGGCAACCGCCGCAGCGGCGAGCTTGCCAACGCCGACGAAGACAACCTCGTCCGACCCCTCCCGAAGGACTCGCGAACAGAGCCCCGCACCGCGCTGTCCAAGCGGGGATCCGGGCCCCTGGGTCTTCGGGTAACGGATCAGCGTCGGCGTGTTGAGGCTGAGCGCCGCTTGCAGCATCGGCGCAATCTCAGCTGGCTCCGAAGGGGCGAAAATCGCCAGATCTGGGATCGCGAGTCCGAGCACCATGTCCAAGATGCCGTGATGGCTCGGACCGTCGTCGCCGGTAATCCCAGCGCGATCGGCGCAGATGACGACCGGCGCGCCGTGCAGTCCGACGTCGAGATTCTCCTGGTCGAAACAGCGCGAGAGGAACGTCGAATAGATCGCGACGACGGGCTTCAGGCCACCGAGCGCCATCCCGGCGGCGGCGGTCATCGCATGGCTCTCGGCGATACCGACGTCGATGAAACGATCGGGGTAACGCGCCTCGAAGGCGAGCAGGCCCGTCGGCCCGGGCATCGCCGCGGTCATCGCGACGATTCGTTCGTCTTGCGCCGCGACGTCGAGCAGTGCCTGGCTGAAGGCCTCGGTGTAGTTCTTGTCGGGGCTGCGCGGTCCGATCGAGATCGCTCCCTGATCGGTCGCGGTGCCCGGCGAGGCGAGTTGGGCTGCTTTGTAGTCGTGCAGGCACTGGACGGTGTCTTCTTCCGCGGGCCCGTAGCCACGGCCCTTGCGGGTCAAGACGTGGAGGACGATCGGTCCTTGCCAGGTCGCGGCGCGCTTCAGCGCCTGCTCGACGGCGCCGACGTCGTGACCATCGATCGGTCCGGTGTACCGCACGCCCAATGCTTCGAAAAACACCTGCGGCTCGACGAGCTCGCGTACCGCCGCGATCACGCTGCGAATCGAATGCCCAGCGAGGTTGCCGACGCCGGGAAGGTCCCCGAGTGCCTTCGTGACCTTCGATTGGAGCGAAGAGAAGCTCGGATTGAGGCGGAGCTGGGTGAGCGACTCCGACAACCGAGAGACAGTAGGCGCGTAGCTCCGGCCGTTGTCGTTCAAGATGATGCAGACGCGCGCATTCGAGTTACCGAGGTTGTTCAGCGCTTCGTAGGCCATTCCTCCGGTCAGCGCACCGTCGCCGACGAGCACGACAACTCGGCGCGTCGCATCTTCGCCGGTCGTCCTGAACGCGGTCGCGAGTCCGTGGGCGTAACTCAGCGCGGTTGAGGCGTGGGAATTCTCGATCCAGTCGTGTTCGGACTCGTCGCGGTTCGGGTACCCCGAAAGACCGCCTTCTTTGCGCAGGCGGGTGAATCCCTCCCGCCGACCCGTCACCAGCTTGTGGACATAGGCCTGGTGTCCCGTATCGAACAGCAGGACGTCGCGCGGCGAGGAAAACACCCGGTGCATCGCGAGGGTCACCTCGACGATCCCGAGGTTCGAGCCAAGGTGACCGGTTCCCCCGCTCGTTACGGCGTCGACGATGAACGCCCGGATCTCCTCGGCGAGCAGACGGCACTCTTCGAGCGAGAGCGCCTTTACGTCATCGGGTGAACTGATCGTCGCTAACAGTGGGTACGTCGTTCTGTCGACTTCGTGCACGACACTCCTCGATCTCGCCGGCGGGTCTTCGAATGCTCACTCGCTTGCTCGGTTCGAACCCGATCGCAGCTGCATCCGACGCTGCACACACAAGGGCGATGACCAGGTGGTCACCGAAGTTGCTCGCAGCCATCCTCCCAAAGGGAGCCAGGACGGTCAAGAACGCCGTTCGGGTTCAATCGGGCTTTTGGGCTCGGAGGGCACAGCCACAGCGTGAAAAACGGCCTGGACGAAGGCCTTGCCGACAGCGGCGTCGAGTGCTTCCCGGGGTCCAGGGGCGAGCTTCGCGGCGGCCCGGGACAACTCGTCGCCCACCGCTCCCAAGACCTTCCCGTACCCCGCACGGCGCTGTGTCGCCAGCGACGCGAGGTCCAAGAAAATGACGAGGTAGGGCTCGACAGCGGCCTCGATCTGGTTCAAGAGCTCGGTCTCGCCGAGCGACGTCGGCGGCGCGTCGTCGACGAGGTCGGCCGCAGCGCGCCGGACGGACTCCTCCGCAGCAGCAAAAAACAGCTCCTCTTTCGAAGAAAAGTGCCGATAGAACGAGCCCTTCGCGATCTGCGCCGTCCGACAGACGTCATCGATCGATACGTCCGCGTACCCCCCGATCGAGAAGAGTGCGATACCGGCATCGACGAGTCGTTCCGGGACCGAAGGAACGCCCGCGATATGCGACGCGGCGTCGATGAGCTCGTCCCACATCGCGGGGTTGAACACGCCGCTCGACGGCATGTCGTAGAGGTCCGGCAACAATTCCGGCAGGATCTTGCCGATGGCCTCGATCGATAGTCCGCGACGTTCCCGGACGAGACGGATCAGACGCAGTAACTCAGCGTGTCGCTCGTCGTACAAAAAGCGGTTCGCCGAGACCCGCAGCGGCTCGGGTAGCAGTCCGAGCCCGAGGTAGTAACGGATGGTCGCTGCCGGGACTCCAGTGCGCTCAAGGAGCTCCGCCATGGAAAAGAGGCGCTGCGTCGCGGAGTCAGTCGTCGACATCACTCGGAGGTGCAGTGATCAACCCGTCGGCGACAAGTCGCCGTGGTTGCGAAGACAAGGGCGATAAGGTCGCCCACGTGGGGCAGGTGGGAGTGATCACCGACTCCAGCGCGTGCGTTCCAGGAGAACTCAGCGCGAAGCTCGGGATTTGTGTACTTCCGATCAGCGTCCACCTCTCTGACGAGACCGCCGGCGACGTCGAGGCGTTCGCCGACGTGGCGGACCTCCCCGAGCAACTCGCGAAGGAGGAGCTCGCGGGGGCGAATCACCCGTTCGTAACAGAGTACCTGGACGCGATCGAGACACCGGGCTTCGATGCCGCCGTCCTTGTCACACCGGCGATCGAGTTCGCCACCATGTATCGCAACGCCGGACTCGCCGCGACGTTCTCGAAACGGCCCGCACACGCCGTCGATTCCCGCACCGCTGCGGCAGGACAAGCGCTCGTCGTTCTCGCCGGCGCGGAAGCTGCAGCAGCGGGCGCCGACCTCGACGGAGTCGTCGCGGTGGTCGAGGACGCCGCTCGTCGCGTCGAGCTCGTCGCGTCTCTCGCTTCACTCGAGCCGATCCGACGCAGTGGACCGCTCCCCGACGGCCTGTTCGATGCCCCAGGTCTCGAAGGCGCTCGCAGTGTCTTCCGCATGCGCGACGGCGTCGTCGAACCGATCGGGACTGCCTCGACCTCGGACGGCGCTTTGGCGATGATGCAAGAAACGTTCCAAAAAAGCGGGCGAGATGGGGTCGAACGTGCGACCGTGTTCCACGCCCAAGCCCCCGAACTCGCCGACCAGCTCGTCCAGCTTCTCGGCGGCGTCGATTTCGTCACCGGTTTCAGCATCGCGATGCAGATTCACACCGGCGGCGGGGTCGTCGGCGCGGCCTGGATCCCTCGACGTCTGGCCGGTTAAAGGGCGATCGTGTGCCTCGGCACGCGATAGCTTCTGCCCAGCCGGGAAGAGTCCGGGTAGTTGTGGAGACCCGTTGACGAGCGGAACCGACGTCGGCGCCACCGGGGAAACGACGCGTGCGGCGGAGCCGACGAGAACGCGCACGCAACCCGAGGCGATCGTCGACACGGCTGAAATCGATCGGGTCGCCCCTTCACGACCGCGTCGGATCTCCTCTCCTTACGACCGCCCCTACGAGGAGCCCGAGCAACGCGTCCCGGCGCCGATGGGATTGCAGATCGTCGTCTGGCTGTTATTCGTCGTCTTTGTCGTCGGATTGGTCGGACTCGCCGTCGAGCACTTCCACCCGAGTTGGATCGCGAACTTGCGCAACACCGTCGGCGCGCCCTCGGGTGCGTCGCACCACCAGGCCGCAGGCTCGAAGGGCAACTCGACGTCGACTTCCTCGACGCACGCGAGCGTACTCACCGAGACCGCCTCGAGCGCCAAGGGGGCGACGTATTCGGTTCCTTCGTCATCTTCGTACACGCTCGTCGTTACGGTCACGAATCGCTGCTACATCGATGTGACATCGCCGCCGAATTCGAAACACTATGCATTCGCGTCGACGATCGAAGCGAGTCAGAGCCCCAAGTCAATCTCGGTTAACGGCCGTTCGACACTCGAACTCGGTGCAAAGACGATTTCGGTCGCCGTCAAGGTCGCGGGCAAACAGATCGGCGTCATCTCGTCGCCGAGGACCGGCCCCTTCATCTACACCTTCCTGCCCTCGAGCAGTTGACGACCGCCGACGACAAGCAGCACCCTCTGAACGAGATACGCGCGCGTTTGGCTGGTGCCTCGGAAGCGAACATCGGCAGGCAACGCCGCTTCTGGAACAAGCGCGCCGCCGCATGGGACCACCATGCCCAGCACAACCCGGGACTCGTCAAGGTCGTCGAACGCGTCATCGGCGACTCGAAAGCGCGTCCGTCTGATCGTGTCGTCGACCTGGGTTCTGGGTCTGGCCAGCTCGCGCTTCGTCTCGCGCCATCAGTCGCCTCCGTCCTCGCGGTCGACGTCAGCCGCGAGATGATCTCGTTGCTCGAGGAGAACGCGCGACGCGTCGGCGTCTCCAACGTCGAAGGGCTCGCGACACCCATCGAGCACCTCAACCTCGATCCTGGTTCGGTCGATCTCGTCGTGTCGAATTACGCGCTCCACCACCTGCGTGACCATGACAAGGGGATCGTCGTCGAGCACGCCGCTGCCTGGCTTCGGCCGGGGGGTCGCCTTGTGATCGGCGACATGATGTTCGGCATCAGCGGAAGCTCAGAGGATCGCCGCATCATTTCCTCGAAGCTCGCGCTGTTCGCGAAGAAAGGACCAGCGGGTTGGTGGCGCATCGCCAAGAACGCGGTGCGCTATCTCTTCCGCCTCCAAGAGCGACCGATCCCGCTCGATCGCTGGATAGCGCTTTTCGAGGCCGCCGGATTGACCGACGTCTCCGGCAGTCGCGTCGTCAACGAGGCGGCCGTCGTGCGGGGAATGAAGCCGAGGCACTCGAACGAGGTACCGACCGCTTCGCCATGATCGAGGGCCGACAAAATTGCACGTCGACAGGCACATCCTGGCCCGGCGCGTGTGAGAGGCAGGACAGAGCGCAAAGATGGTGCTGTGCGGATCTCTGCAAAAGCCGACTACGCGATACGCGCGGTCGTCGAACTCGCCACCTTGGAGGACGAATGGCCGGTTAAGGCCGAGACCCTCGCGGCCGCGCAGCGGATCCCTCCGAAATTCCTGCTCAACATCCTCTTCGAGCTGAAGCACGCGGGGATTGTTGCGAGCCAGCGCGGCAACGAAGGGGGCTTTCGACTCGGCCGACTTCCAAACGAGATCAGCCTCGCAGACATCATCCGGGCGGTCGAGGGTCCGCTCGCACAAGTCGGGGATTCGCGACCCGATCAGCTCGACTTCACGGGGTCGGCTGAACCCTTGGTGCAGGTGTGGATCGCGGTGCGCGAGCACATCCGATCGATCCTCGAGTCGGTGTCGATAGCCGACGTCGCGAACCGCACCCTGCCCTCGCTCGTGACCGAGATCACCGCCAACTGGGAGGCGTGGATGCCGCACACGTCAGGGACCGTTCCCGGTCCTCACGCCCTGCGAGCGGCCGCCGAGCACGCCACTACGAGCGAGCCTCCGGTCGCGCGCCGAGCGTGAGCGCGGCGCCTCGACGCCGGCGTGCTGGTGAGCCGCGGCCGATTCCCGTCGAGTCCCCCCCTCTCGATCGAGCTGCCGCGGACTCGACAGTCGACGAAGTGATCGACCGGGTGCGCGCCCTTGGTGGACGCGCCACGGTCGCACGCCGACTGATCCTCACCTTGTTGTTCTCCGACCCGAAGCACCACACAGCTGACGACATCACCGCGGCGGTGCAGGCGGAAGCGCCAGAAGTCCACCTCTCCACGATCTACCGCAACTTGGAGGAACTCGAACGGCTCGGAGTGGTCGAGCACGTCCATTTCGGGCACGGACCGGCGACTTACCACGTCGCACCCTCAACGCACGGGCACCTCGTCTGCCAGGAATGCGGCGCCATCACCGAGATCGACGACGCGCGTTTCGGCCCGTTTGTCACGACGATTCGCGAAAACTACGGCTTTTTCGTCGATGTCCACCATTTCGCGATGCTCGGCCGCTGCGCCGCGTGTACGACGAATGAGGAGACGGGCTGAGTTAACGCGACGCGAGCTCCAGTTCGTCGAGCAGGCCCGGCGGATAGAGCGGCACGGCGGGATCGGAATGGTCGAGGTCGCGCCACACCCCGATCTTCGGTTCCTCCTCGATGCCTTCGAAGGTGTCCTTTTCGTACAAGGACTCATCGGCGAACTCGGTCTCGTAGACGAGCATCAGCTCGTGGCCGGGGTACCCCTCGAACACAAAGAGGTTCTCGACGACGCCAGCCAGGCGAGCCGTGCCGAGAGCCACCCCGAGTTCCTCCCGCAGCTCGCGGCGGAGAGCCTCTTCACCTCGCTCGCCGAACTCGACGCCACCACCAAAGAGGCGCTGGAACCGCGCCCCGATCACCTCGTCGCACCCGTTCGAAACGAGGATCTCATTCGTCCCCGGGCGGCGAATCCAGGCAAGGGCGACGATACGGGGCTTGCGCTGCGCCACGGTTTCCATCTTGGCCGCGCGCCAGGGCCGGGACGGACATTTCCGACGGAAATGTCCGAACGGCTCGGACGCGTTCATCTCACCCGTCAAAGTCGCTTGCACAGTCGGTGAAAGCTCTGCCGCTCAGCCTTCTCCCAGGCACCTCTCACCTGGGTTTTTCCCTGGGAAGGGGCACTCCCGGCCAACTAGACTTTCTGGCAATGGATGCCAACGTCGGCATCGGGCCCCCGGTCGGCTCGTTCGGGAACCACCTCACGCGGCGTTTCAGCGCCTACATCGCGCTGACCAAGGTTCGGATCATCGAGCTCCTGCTCGTGACGACGGTACCCGTGATGTTCGTCGCCGCAAAGACCGTGCCTTCTGCGGGGCTGGTCGTCGCGACGCTCGTCGGCGGCATGCTGGCAGCGGCTGGGGCGAACGTCGCGAACATGATCTACGACCGCGACATCGACGCCGTGATGGGGCGGACGAAGGACCGACCCCTCGTCACAGGCGAAATCCGCGTGCGCTCCGCCGTCGTGTTCGCGATCGCTCTCGAGATCGTTGCATTCTTGATCTTCGCGACGACGGTGAACGTCCTTTCGGGAGTGCTGGCGCTCGGCGCGGCGGCGTTCTACCTCGGCGTCTACACGATCTGGCTCAAGCGCCGCTACCCCGCGAACATCGTGATCGGAGGCGCGGCGGGGGCGATGCCGCCGGTGATCGCCTGGACGGCGGTGACCGGCCACGTCTCTTGGGCCGCGTTGTTGTGCTTCGCGCTCGTGTTCACGTGGACGCCGCCGCACTTCTGGGCGCTCGCGATCAAGTACCGCGACGACTACGCCGCGGTCTCCGTGCCGATGCTCCCCGTCGTCGCCGACATGAACCGGGTCACCCGGCAAATACTTCTCTACACCGTCATCGTGCTGGCGATCGGGTTCGCTTTGATCCCAGTCGCCCATCTCGGCGTGCTGTACACGGTCGCCGCGTCGGGTGCGGGTCTTTGGTTCTTGCAACGAGCGGTCGTCCTCCGACGCGATCGCGATCCGAAGAGCGCGATCCGCGTCTTCACCGCGTCGATCGCCTATCTGACGATCGTCTTCGTCGCCATGGGACTCGACGCGGTCATTCGTCATCCCTGAGCGGCGACGCATCGAAGCGCGAGGAATCGACCTGAATCGCCTCACGAAACCGGCGGCGATCGTCGCCACAGCCGTCCTCATCAGCTTCGTGTCGTACGCCGTCGTCTCGGCCGCCACCGCGAAATCGACCACGCCCAACACGTTCCCCATGGTCCCGCCGGCGACGCGCTTAGGCGCCGGACGGCACGCGCCCTCGTTTGCGCTGCGTCAACTCGATGGAACGCACACCGTCGAGTTTCGTGGCCACTCTGCCACGCCGGTCGTCGTGAACTTCTTCGCCTCGTGGTGCGAAAACTGTGTCGCCGAACTCGACGCCTTCGGCAAAGTGTCGAACGAAGCAACCGGGGTCCGCTTCATCGGTATCGACTCGCTCGACTCCAACCCGAGCCTGGCGACGCGACTGCTCGCTCGCGCTCACATCGCCTACTCGATCGGTGTCGATTCGAACGGCACGATCGCGAGTCGCTACCTCGTCAACGGACTGCCCGTGACTTTCTTCGTCTCGAAATCCGACGTCATCGAGGGGGAGATCATCGGCACCGCGACGTCGAGTGAGCTCACCGAATGGGTTCACCGACTCGGCGGATCAGTCGACCGATGAGCGCCGTGCCAGACAACGCCCCAGACCCGGAACCCCTCTTGAGCGAAGAGGACCGAAGGGAACAGTTCGCACACGGGCCACCGAAGCTTCCTCGGAAGTTGATCTGGATCGCGATCGCGATCCTCGCCGTCCTCGGAATCGGCGGTGCTTACGCGGATCAGTCGTTCAACGTGCCTTCGACTTCGCCACCAACAAAAAGAGTGCACGACGCGAAGAGGGTCCCAACGACGCTCGCGCAATTTGTGAACCTGCACGTCCTCGCCGGCCATCGGGCGCCGCCGGTAACCCTTGTCGACCAGTCGGGTCGGCCGTTGTCGCTCGGATCCTTGAAGGGCAAGGCAATCGCGCTCACCTTCCTCGATCCGCAATGCCGCGACATCTGTCCTGTCGAGTCGGTGGAGCTTCGCGACACAGCAGCTGACCTCGGATCGATCCAAGCGAAAGTGGCGTTCGTGATCGTCGACGCGAACCCGCGCGACGTCGGCGCGGTGGCGGCGCGCAGCGGCATTGCGACGATCGGTCTTTCCTCACTGCCCGACGCGTACTTCATGTCAGGATCGCTCCGACAGCTCAACTCGATTTGGTCGGCGTACGGGGTTACCGTCGAGTACGCGCCCTCGACCGGCCAGCTCGGACATACGAACGTGATCGACATCGTCGATCCCTCCGGACGCCTCGACTACGCGCTGGAGCCGTTCGGCAACGAGTCGACGAAGGGCACCTTCTCCCTTTCGGACGCACAGATGCGGCGGTTTGCTCGCGGGATCACGCAGTACCTCGAAAAGGCTTTACGGTGACCGATCAACGGCAGATGGACGCCTTCGCCGCCTCCCTCTACGGAGACCGGGTCATCCCCACTCGCGCCGCGCGCTGGAAGCGCTTCCGCCGGATCGGCCTGCCTGCGCTCGCCGTTGCGGCGATCGTTATTGCGATCGCGGTCGTAACCGACCTTCCTCAACATCAGACCCTTGCGGGTGAACGTGTGGCCGCCGCATCGCTCGTCGATGAGGTGAACTCGGACATCAACCAGTGCACCTACGCACTGACGAAGGAGGCAACTCCCATCTACCGGGACTGGCTCACGGGCAACCTCACTTCCGTCGACCGTTCCGAGGTGCCGTCGCTCCTCAGCCAGGACGCGGAAGGCTGCTCGTTCGCTTCCTCGTCGGGGGACATTGACAATCTGGCGAGCATCGAACAGCCAGGTACGGGCGCGGGAAAGTATCTCGCGCTCGTCGTCGGGGACGCGGTCTCGTGGACATCTTCAGACGCGCTCGGAGTGATCGAAGACTACGAGTTGCTCACGGCGCGCGCCCACGACGCGCGGGCGGAGAGCTACCTCCGTCAGAACGCGCGCAACCTTGCACTCGACCGCCAGCACGCGCTGAACGCGATCGCCGACGCCGAGCACTATCTGCACGGCAGGCTCCCAGCCCTCAAGTTGCCCGCCGAAAAGATCCCGGGGACCTAAGTCCACGGAGTCGGGGGCGAACCGCGGGAATCGACGATACGAGCGACTTCGTCGTGCACCTCGTCGTCACCTCGGAGGAACCGTACGAGGTTCGTGAAGATCACCGGCAAGAACGCGGCGGCGGCGGCCAACCACAGCGAACCGGTGGCCAGTTCCTGATCCGCGACGACGCTCAGACCGGGACGGGTGGGGTGCACCGCCGGGTACCAGACCGAATGGGAGAACCCGACGAGGTAGGCGAGGATCCAGATCACCCACATCGCGACGGCACACGGCGCGATGCGCTGGCCGGCGGTCACCATCGGCGGTACGGGCGGCGACTGGACGAGCCCTGAGTACAGGGCGAAGCCGACGATGGCGAAGGTCGCGATCTCCGCGGCGATGAGTCCAGGCGTGCGCGCAAGCGCGTCGACGCTCACAGGAAGCCGCCAGATGATGACCGCGACGAGGAAGACGACGACGCGGGCGAGGAGACGGACAAGCCCCCGTCGCTCGGTGCGGACGGTGTCGCGCCGGGCGCTCACTTGCGCTAGTCGACGTTCGTCCCAGAGCATCGCGAGCCATTCGATCGGCGACGCGAGAGCGAGGAGCGCGGGAAACGCCAGCGCGACGAAAGCGAACTGGATCGCCTCCGCAAGGACGTAGCGACGTGCGTCAGGCTCGAGCGGGGGTGTGACCGCAAGGACGATGACGGCAACCGCCGCCGCTGCGAACCAATCCCGTCGTCGGTGCACGGCCGACGCTACCGCCCGTCGGCGCGCGGTTTAGCGAGTGGGTCGGCGCTGGAAGTACCCCCAAAGGGTGACGACAAAAAGCGTTCCGACCGGGATTGCAAAGGTGAGGGACTGCGGCCCCAAGAAAAACGTTGCGATGACCACCGTTTGCCCCTTCGTCTCCTCGCTCGCGCCTTAAACGACGTAAAAAAGCACCCAGAACAGCACGCTGACGATAGCCACGTAGCCCCAGAAGTAGGTACAGCTCTCGAGGTTCGCCCTGAGGAGCCGACCCTGCGGCAGGCCTGAGCGCGCCGTTCCCCCATCTTCTTCGAGAGCGCGCCGCAGCCGCATCGCTCGCGCGATTACCGACTCCAACCAGAAGATGCTGCCGGTCAAAAAGACGATATTCATCACCGCCCAGCCGATGAAGCATGATGCGTAGCCACTCGAGCCCGGATAGAACGGCAGCTGGGTGAGTTCGAAGATCTGCAGTCCGAGCGCTAACAGGCCACCCCCTACCGCTGTCCAGCCGGCGACAAGCCAGTCAGTCGTGTAGCCCTTCTTCAGGCGTTGTGTGCCGTAGAAGTTGACGAGCGCCGAAGCGACCACGACGACGAAAATCGCTGCTCCGAGCGACGTCGGCGCGGTGATCCGGTGCGGACGCCAAAGGTCCTCGTTGTTCGCTGAGCGCAAATAGAAGTACGCGAACGCCAGGCTGGCGAAGAAGAAGGTGACGATGCCGATGAACAGCCGGCTGCCGATGAAGATCGCGTTCTCATCGGCGCGCAGCTCGTACGCCGCTTCTTCGGGTGTGTTGATGATGTGTACTGGCAGGTCAGCCACCAGTGTCGCCTCCTCCTCCCGATCCGCCTGCGAGCGCCAACGCGGCCCCGGCTCCAGCCAGATCGGCGACAGGCGGGGGGTTCTGCTCTCCGTAGTGGTACGGATCGGCGAGGACGACCGGGATCCGGACGAAGTTGTAGTCCGGAACCGGCGTCGGCACCTGCCACTCGAGCCCCTTCGATTCCCACGGGTTCTGCGACGCGCGCTTCGGATCGATGAAGATCGACCAGACGAAGTTCGCGACGAAGATCAGGAACGAAGCACCGAGCACAAACGCGCTCGACGAAGAGATGTCATTCAACACCCGCAGGTTCGACGCGTACTCAAAGACACGTCGGGGCATGCCGGCGAACCCGACGATCAACAGCGGGAAGAACGTCAGATTGAAGAAGATGAACATGAACCAGAAGTGGATCTGACCGAGCTTTTTGTTGAGGCTGTAACCGGTGACCTTCGGCAGCCAGTAGTAAAGACCTGCGAAGAACGCGAACACGAGCCCACCCATGATCGTGTAATGGAAGTGGGCCATCACGAAGAAGCTCCCGTGCAGCGTCGTGTTCACGGGGACGTCGGATAGGAAAACCCCGGTCACCCCGCCGATGAAGAAATTGAAGAAGACGGCCAACACGAAGAGCATCGGAACCTCGAATCGGATCCGCGCTCGCCACAGGGTCCCAAAAGCAACCAAGAAGATGAAACCGGTGGGAATCGAGATCAACTCGGTGGTGAACATGAACAGCGGTCGCATGTCCGGGTTGATCCCCGAGTTGAACAGGTGGTGCTGCCACACGAAGAACGACAACAGCGCGACACCCACCATCCCAGCCGCGCTGACTTTGTAGGCAAAGAGCGGTTTTCGGGTGAAGACCGGCAAGAGCTCGCCGACGATCCCGAAGCCCGGCAGAGCCATGATGTAGACCTCGGGATGGCCGAAGAACCAGAACAGGTTCTGCCACAAGAAGCTGCTCCCACCGTGCTCGTTCACGAAGAACGCGGTCTGCGCGGTGCGGTCGAGCAAGCCGAACAATCCGGCGCTGATCAGCACTGGCGTGGCGAGGGTGAGCAGCGACGCGACAGAAATCATTCCCCAGCAAAAGACTGGCAGCCGGCTCCAGGTCATCCCGGGCGCGCGGTGGGTGATGATCGTGACGGCGATGTTGAAGCCGGCCGCGACCATGCCCATTCCGATGATCGCGAAGCCCGCCAGATACGAATCCATGCCGACGGTCGACTGCGTCTGCAGCGGCGCGTAACCCGTCCAGCCGGTCGGGAACCCTCCGAGAGGAAGTGCGGTGAGGATGGTGAGATACCCGGCGGCGAAAGCCCAGAACGAGAAGGCCTCGATACGGGGAAAGGCCATCCGTCTCGATCCGATCATCAGCGGCACGAAGTAGTTGCCGAGCGGGCCGACGATGAGCGACGTCGCCATCATCATCATCATCGTCCCGTGTTCACCGACGACGGCGATGTAGGTACCCGGTCCCATAAAGCGGTTCGTCGGCGTCAGCAGCTGGCCGCGGATCCCCATCGCCAACAGCCCGGCGGTGAAGAAGAAAAGCAGCACGCCGATGACGTACTGCTTGCCCACGGTCTTGTGATTGAGGCTGTAGCGGAAGTACTTCGTCCAGTTGTCATGGTCGGCTTCTGGCTGGAGCTCGAAGCCGAGGATCTTCGCGAACACGTCGTTCAACGCGCCGATGCCGAGCATCCACCCGAGGAACCCGAACCCGAAGCCGAGGGAGATCGCGACGTCGTTCATCCCGCTCGCGCCATTGATGTTTGGGTAGCCCGACGCGATCGCGTTGCCAATGAAGTGCCCGAGCGCGTAGCCGCCGACAGCGCCGATCAGCGCCGTGCCGAGGTGCTGGCTGAGCCACGCCGGCCGGTTGCCTTGTCGCCCCCTGCTCGGAGGGACGTTACGCGGCTCACCGAGCCCGACCGTTGGAGTGGTGTCGATCGCCACGTCAGACTTCCCTTTCTGCGCTGCGCTGCACGCTCGTCACGCCTTCGGGTTCTGTGCGGCCTTCGGGCTCACCGTCTGTGCGCCGTAGACCTCGACCTTGGAATAGGGGTCCGCGCTGTCTGAGTACAGGCCCCCGTCCGCTCCGTTCGCGTCCGGTGTGTAGGTCCACGCGAACGGCGGAAGCAGCTTGGTGTTGGCGGCGAGCGCGGCCTCGGTCCGTGTCGCCCAGTCCATGAAGGCCGCCTTCGTCACGACGTGGCCGTAGTTGAACATCGCGCCGTGCCAGATCCCGCAAAGCTCGTCACAGCGCACCCAGAACGTGCCGAGCTGCTGGGTCGTCGTGAACGCGACGTTGTCCTGGTCGGGATTGGCGTCCGCCTTCACGCCGAGCGCGTACGCCCAGAAGTCGTGGATCACGTCGAGCGACGTCACGTGGAAGGCGACCGTCGTGTTGTCCGGGATGTAGAGCTGGTTCGTTTCGAAGCCACCGAAGGTTGGATAGCGATAGGTGAACTTCCATTGCTGGGCAATCACCTGAATCGGCAGCACCGTTTTCGACGTCGGCGTCCAGATCGGTGAGGGGCCTTCACCGCTGCCTGATCCCTGGTCAGTGATCAGTTCGACCGTTCCGAACACGAAGAGCCCAACAACGATGAGCGTCGAGATCGTGATCCACGCGGCCTGGACAGGGATGTTCGAGCGGTAGCTCGGGGTCGACACGGGTTCGGGAACGCCTGGTCGCGCCCTCCACACGAAGACTGCGTAGCCGAGATACAAGAAGACCGCGATGGCCACCGGGATCGCCAAGACGAAGAGCACGTTCGCGTCGAACTGGTCACCCGCCGCCGCCGAGCCCATCGCACCCGGGGGAAGATGCGGTCCCGCTTCCAGGTAAAAGAGCGGATCGATGACGGCAGAGAGCACCGCCCAGATCAGGAACAACCGCCGGACGTGGACCCGGTTGCCGCCGTTTCCCGACGACGGGAATCGCGCCATCTAGGTAACCTCCAAGAAACCGCCCATGTAGCCGATCGTTTGCATCGGGCCGCCGTTGCCGTTGAGGAAGCCCAATCCACACGGCACGAAGCACTGCCAGCGGTAGTTCCCGGTTCCCGGTGTCGTGAAGTGGAACGTGAGCGTCTGGTGTGCCTCCGTCAACTGGCAGGGCGCCGCGCCGCAGAAGTTCTTCGCGTTCGGGTTGTTGCCCGGAAGCGGGACGCTGATGCCGAGCTGCGGGACAGAGAAGGTGTGACCGACTCCGTTTCCGACGTTCGAGTTGACGTACTTGAAGGGCTTACCGTTCCACTTCGCGCCCTGCGCCTGCACGTACCCGAGTTGCTGATTGCGAAGGGGACTGCCCGAGTCGTAGTTGTAGATCGTGACGTTGATCCGCGTGTGCGGGGGCAACTTCCAAAGCGTCGTGTGCACCCATTTCCCGTCCGGCGCTTGGACGAGGTACGACACCCACGACGGATGAATCCCAAAACCAATCGTGCCGACAGTCTGAATCGTCAGGTTCACCGGCTGGGACGCCGGATGGTCCACGGCGAAATCGACGGTCTCCGGATTCGAGCGGATGAAGGCCATCGCCGTGAAAACGACGAGACCTATGGCCACGGCGAATAAGGCGAGCACCGTGGCGAGCCGTTGTGCTTTCGTCACCTCAACGCCCCCTGCGACTCGGAACTCGGCGCCGACTCTATGCACGTGCCAAAACGCGGCCGACCTCGAGTCGATGACTACTGGAAAAATACGACGAGATTCTCCTGATGGCAAGCAATTTGCAGTAGTTGCACGCCCATCTCAACCAAGTGGTGCATCCTGCCCCCGTGCAGGGACTTTGTCCCCAGGTCCATCACGACAACCCGTCGGCGAGATGTTTGCACTCGTTTATTCAGGGCGTCCGAAATAGCCGGCCGCCGTCGCCGGTCCATGGTGGCGGAAGGCCTGGTCAACGAGGTCGGAAAGCGAACCCTCGCGGGCGATCCCACGTCGGATTACGTAGACAAGCGCCGGGATCGCCCAGAAGTCGCCGCAGATCCACAAGATCGCGGCACCGATCTGTTGGTCGGCAAACGGCGAGAGCGTCACGCCGGGCAGGTGGTCGTACACCGGATACCAAGAGTGATTCGTCAAGATGCTGAGGGACATCGCCAGGATGAACATGACGACGTTCGTCCCGATGATCGCCCCCATCTGGAACGGGACGGAGGTCTTCGCGCGGAACGGATGGGAGTCGATGATCTGCAGCCAAAACAGCACGCCGAAGACGAAGAAGCTCGAGTGCATGCACCAGATATGAACGACTTGGTTCTCCTCGGCGGTGTCGAACAGGTAAGGAACGTGCCAGATGCACATCACGATGTTGAACGAGACGAGCGCGACCCATGGCTGGATGAAGAAATGCCCAGCCGCCCGCAACGGCCGCAGGAGACCGCTGAAGACCGCGAACTTGATCACGCGCCGCCGGGCCCCTACCGGCAAGGCGTGCAAGAGGGGCGTCCAGGGCGCGCCGATGCAGATCAGGATCGGCGCGAAGAACATGATCAAGATGTGCTCGATCATGTGGGCGAAGAAGTAATAGTCCGCCCAGTAGTCGATCGGCGAGACCACCGCGATGAGCAACATCGCGAGTCCGCCGTAGAACGCATAGGAACGCCGCCGTCGGATCCGGGTCTCCGATGCGCGAGAGCGCTTGCGCAGCCGGTACAACCCCGTCTCGTGGGCGACGACGAGGACCGCGACGATGATGATGAACGGGTCGAACGACCAGTTGTCCACGACGTAGTTCATCGACGTACCCCGGTCTGCGGCTCGCCTACGAACGTACACCGCTTGGCTGCCGCTGTTCCCCGAGACACGCGCCGGAGTCCGGCCGGCGCAAAGGGTTTTGATCGCGCCAAGTCACTGCCTGGTATGCAAACCTTTGGTCATGCGTTCGTCGGCGTCGGGCCGGACGGCTCTGCGAACGTCACGAGCTATTAACCCCGAGGGAGGCGCAAGTGGCGTCTGACGGCGGAGACCAGACGCGGCCGCGCTCGTTGCGAACGATCTTCGGAGTCTCTGAGACGACGGCCTTGCTCGAGCACGCCCAGGACATCGTGGCGCTCTTGGTCGGGATCGTGCTCATTGCCCTCGCCGTCACGCTCCTCGTCGCCGCCAGCGTGGACTTCCTAAGGGACGTTCAGCACCACTCAGTCGCGATCGCCGGGGAGAACCTGCTCGACCGGGTGCTGCTCGTGCTCATACTCGCCGAGATCGTGCACACGGTCGTGTTGTCGTTGCGCGCCCACAGCCTGGTGGCACAACCTTTCGTTGTCGTCGGGCTCGTGGCGGTGATCAGGCGAATCCTCTTCATCTTGTCGAACGCGATCACGGTGAGCACGACCGAGCTCGCGCTCTTGCTCGCGATGGTGGTCGTCTTCATCACCGGACTCGTGATCGTCAATCGATTCGAGCGGGCGATTTGAGCGCACGCGCTTCGGCGCACGAGCGTCCCGAGCGAACCGCGACCTCCCAGTTTGGAGCTGGGCGCCGCGAGAGCCACGACGCGAGCGATTTCTACGCTCGCTTCGAGGCTCCCGAGATCTCTTCCTCCGACGACGTCTTCGCGCTCGGGCACCTTGCCCAGGGTCCCGATGCCTGCATCGAGGCGGATGCGCGGGACCTCGTGCTCCCAACGGGTGGGCCGCTGCCCGACAACTGCGTCGCGCTCGTTGTCACATCTCCCCCGTATTTCTCCGGTAAGGAGTACGAGCGCACCCTCGGAGAACGAGGCGTTCCGGGTTCTTACCTCGAGTATCTGCAAATGCTCCGGGAGGTCTTCGCCGAGTGCAAACGCGTCCTCGAGCCCGGCGGCCGGGTCGCCGTGAACGTCGCCAACCTGGGCCGCAAGCCTTACCGGAGCCTCGCGTCCGACGTCGTGCGGATCCTGCAAGACGACCTACGGCTCCTCCTGAGAGGCGAAGTCGTCTGGCGGAAGGGCGAGGGCGCGAGCGGATCGTGCGCATGGGGCTCGTACCGCAGCGCTCGGAACCCGGTGCTGCGTGACACCTCCGAGCGGGTGATCGTCGCGAGCAAGGGACGATTTGATCGCGCGCCGTCAACGCGTGAGCGGCAGCGGCTCGGGCTGCCACACAGAAACGACATCGCCTCGGACGAATTCATGGAAGCGACGCTTGACGTGTGGAACATTCCTCCTGAAAGCGCAAGGCGCGTGCAGCATCCCGCTCCGTTCCCCGTTGAACTGCCGCAACGTCTCATCGGGCTGTATACCTACGTGAACGACCTCGTTCTCGACCCATTCATGGGTTCTGGTTCGACGCTCGTCGCGGCGATCCGCGCCAATCGTCGCTACCTCGGATATGACACCGACCCCGGCTACATCGCGATCGCCCGCCATCGCGTGACGAACGAATTGAGAGCCCGAACAACACTTTCGCCCGTCCCGTCATCAGCCCGTCGAGGGAGGCAATCCGCGGCACCGGGTCGCGACCCAGATGATCGAAGCGATGACAGCAGCCAGGAGGCGTTCCTCCATATGGCCGCGGCGCGGGGAAAGGTCATCGATGCAATCGCTGAGGACGTCATCTCCGCGGCTGGCTTTTCGATCGTCGCGAGAGGAAAAAGCGTTCGCGGCGTCGGCATTCCAGTTGACGTCGTCGCGCGCGACGCGACGGGGCACGAGTGGCTCTTCGACGTCGTCGGCGCGTTCACGACGACTCGAAACGGGCTCGCCCGCACCGATGCGGCGTGGTGCGCGATCGGCAAGGCGAGCGCGATCGTGCGTGCTGGCAAGGGGCCCTTGGTATTGCTGACCTCACATTTGCCACGACCCGGAACCGACGCCGACGCCGCCCTGCGAGCCGTCGGTCCGACGACGATCTTCGACGCGCTCGAGCTCCTCGACGAACGCCAACAGGCACGCTTGATCGCATATGCGCGGGGTGGGCACGAAAACGCCCCCGCGATCGGTTTCTGGACGAGCTCGGAAATCGCGTCGCGTTAGCTCACCGGATGTTCCGTCGAGTCTGTTGCCACCGCCCCCTCTGACGGGATCAGCGTCCGGACTCGCCAAACTCAGCGCGCGGAGCGCAGCGAGGCCGCCTCGAACGCGAGGGTGTCGTCATTCAAGGGCAACACGAGCTCAGGCTCGATGCGTTGATGCTCGCTCGCGACGAGGCGGACCGCCGTTCCCCAGCAAATGAAGGCGAGGGCATGGCGCGCGTGGCCGAGGGGGCCGTCGATGATCGAGACGTCGACGACACCTGCGACACCGGGCGCGGTGGCGGCGCGTTGCATTCGCTCCATCGCGAGCTCACGGGCGTCTTGAAGCGCCTGGGTCAGATTCGTGAGCTCGACGTTCTGCACCGTCTGCGCCACCACCTGGCGCATCCGCTGGTACGGGGCGGCGACAAAGCTCGCGCCGTAGGCGAGATCGACCGGTTCCCAGCCCGCTCGTTCGAGCAGAACGAAGTCCTTCGTGGAGAGGTCGGTGACGAACGCGCGACCCGGATGCGGTTTGCCATCGGCCATCTTCCGGACCGCCGTGCCGCTGAACGCGACCATCGCGGTCGTCGACCCGATATCGACCTCCACGTCGACGCCGACGACGCCCGCCCCGCCCGATCGGCTGCAGTCCTCACGAAGGCGTTCCCCTGCTGCGCGGAAGGCCTCCGTCGTCGCCTGCGAGGCAACGACCAGCTCGACGGGCTCGTTCTGACCGTAGGGAGGAAAGAACGTCCCATAAGGCATCGCCCACACCGCCACACCGGTGGCGAGGTCGACCGGCTCCCATCCCGCGGCGTGCAAGAGCAGCGCCTCGTCGATCGAAAGGTCCGACGTCGCTGCCCGTGATGGGGCATCCGGGGGCGCGTCGAGAGCCCGGACCGCTTCGGCGGCGTCGCTCGGCATCAGTCAACGAGCCGCACGACGGGGCGAGGCGGCGGCAGCGGCTCGTACGCCTTGAAGCGACGAACCCGATTCCCTTTCAACATCACGTTGATCTGTGGGCCGGAACCGGTCAGCTCGCGCTCGCTCACTTCGAGGTGCGCGGCATGGAGCAGATCGGATCCGAGCCCCGCTCGCACTCGCTCGCGAGCGACGTGACGCGCGGCTTCGTGCGCACGCGACAACTGATCGAGTTCTCCCCCGATCGACTGGCCCCACCCGACAGCGCCACGTCCTTGCAGGAGATATTCGGTGATGCACGAGGCGAACACCTGGATCGACACGAACTCGGCGACAACAGACACAGGCGCGTAGCCGGCTTCGAGCAACTTGTTCAGTTTCTGACCGGCGAGGTACGTCGTGAAAAGTGCTTTGGTATCCGGAGCTCCCGCGACCCGCACTGCGGTGCCCTCGATTGTGAAGCGATACGTCGCCGTATCAGGATCGTGGATCACCCGATCGACGAGGGCGATGACTCCGTGCGCAGACAGCCGCGCCGCTTCGTCGACGAGACGTTGGTACGAAGAAGAGAACCCGAGCCGCCATGCATCCTCGGCCCAGTCCTGCTCGTAGTTCAGGCCATAGAGTCGATGGTCGGCACCGACGAAACCGTGGGGACAAGCAAACTGCTCGCTGTAACCGCGCGTCGACGTCGTTCCGGAGTACCCCATTCCAAGGGGAGCCGTCATTGTCGATCCCCAGCCCCACGAGATCACCGAACACCCTTGAACGAATCCGACAGGCTGGTAACCAGCTTCGATGCACGACGCGAAGTCGTTCGTCGACAACGAGGACGACCAGGCGCGTCCTTCGGTGGCTGTCACAGTGGAGCTCAGTGATCGAGCGAGATGATCGTCTGAGGCGCGGGAAGAATGGATGCGCCTTCGGCGACGCCGACGGCGGTGCCGAGCGCAAGGAATTCGATCGTGTGACTTCCCCACATGTGGGATTTCTCGACGAGCTTCACCTCGACGATCCCCGTCGCATGCAGCCGGGTTGCCTCGTCCTGCATCCGCGTCATCGCGAGCTCTCGCGCGTCATACAGCGCTTGCGTGTAGTTCGGCAGTTCGGTGTTACGGCCGAGCTGTCCGAGCGAACTCGTGATCCCGCGATGCGCGATGTGGTACACGCAGGTGCCCATCACGAGACCCAATGGCACGTGACCGACTCGGCGCAACGTCCAGAACGCTTGGCCGGATAGATCGGAGGAGAAGGGCTTGCCTTCGGCGTTTCGATAGCTCTTCCCATCCTCCGCTTTGATCGCGGTGCCCATCGCGATGAATTCGGCGGTGTCCGAGCCGAACTCGTAGTAATTCACGTCGAGACGCACTCCGACGACGCCATCGGCTCCGAGAACGACCGCTTCTTCTTCCATCCGGTTCATCGCCAGCTCGCGGGCCTCGTACATCGCCGAGGTGAGTTTCGTCAGCTCCTGACTCTGACCCCATTTCCGGGTTTGAAGGCCGAGGTGATAGATCGATGACCCCATCACGAAACCGAGGGGGTGGAAGCCGGCGTCCTTCACTAACAAGAACTCGTTCACGGACAGATCCGAGGTGAAAAGACCTGCTTCAAGCTCCCGCAGTCGCTTGCCGGCGTCGGAAGGAAGGTCCGCTGGAACTTCGGCGTCAGTCGCCATCGTCAACCGATCATGATCGACTCGAGCGCCTGACGGGCGCTCGCGCTATGAGTTGCCTCAGCCTGGAGCTCCTCTAAGAGCCGGCGTGTCCAATTCGAGGCGTCGACACGCTCAGTGCGGATCCGGATGCCGCCAGAGACCTGGCCGATCACGAACTCAGCAGACGCACCGGAGAGCCTTGCTTCGAGTCCACAGTCGCGGAGGCGAATCTCTACCTTCTCGATGGTGTTCGAGCGCTTCAGCAGCCCGCCCGCCCGGGTCACCTCCATCCGATCGCCGAGCACTGCCGCGAGTTTTTCGGTGAGCAATCGCAGCATCAATTGCACATCTGACCCGTCAGCGTTGAGCGAGGAGATCGCGAGGTCGAGGTCGAATGCGTCGTCGTCCACGAGATTGGATCGTAGACCCGACCTGCGAACTCTCCCCATTCGAGGCGAAACGAGCAATTGGCAGCTGAGGAAGCTAGGCCTGTACGCGTCCCACGCATGGCACCGACGAGCCGCGTGATCGCCGCAATCTCCACGGCGCTCAACGCGTCGTCACCAGCGAAAAGAACCGGCGACGAAGTGTCAAAGACGCTCTCTTGTTGCGCCGGACGGCCAGGAATAGTGTCCGCGAAATAGCCATCCCCAAAGGAGGTCAGTAGAACCCAAGCCATTGACGACAGAGATCCTCACGCCTGCGAAAGCAAGAAATCGACACTCTTCCGAGCCGTTCTCCTTTCTCGAACGTGTCAGAAGACACGCGAACGAGCGCGAGGGTTGCAATAACGAGTCGCGACGCCATCGAGTGCACCGAGACCGTGGCGGTGAACCCGCATCAGAGAAGGGAGAGCAAGTTGCCGTACTTCACTACATCGGACGGGACAGCGCTCTACTACACCGATCAGGGCAGCGGGCAGCCGATCGTGCTCAGTCACGGCTGGCCGTTGAGCTCGGACGCGTGGCAGGTCGAGTTAAAGCTGTTCGCGGACGCCGGCTACCGGGCGATCGCCCATGATCGACGTGGCCACGGGCGCTCGGCGAAGACCTACACGGGCAACGACATGGAAACGTACGCGAGAGACCTCGCCGAGCTCATCGATTCCCTCAACCTGCGCGATCTCGTAGTGATCGGGCACTCCACGGGCGGAGGCGAGGTCGTCAAGTACGCAGCGACCTACGGCAAGGACCGAGTGGCAAAGGTCGTCACCGCCGGTGCCGTTCCACCGATCATGGTCAAGTCCGACAGCAACCCTGAGGGCACGCCGATCGAGGTCTTCGACGGGATCCGTCAAGGAGTGTTAAAGGACAGGTCGCAGTTCTGGAAGGACCTCTCCGAGCCTTTCTTCGGCGCCAACCGTCAGGGATCGAACGTGTCGCAGGGGGCGAAGGACGACTTCTGGCGTCAAGGCATGCTCGTCAACCTGGCCGCCGCCTATGACTGCGTGAAGGCGTTCTCGGAGACCGATCAGACGGAGGATTTGAAGGCGATCGACGTTCCGATCATGATCGCGCAAGGCGACGACGACCAGATTGTGCCGATCGCCGCGGCGGCCATGAAGTCGATCAAGCTCGTCAAAGACGGGACTCTGAAGGTGTATCCGGGAGCTCCTCACGGCATCTACGGCGCATATCAAGAAGCCCTCGACGACGACATATTGAAATTCCTAAGCACATAGGCGCCCGAGCACCGCGGTTGTCGCAAAGCGCGGTCGTGTGACGGCCCGGTTGGATCGTTCGTGGCGCATTCAAGTCGCTAGCCGAAGCGACGCCAGCAAAAGGGGCGCGCACTCGAGCCATCGATGACAAACGTCAGTTGGGCGCTCGGTTCACGCGAACGAGGAACGCGAGGACCGCTACACGAACAGCTCGGCGGATCGCCGTCAAAGTCCGCTGCGCAGCGATCGGCGGAGAGATGGATATCGCCGGCCTCGCCGGTGTCGCGCCAACGGCGGGGAGCTGTTTCGGGCAGCGCGTTCGTCTAGATAAACGAGCGCCTATATCACTCCCTCGTCGGACGTGACTCGTACCCTGTAGCCGTGAGCACGCAAGCCCCGTCGAGTCCTCTCACAAACGGTGACAGGGCGCTTTCTGTTCACGGTCTTACGAAAAAGTTTGGCGACCGAACCGCGTTCGAGGATGTCTCCTTCGAGATCGCGCGAGGAGAAGTGTTTGGATTCCTGGGGCCGAACGGGGCCGGAAAGACGACAACCGTACGAACGCTCGGGACGCTCGTATCACCCACGTCTGGTACGGCAAGCGTCGCCGGACTACCGCTCACGCCGGAGAACGGAGTCGAGATTCGCCGGCGGATTTCGGTCATGCCCGAATCCCCAGGGCTCTATCTGCGTTTGAGCGTCGCTGAGAATTTGATGTGTTTTGCCGATCTCTACGAGGTGCCCGAAGCGGCTCAGCGGATCGAGTTCGTGCTGAACGCGGCGAAGTTGGCCGACCGAGCCGCTGATGCTTGCGGCACGCTTTCAAAAGGACTCCGCCAGCGCGTCGCGCTCGCGAGGGCACTGCTTGGCGAACCGCAGATCCTTTTTCTGGACGAGCCGACCTCGGGACTCGACCCCTCTGCCACTCGTGACGTGCACGAACTGATCGGCGAGCTCCGAGAGCGCGGCGTAACCATCTTCATTACTACCCACCGCCTCGAAGAGGCTGAGCGCGTTTGCGATCGCGTCGGCATCTTGAACAAGACGCTCATCTCGATCGGCCGTCCAGGCGAGTTGCGCGACCGATTGTTCGCAAAGACGCTCACGGTTAGAACCCTCCTTCCTCTCACAGCGCCGGACCAGATTTTCTCGGGCATCCCAGGTCTCGAGAGTTGGCACGCTGACGGCACGTCGACCTACGTGTTAGCCGTGACCGAAACGGAAAAGGCGGCACCCGTGCTGGCACGGATCCTTGTCACGGCCGGTGTCGACATCCTTTCCATTGCCGAGTCTCGTCACTCGCTCGAAGACGTTTATCTCGAACTCATCGACCAATCCGCGGGCGAGAACCCCTCATGAACGTCAGCAAGCGGCGAGTGGCGGCGATCTTCAGAAAGGAGCTACGCGAATACCGCCACAACGGCAACATCGTTTACGCGATGGCCATCTTTCCGACGATCTTTCTCATCCAACCGCTGATCTCTGCTTTTACCGTGCCCTCATCGGCTTCTGCGTCTCTTGACCACGAGCATTCGCTGCTCTACATGCTCGCGATCCCCGTCCTAGTGCCGGCGACGCTTGCCTCGTACTCGATCGTCGGAGAAAGGCTGCAGGGGACGCTCGAACCCGTTCTTTCGACACCCATTCGCCGCGAGGAACTCCTGCTCGGAAAGGCTCTCGCGGCATTCGTCCCCTCGGTCGTCATCTCGTACGGCGTCTTCGCGCTTTTCGTGGCGCTGGTCGAACTCTTCGCCCATCCAGGCGTCGCATCTGCGCTCATCCGCGGCCCCGATCTGCTCGCCCAGCTGATCTTCACCCCGCTCTTGGCCACCTGGTCGATCTGGGTCGGCATAGCCGTGTCGACCAGGTCCAGTGATCCGCGCAACGCAGGGCAGCTGTCATTGCTCGCGAGTCTCCCGGCTGTCGCGGTGACGACGTTGATCGCCTTCAATGTCATTCCCGCCAACCTCACAGTCGCGCTCGGGTTCGGAATAGGCCTGTTGCTCCTCGTGCGCCTTGGAGCCCGCTTCGCGTCGTATCTCTTCGACCGGGAACGGCTGATTACGAACACCAAGTAGAGCGCGGTCGTGCCTTTGATCGGTAACCTCAGCACGACGAGTGTCGCGGTTCGAGTTGACGGACACAATCGCGATCAGCTCTTCCGTCGTCGCCGACACCACCGTTGTTGCGTTCCTAAGGACTTCGTCTACGCCGATGGCTGACCCGGCCTATGGCCGTTCCAGATTCGTCGATCTGCATCCCGGCGTTCGTCTTGAGATGGATCATTCAGGAATGGTTGCTTTGCACGTTTGACCAGATCCATTTTCGAAGGATCGGTCACTCCACTTCTCAACGCTGATTCGGTCACTTTCACTCATTTCGCGCGACCTCGGGTCCCGTGATCCGGTTGAGGAGCGGGAATGTCGACGCGACGATCACGAGCGAAGCGGCGAGGCCGCCGAGAACCGTCGCCCAGTACGCGCTCCCCGGAACGCTGAACGTGATGCCGACCTGGGAGTGGAGGTACAGGGCGGCCGACACGAGGCCGACCGCGATCGACACTGCAGCGACGAGGAGGAGCGGCAGCGCACTCTCCAACGCGACCACGCGGTGCAAGAGCGAGGTCGACACACCGGTGAGCCGAAGCAGGCTGAACGGGCGCTTGCGCTCGCCCAAGCCGGCGGCGATGTTCACTGCGAGGCTGCAGGCGGCGATGACCAGGCTTGCCACGATGATCACGCCGGCCATGTCCTGGATCATTGCGAGGACGCGCGCTGTCGACGGATCGAGCGCCTCTACGGCCACCGGCGTTCCCTGGAAGGGAAAGGTCCGGTCGAGTGCGGTCCGCGCCCGCTCGAGCGAGCTGGTCGACCCGTCGGTGGCGACGACCACGGCGTCGACGGGAAGACGCGCGACGTCGGCCACCGACAGGTGCGCGGACGGCCAGACCGTCGAGGAAGCATGCGAATGGTGCCCAAGGAGGTTCGAAAGGAAGTAGCCGATGCTCGCCACTGTCTCGCCCGGTGCGCACTTGCCGATCGCGGGCGTTTTCGCCAGCTGGTCGCACACGACGACCCCGAAGCTGTTCATCTGCCGAGCTTGGGATGAACTCTGGTGGACCACGGTCACCGCGCGCACCCCGGGCGTCGAGCGGAGCTCGGCGAGCACCTGGCGTGGGACCGAAGGAACTTCCGCAGAAGCGGGACAGTTCGTTGTCCCGAAGCTGCAGAACGGATCGGCGAGGGTCTCTCTCCCGGCACTTCCTCCCGAGGTACTGCGGGCCGCGGCGATCGAGCTGAGCGCCCCGATCACTGCGCTCGTGACGAAAAGGGCGATCACGAGTCCACTGATGAACCGGAAGGCCGCCTTGGGGTCGTCGAGCAGCCGACGGCCGGCGATGAGGGTAGAAGGACGGCTCGCGCGACTGGCCATGAGTCGAGCGCCCGCGGTCGTGAACCAAGGCCCGGCGAGAACGAGCCCCACGACAAGGAGCATGAAGCCCACGAGTAGCTCGAGCAGCTGCTCGCCGACCGCGCCCGGCTTGCCAGCAGCATCGAAGTACGCGAGCAGGGCGATGCCCGCGAAAAGCGGGATGATCCGAACCATCCGCGGTGGGCGGGACGAGACTCGCCGCTTCGCACCGAGCGGCGACACGTGGACCCTGCGAAGCGCGAGCCGCGCGGACACGACGGCGGCGATCGGGACGCCGATCACGGCGAGCATGATGTCGATCCAGTTCAGCGAGAGGTCGCCTTGCGAGAGGGGTGCTCCAGTGAACGGCACGTGGTAGAGCAGCGGCCGGAACAAAAAGAACAGTGCGAAGCCGACCGCGACGCCCGCGACCGCCGCGACCACTGCGTCTACTGCGGAGACCACAGAAATCTGACGCGGCGTCGCGCCAACGAGGCGCATCGCGGCGAAGCGCTCCTCGCGCCGCGCGGCCGACAGCCGGCTCGCCGTCGCGATCAGGATCAGCACTGGCAGCAAGAGCGCGATGGCTCCGCCAGCCAGAATGAACTGCAGAATCGGTCCGCTCCCAATCGTGTTCTGGCAGGCATAGCAGTTCGCCGGCGTGCGCTGGATGGCCACGACCTCGACCGCACCCGGTGCCTGCGAGAGCTGGCGTGCGGTGTGACCGATGACGATGATCAGCGAGTTCGGCGACGGCAACGCCGCTGCGCCGATGGTCCCGATCTGGTGCCCTGGATACCGGTCACGAAGTTCGTCCGCCGGTTCGGACTCAAGGAGGGTCGTGAGGGCCGGCGAGGCGTAGGACTCACCCGGTCCCGGCGGGTGGGGAATCCCAGGCGGAACTGGGGCATTCGCTCCGGCGGCGGCAACGTCAATCCGGTCGATCGCCTGGTTGCCGAACTGGTCGGTGCTGGACAGCCACCAGAGCCGGTCGGATGCCCCGTTCGGCCTCACAGCCTGCGCCGAGGTGTCGAGCCAAGCGCTGCGGTCGGTCTGGGCGTGCAAGCCATTGACCCCGGCAATCGCGGACAGCAAGAGACCGACACCGAGGGCGACCGCTGCCGCGGTGATGACGACGCGCAGCGCTGCCTCGCGGCCGCTCCCGAGCGTCAGGCGGAGACCGAGGCGGATCACCGCGGAGCCCCTTCTGCCGAGGTGACCTTGCCGTCGCGGACGATCACCTCGCGATCGGCGTACGCGGCAACTCGCGGCTCATGGGTGACGAGGACAACGGTCGTCCCTTCCTCCCGTGCTGCGGCAGTCATGAGACCCATAACCAACTCGCCGGTGAGCGAATCGAGCGAACCCGTCGGCTCGTCCGCGAACAGCACGTCGGGGTGGGCGACGAGACTGCGTGCCAGCGCGACGCGTTGCGCCTGGCCACCGGACATCTCGCCGGCGCGATGCCGTTCCAAACCCTCGAGTTGGAGTCGTTCCAACCAGGCCCGCGCAGCGCGCACGGCCTCCTCGCGCCGCGTTCCGCCGAGAAGAAGCGGCAGCGCGACGTTCTCCTCCGCGGTCAGCTCCGGGACGAGCTGGCCGAACTGGAAGACGAAGCCGAAACGGTCTCGACGGAGGCGGCTTCGTTGCTCTTCGCGCATGGTGTCGAGGCGCTGGCCGTCGAAGGAGACCTCACCGGAGTCCGGGACGAGGATGCCCGCCAGGCAATGGAGCAAGGTCGACTTGCCCGAACCGCTCGGGCCCATCACGGCGAGGATCTCGCCACGCTTGACGGAGAGGGTTGCGCCGCGAAGCGCCGGGGTCTCCCCGAAGGAGAGCACAAGGTCGTGTGCCTCGATGGTGGCACTTCCTACAAGCACCGCAGCAGAACCGTTAGCCACTTTCATCGCGCCACCTCCTGTGCGAGCACCGCGAGCCGCGCTGCGGTGAGGTCGATCCAGCGCAGGTCGGCTTCCAGATGGAAGAGACCGTGGTCAGCAAGAAGAGCATCGACGAGATTGCCCCGCTGCTTGAGTTCGGTGAGCTCGCGCATCCGTTGGAGGTGCGCGGCCCGCTGCGCATCTAGGTACTCCTCGGCGGGGCGACCAAGCATGAGGGAAAGGACGACCTTCACGAAGAGTTCCGTCTGCAGGTATGGCTCGGGCGGGATTGGCTCCCCGAGCCACGCTTCCACCTCAACCTGGCCGGTCTCGGTGATCGTGTAGCGCTTGCGATCGGGGCCGGCCCCGGGTTCGGCTTCTCCGGCGATCGCCTTCCCGTCTCTCGCGAGACGGGCGAGTGTCGCGTACACCTGGCCGAAGGGAAGCGGCCTTCCCGGGCTCAGGTAGGCGTCGTAATCGCGCTTTAGTTCGTAGCCGTGACTCGGTTCGCGATCGAGGAGACCCAGTAAGGCCATCGGGACGCTCATTGCCGCGAGCATACACTGCGTGTATATGTACGATCAATACCGCCGGCAGACAATGGCGTCCGCTGTGTGCCAAGGCTCGTCACCCGCAGCCCCCAGGTTCTGTACCCATAGTGACCGGACAGCCCCGATCCCTCCGATCGGGAGCTGGAGGCGCGCTCAAGTGACCGGCATCAATCCGAGGGCTGTACGGGTCGGTGATTCTGGGTGACTCCTACCGGCAGATCGGGGGCACGCAGAATCATTGAAGGCGTAGCGGTCACGCTCATGGAACGAAAGGGGGAGCGCAATGCCACTCGCCATAATCGACCTCAACAAGCGGATCGAAGGTTTCAGCACGCTCGTCGACCCCGTCGCCGACGAGGCGTGAGATGGCCATTCTGAAGCTCAACGACAAAGGCCGCATGGCCGACATTCCGATCTCCCCCGCGGCCAAGATCACAGTCGAGCGGCAGGGCGAGATCGTCCTCATCGGGGTCAATCGGCCGCAGATCTACAACCGGTTCGACCCGGACGCCTTCTTCGGACTTGCCAAGGCGTACTACGACTTCGACAACGACCCGAGCCTGCGGGCGGCCGTGTTCTTCGGCCACGGCGAGAACTTCTCCCGCGGCATCGACGTGGACGCCTTTGCTCCCCTGGCCAAGACTGGCAAGCCGTTTGCGATTAAGGACGGCATGCTCGATCCTTTCGCCAGGACCCAGAAGCTCAGCAAGCCCCTGATCGCGGTTGTCCATGGCGACACCTGGAACATGGGCCACGAACTGCATCTGGTGGCCGACATCCGGGTGGCAAGTGCGGACGTGCGGTTCGGCCAGGACGAGAACACGCACGGACGGTTTCCTGGCGGCGGGTCAACCATCCGATTCCCGCGGGAAGCGGGATGGGGCAACGCGATGCGCTACATGCTCACGGGCGACCATTGGGGTGCGGAGGAGGCTTATCGGATGGGCGTAATCCAGCAGATCGCCCCCAGCCCCGCCAAGGCGCTGGAAGCGGGGATCGGGCTGGCCCGAAAGATCGCCGCATGCGGACCGCTCGGCATCAAGTCCACGCTGGAGTCCGCTCACCTCTCGATCGATGAGTCTGAAGCGGCCGCCTTCGCCAAGCTGGATGAGCAATTTGGCGGGCTCTTCAACACCGACGACTTCATCGAGGGCCGCAAGGCTGAAGCGGAGGGACGTCGCCCCGTCTACCAAGGCAAGTAGGAGCTACAGGCCCGGAGCCACCGCGCCCGAGCTCACCGCGGCAGCTCGCGAATGACGTCCGCAGGGTCCTTGTCGTCACGTAGTCCAAGAAAGCGCGGCTGGCGTAGACGACCGTCGGTCGTCCACTCGGCAAAGCCGATCTGGGCGACGAGCTCGGGTCGCGTCCAATGCGCGCCACTCGGGATCGGTCGGGCGTCGACGAACGGGGACTCGTCGGCCTCGAGCTCGCGCAGCTTCGCACCCAGGTCGTGAAGGGTCTTGGCAGTGAAGCCGGTCCCGACCTTCCCGGCGTAACGAAGGCGGGCGTTCTCGTAGTAGCCGACGAGCAGAGCGCCGAAGTCGCTGCGACTGCCGCCGGGGTTGGTGAAGCCGCCGATCACGAGCTCCTGCTCCCAGGCGCATTTCAACTTCAGCCAATTCCTCGAGCGACCCCCGGTGTAGGGCGCATCCGCCCGCTTGGCCATCAGCCCCTCCCAACCCGAGCGGCAGGCCTCGGCGAAGCGTCGCCGCGACTCCCCGCGCCAGGCTTCGGTCAGCTGCAGCGTCGCACTCGGCCGGATCACGCTCGCGAGCCGGGCGCGGCGATCGAGCAGGGGCTGGCGAGTGAGGTCCTCTCTGTCGAGCGCGAGGATGTCGAACACGCAATAGACGACCGGGTACTCAGCCACTAGCTGGGGGGAGGGCTCGGCGACCCCAAGGCGCTGCTGGAGGCGGCTGAACGAGGTCTGATTGCCGTCGAATGCAACCAATTCGCCATCGAGAAGCAGCCCTCTAGGCCGCTGCGCCACCAACCCGGCTCGCACCTCCGGATAGGTGGCCGAGAGGTTTTTGGCGGTGCGGGACTCAAGGCGCACGTCGTCGCCGTCCTTGCGCGCGATGCAGCGCTCGCCGTCGAGCTTTCGCTCGAGCAGCCACTCCTCGCCGAAATCGCGACGATCGGTCATCGTTGCCAGCATCAGTTCGACGGGCATATCCGCATCGTCCCTCGCAGCGCTGAGGCGAGCAAAGAAGGGTCACGCGCGTTCAAGACAGAATCGCGGTCGGTCGAGGATGCGTTCCATAAGAAGCGGGCGCTCACTTCTCCTCTTCCGCTTCGTCTTCGAGGTAGCGGTCGACCTCCACGCCCTCGGCGAGTTCGAGTATTCGATCAGAGAGGTTGTGCATCGCTTCGGGGCGTCATCACTTCCACAGATGCCTCGAAGATTCCTGCGCGGTAAGGATCGCCCAGATTTCCCGAACCTCGTCTCTCCAGTGCGATCTCATCGCGTCCGCATGGACACTTGCGTGGCCGAGTTCCCTTGCCGCACCGATCATCCGCCATCCGCTGCCAGCTTGTGAACGGCTTTGCCAATTAACGCAACGAATGATCGGGTGTGGTCCTCGGTTGGATCGGTCATCGAATCAATTCTTTGGCAATCGCTTTTCAAGTCTGTGGATCTCAGCAGCGAGTTTGCCGCGTTTCGTGTGGCACCCCGGGTGCGCGGGATCGATTGAATGGCCGTCGCGACTTCGACGCGGGCCCGCCCGTAATTTCGTGGACATTCGCCGGTGATGGCTGAGGGCTTCGAACTCGAGACCGCAACACAGCCATGATGCTGTCGTGGAAGATCACCAATCCACAACGATCGATTACGTGGCTGGTGCTTGACCGCAGCACTTTGCGTGCGGCGACTCGCGGCGGCTAGGGAACTGTCTGCCAGGAGCTGGGTGGGGCTAACTGGACTTGAACCAGTGACCTCAGCATTATCAGTGCTGCCGACCGCACCGTCGTGGAACTACTTCGGACTCGCACGCACGTCACCGGTACAGCAGTACCAGTGTGAACTCGCCCGAACTGCTCGGCACGCGGGATAGACGCGGGATGGCTCATCCGGCGTCGGTCTCACTCTCCGCTGCCTCGGGTTGATCCAGAAAGTACGCACCAAGACGGTCGGCCGCTCTTCGATCTGCGGCAGGTGTCGGTTTCGTATAGATGTCGAGCGTGGTAGTTGCTCGGCGATGCCCCACGCGCGTCTGTGCTGTCTTGACGTCGATCAAAAGTGCGACCATCGCGGTCGCGTTTGCAGTGCGCAGCGCCTGGAAGGTGAGCTTGTTCAGATGTGTCTTGATCCGAGCAGGGTTCCAAACGCGGCGACGCCAATTCGAGTAATGGAGCGGTTCGCCGTCAGGTGAAACAAACACAAGCGCGTCTGGTGTTGCGCCAGTCAACCCTCGCCGCGAGTAGTGCTGCGCGAGTAACTCGACGAGAGCGGCTGGTGCCGCGATCGTGCGTTGGCTCTGCCACTTTGGGTCCCCTTCGACCATCCGACCGTGCTCACCTCGCGTGCGTTGAGTTTCAACCGTGACGGTGCGGGCAAGGAAGTCGACCCCGCCGACGCGGAGCCCAGCGCACTCGCCCCATCGCAGACCAAGGACGGCTCCCAAGTACACCATCGGAGACGTTTCTTCCCCAACAGCAGCGGCGAGGTCTCTCAATTCCTCAGGGCTAACGATGCGATGGTTGACCGGACGTTCTTCAGGCAACTTGATTTTCCGACAGGGCGACCGGCCAATGCGGTCGGTGTCAACAGCAAACGTCAGGATCGCTCGCAGCACCGCGTACTGCCGACGAACCGTACGAGGGCCGAGCGATGACGCCCAGTCGTTCACGAGCCGCTGGACATCGGCTTGCGTGATCTTCCCTACCGAGGTGTCTCGAAGCTGCGGCAGGACGTGAACATCCAAGATCGATCGGTCGCGCGCGAGCGAAGAACCTTTCTTCGTTGGATGCGATGCGATCCATTCTTCTGCTACATCGCCGAAACGATCGCTTGACCGCCGTGGATCGATCCACGTTCCGCGTGCTCGGTCGGCTCGTTGTGTTGACTCGAATTGGTCAGCTTCCTTCCGAGTGCGGAAGGTTCTCGAGTATTCCTTCCCAGAAGAATCACGCATGCGTACGTCGTAACGACGCTCGCCTTTGCCCGTCAGCCGAACCTCGACGCTCATCGCGCGACCAGCCGCGGCATGCGCTCATGAAGTTCAAGACGAGCTTCATCCTCCAAACGAGCAATGAACTCGTCCACGGCATCGCGAGGCACGCGTCGCGAGTTGCCGATTCTCACCGACAGAAGGTCACCGTCCGCTATGAGCGCGTAGACCTTCGTGCGTCCGATGCCTAGGACCTCCGACGCCTCCTCGGGCGTCAACAACAACTTGTCCATTTCCAACCTCCAATGATTTTGATTTCTCTGGAGGTGCGTTGCCGCACGAGCCGCTTTCGACCGTTACCGGTCCCTTCGCGGTGAGGGTTGCTTCCTGTCTGACTTCTGTTGCTCCGCGCGCAGGCGCTCGATCTCGGCCTCCTCGTCGATCGCCTTGCCGCGGTACTCGGGGGACGCGCTGTAGTCCGGGTCGTTGAGCTTCGAGGCAACGAAGGCTTTGAGCCCGAGCTGGCGGAGCTCGTCGACGATCGCTCCGAGGTCGTCAGCGGCCTTGTCGAACTCGTCCGAGGATTGGTCGAGCAGCGCGATCAAGAGGTCCTTTCGGCGCGTCCGATAGTCGGCCATCGTCTTGCCTGTCCGCTCTCCACGAGACATCCGCTCCAAGGTCACGTCGGCGGCGTCCGGCTCTCGGTAGCCGAGCTCGCGGAAGCGCTCGTAGAGCGTCGGCAGCTGGTCCTCCCGGCCGAGCAGCAACGTGTAGAGCTCGTTCACATAGTCGCTCGTGTTGAGCAGCTGACGGTGGTCGTCGAGCGGCGGAATGAAGAACCACACGATCGGCAGGTCGAAGCAGCGTGCGAAAGCGACCAGTTCCTGCGCGTCGAACTCCCGACGCCGCCCCATGTACCCGCGCTCGATCCCCGAGATCGAGGCTTGCGGAAGACGCACGCCGAGGAAGGGTTCGAGCCGGTCGGCGACCTCGTCCTGGGTCCAGCCGTAGAGATCGCGGGCCCGCTTGAAGTTGTACGCGACGACCTCGTTCATGTCCGCGACCGCTGACGATCCCTGTCCGTCTCCGTCCGCAGTCACTTCCTCGTCCTGCCGTCTCCGTCGCACCATGCCCTCATCCTAACGCCCTGGCGCTTCTACTTACGTCCACACCCAATATAATCTCTCGACGTGACTCCATGTTCACAGCCGATCGACACCGCTGCATCGCGGATGCTGTGAGGTCTCACACGTCGTGATGAGCCTCACGCCGATGTCGCCGCGCTCCTGGCGCTACTACGCCGAGGAGATCGCGATGGGCCGCGAGGACTACTACGCGCTCGAAGCCGAGCGTTCAGGGAAGTTCGTCGGCCGCGGTGCCGAAGCGCTCGGAATCGCGGAGCGCGAAGCGGATGCGCTGGCGCTCGAACGGCTCTTCGGGAACGGTGCCGATCCTCGCGACGGCTCTCCGCTTGGGCGCGGGTTCAATCCGGACAGCGAGCGCGCCGTGGCGGGATTCGCTCTCACCTTCTCGCCGCCAAAGAGCGTGTCGGCACTGTGGGCGCTCGCCGACGAACAGGCCTCCGCTCAGGTGCTCGCCGCACACGAAGCAGCGGTCGCCGCTTCGCTTTCCTTCGTCGAGCAGCACGCGGCGTTCACCCGCCGCGGGCACAACGGCGTCCTCCAAGTTGACACTGAAGGGCTGCTCGCCGCGGCCTTCGTCCACCGCACTTCCCGCGCGGCCGACCCGCAGCTCCACACTCACGTCCTCGTCGCCAACAAGGTTCGCGCCGAGGATGGCGCATGGCTCGCCCTCGACGGACGGGAACTATTCGCGACGCAGAAGGCAACCGGGATGCTCTACAAGGCGGCGCTCCGCGCCGAGCTGACGAAGCGCCTCGGGGTCTCTTGGACTGCCGTCGACGACAACGGCGTCGCCGAGATCGAGGGCGTCCCGCAGCTTCTCGTCAACCATTGGTCGGCCCGCCGCCAGCAAGTGAAGGCGGTCGGTGACGAATTGATCGCGAATCGCGCTGCCGAGCTCGGACGGTCGCTGACCGACAACGAGCGCGCCGAGTGCTTCCAGATCGCGGCCTACCGGACGCGCACGCCGAAGGTCGGCGCGGACACCCCGACCGAGCAGC
>JBAVUF010000018.1:0-3820 GCA_049696635.1 Acidimicrobiales bacterium | reverse complement strand
TGCCGCGACCGAGACGACGTGCGGCCCTCGCGATCTCTCGGCGCCCATCGCGGCATGGCAGTCATGGACTGTCGCGACGTTGCTCTCGTTCACGTAACGCTCGGAGGGACCGTCGCGTTCTGTCGGTGGACTTGTCGAGTCGCTTTCCCCGGCGCGTGAGGGTGGCCAGACGTCTTCGGGATTGCTGGACGCGACGTGAGTCAACGGGACAACCCGAAGAGGCGTCTGCTTCCATCGAGCGGACTTCGGTGCCCAGCTCGCCAATCGTTCGATCTCGCCGTTGAGCCAGTTGATCCAATTCTTCTTCGAAGGGGGTCGGCTCGCGATCCTCTGCTGCAATTGCCCAGAGCAGGGTGACAGTTGGAAGCGCGATTACACCCAGCAGGACGAGGTCCTGAGCTGCCAGGCTGACTGTTCGGCGGTCCAATGCAACGAGCCCTGCCACCTCCGCCGCCCACCCCAGCACGGTGACAACAGGTAAGAGTGCAGTCAGGAGGAGCAATAACCCTCTGAAGATCCAGTGCATCCGCTCCCGGAACGACTCAAAGCGTCGGAGCTTCCTGTACCGGTAGAGCGCGACCATGCGCCCCAAGAGTGGAGAGCGCGCCGCGCGTAACTCGACCGCCAGCGTGATGAAGAAGATGGGTATCGCCGTCACCGACGCCGTGTAGAAGGCGCTGTTGAACGGTCGCTGCGCCGCAACCAAGAACGGTCCGAGCATCCCTTATCGCTCGCCGGCCAGCTTGTCCTCGACCTTGATGATTCGACGGATCCCGAGCCAGCAAGGAGGGTTGGATCTGAGCAGGTCGGCGAAGAAATCAGCCTCCTCTCGTTCCGAGATTAGAACCTCCCACGCAGCGGCATCAGCGGTGCCGAGTCAATTGCCGCGAGCGAAGCACGTAACACCCGGGCGTGCGCACACTCGCCCGGAGCGAGGTCGTAGAGGTCAGGCACGGTTCACCATCCAGAGAGACGATCAAGGGCGTGTCGCTTCTGACTTCGACGACCTTTCCGGCAGCAATCGTCGCGCCGCGCCGCTGGTCGACGTTGCCGAACATGAGCCGTATCAACCCCGCGGCAGTAAGCCGCAGCGCGCCGCGGTACGACACGATCGTCTCGAGCAAGCCATCGTCGACTGCCGATCCGGGCAGGGGAATGCCAATCCGACCCCCGAGACGTGGGGCGTTAACGATGGCGACCTGGAATGGTGCACCGGAGGCGACCAACGGCTGGCCGTCAACCGAGATCCTGACCGACAAGGGTGTGCGCTCCTTCCAGGCTTGCCCGGCCCGAAGCGGGTAGACAAGCGGCCGACGCCACCCGCGGATATCTCGAATGCGTTGGGCGAAGTCGGCCGTCATGCCGTAGGTCGCCGCGTGAGCGAACGAACCGCTTCCGGTCGTTCCAAGATCGATCGGCGCTGGGTCCGCTGTGGCGACAAGATCGATGGCTTCCTCCGGGCTGAGCGGAAGACCGAGCGATCGGGCCACGTCGTTGCCGGTTCCTGTCGGCACGATCGCGAGTGTCCGCCCCGCGTTGCCGGCTTCGAACGCAGCGCGCCCGACCGTTCCGTCACCTCCAGCAACGACGAGGATTCCCTCAGCCGGTAGTGACGCCAACGATTCGGTCAACGCCTGGCCAAGGCCAGCTCCGGTCGTGCGCACGATGCTCACGATCTCGACTGGCTGACGCCGGAGGGCCCGCACGGCGCGCCTTGCGAGATGCGGGGATCCCGAGTGAATGTTGATCACCATCGCGACTTGCCGGCCGCTGTTAGGCCTGGGCCGGCGGTCCGCCGCCTCCTCGGCAACGCCTACCGCAAGCAGCGCTCCGGCGAGACCGCAGATGAACGCAGTTAGGCCCTGCTTCGTGCTCCGTCCCGATCGGAGGGCTTTTCTCGCCTCCAGCATGGCAGCCGCTAAAAGGAGGGGAATCCGCCATGACGGCACGACTCGGCCAATCCCGTACGCGGCGCCGGCGGCGCTCAATCGCCAGCTTGGAGAGCCTCCCCCACGCTGAGCTGACCACCGATATTGGCCGCGCAAAGCGTGCCGAGGGCGCGCCACCGCTTCTCCTTCACGAGGCGGCCCAGCCCAAAGAGCACGACGGACCCCGAGACAAGCGGGGTCCATCGCTTGCCCATGACCGACACTCGCCTAGCGGTCATGATCCCCTTGAGCCTCACCCTGGTGGGGCTCGCAACGACAGAACTGGATAGTCACCGAACAGCTGCAAGGCGCCGTCGAGGTCGCGTTCACGCGGGTACGCGACGAACTGACCGAGCAGATCGTTGACGATGCCGTAAGTCCTCACCTTCCATGCTTGAACCGTCCCAGAGTCCGGAGCCTGCGCGGGCACTGACACGGTAGTAACAGTGGATTTGTTTGCCTCTGCGGATAACGCCACCGAGCTCGTTATCCGGGATCCCAAGTCCGGCGTTTCGTGACGCGCCAGACATGAGCCGCCGCCGTTCGGGGACGCTTGGTAGGAGGCGGATTCAACCGGTGAGCGCAAGAAACTCGGCGAGCCAAGCCAGAGCTCGAAATGGAAACCGCCTCAGGTCGCCGCTCGGGCTCGGCGCGCTCCAGCGCCATGCGGCCCAACCGGGTCAATCATGCGGCTCACGATCCAAGCGTGCTTGCCGACCTGGCGGATGCGAGCGAACCCGAACTCCTCGAACAGCTCGACCGTCCCGCTGAAAAGGAAGCGCCCCTGGGCCTCCCGGCCCGTGGTCGTCTCAGAGATCGCCTCGACGAGTCCGCCTCCCGCAGCAGCAATCTCAGCGAGCGCGCCCTCGAGGGCGGCCCGGGCGACGCCCTGTCCCCGATGGCGCTTGTCGACGAAGATGCAGGCGATCCGCCACCTCGCCTCAGGTGGCGGATCCTTCCGGTACTCGCGCCCGTGCTTGAGGTCCAGCTCCTCGGGGCTGCCGTACTGGCACCAGCCCTGGGCGATCCCGTCGTCGTCGAAGACCAACGCGGCATGCGCGCGACCTGCTCGTACGAGCTCCTCTTTGAGCGTTCGAGGATCGCTGACGCCACGTTCGTACTCGACGTGGTTGGGGGCGCACCAGCACCCGCCGTAGATCCCGTTGTTTCGCTCGACGAGCTCGGCGAACGCGTCCCAGGTGGCTGGCTCAAGCGGTCCGATTGTGTAGGTCATTCGCGAGTCCTTTCCAGACCTCCCATCTTCCGGGTTCACGAACTGAACATGCACGCCACCTCGCCGTTCGTTCGGCGAGTCACGCGATTCGGCCAGGCAACTCCGATGACGTTCCCAGACGCGTCGGTTTGGTAGGTGCCTTTGGAGCTATCGAGCAACACGAGGGCGTTTCGAAGGGATCCTCGACCACGGCGACGCGCCCGATCGGAATGTCGTCTGGGCCGAAAACGACCCGGCCGCCATTTGCGACAAAGGCTTCGGTGGCCGCCTCCACAGAACCGACCTTCCAATCGGGCTCGTACGCGAGTGTCGTTGTCAGCACAATCTCAGTCGTCGAGTTCGGCACCCGAAGCCCAACCTGGCCCAAGGGATTCGTTCCGCCAGATCACCTCGTGCCCAAGTCCGTCCCGGTAAAAGGAGAGCCCCTTCTCGAGGTCCGACACGGGGATGGTCACGGCGTCGATTTCTTGTAGCAGTCCGGTCATAGTCATAAGGCTCGCAGAACATTGCCATGTACGTTCCGGTCACTCCGGTCCGCGCGATTTTTGAACTTCCCCACGCGCGATCACTGAAATTCCCCACCCCGCGCCGGTGAGCTGAACCATCCACCCGCGGCGGTGGGGCCCCTCCGAAGCTGGCGGCGACCAAGCCGGCCAGC
>JBAVUF010000017.1:0-12656 GCA_049696635.1 Acidimicrobiales bacterium | reverse complement strand
TGGGGTATCTCGGGTGGGGGACCGCACGTGCTCGCCTGCGCGGCGCGCGCGCCAGACCTGATCTGCGCCGTGGTGAGCCTCGCCTCGATCGCCCCCTTCGACGCCGAGGGCCTCGACTACTTCACCGGCATGGGACAGCTGAACGTCGACGACATCCAGCTCTACCTCGCCGACCCCGAGGCGGCGCGCAAGAAGGCAGAAAAGGACCGAGAAGAGGCGCTGCAGTTAAATCCCGGGCAGATCGTCGAGGCTTGGCAGACGTTGCTCTCGGCCGCCGACGCCGCCGCGTTGACGACCGAGCTTGCCAGTGATCTCGTTGCCGCGATGAGAGATGGTCTCGGACCCGGCGTCGAAGGCTGGTGGGACGACGGCGCCGCGCACATCGCGCCGTGGGGCTTCGATCTCGCCGAGATCACGATCCCCGTGCAACTCTGGCACGGAGCCGAGGACCGATTCGTCCCCTTCCAACACGGCGAGTGGCTGGCGCGGCGGATCACCGGCGTCGACGCCCATCTCACCGCGACCGACGGGCACCTGACCCTCCTCAGCCGCGTTCCCGAGATCCATCGGTGGCTTCTCGACCAGTTCTAGGGCGCCGCGCACTTTCCCTGATCGCGAGCCAACCGCCACGGCAACGCGTCAGCAAGGTTCGCAACGTCCTGTGAAAACCTGCACTTGAACCACGATCACGTAAGCCGAAAGCAGACGGACACCGGTTCGTGTCCTGCCCGGGACGCTACCCACCCCCAAAGGGTCTTCATCCCGGCCCACGGGCTCGTGTGACGTGAAGCTGACCATGGGCACTTGCGGGCATTGTTCGTCGCTCGTTACGTTCGCATCACTGCGGACGACAACACTTCATGAGGTAGGCGCCTCATGAGTCACCCAGACATCCGACTCTTCCTGGCCGATGTCGACGGCACTTTGGTGACCCAGGACAAGGTCTTGACCGATCGAGCTGTGCTCGCAGTTCGTCATCTTGGCGAAGCCGGTGTGTTATTCGCGGTAACGAGTGGGCGTCCTCCACGAGGTATGTCCATGCTGGTCGGGCCTCTCAAACTGAACACGCCGATCGCTGGGTTCAACGGAGGCCTCTTGGTGAACAGCGATATGTCGGTAATCGAACAGCGCACTGTGGCCAAAGAGTTAGTACCCAGCATCCTCGACGAGTTGGCGTCTTTCTCGCTCACTGCCTGGCTCTACCAAGGGAACGATTGGATAGTTCCCGATCGAAAGGGACCGCACCTCGACCGAGAGGCCTCGACGGTCAGGTTTGAACCAATCGTTGTTCCCGATCTGCGGGTATTAACCGACAACATCGTCAAGATCGTTGGGGTCAGCGATGATCACGACGTCATCGAAGCCGCGGCAGTAGCGACCCGAGACAAATTTGGGGATCATGTGACGGCCGCGCTATCGCAGCCCTACTACCTCGATGTAACCAATCCCGACGCAAATAAGGGAGCGGTGGTGAAGTATCTCGCTGCTCGATACGCAATAGCGCCCGAGAACATTGCGACCATTGGCGATATGCCAAATGACATTTTGATGTTCGCACACTCCGGATTGAGTATCGCAATGGGCAACGCTGACCCGGAGGTTCAACGCGCCGCCCGGCGCGTCACCACCTCGAATGAGAACGAGGGTTTCGCCAATGCCGTCGAGCGTTTTGTTCTCGGCGCTTCATGAGCGAGTCCTAGATCGCCTGGTTGCGGTTCGCGACCGACGGGTTCCCTCCTAAAGACCCACACGAGCCGCCGCCGCACGATCCAGACTTCGCGCCGGGCGATTTACGCGGCCTGTCGCGCCCATAATGCCGTTCATGACTGCCGGCCGCCTGAAGCGACGGCGGCGACGCGTTCGGCCGCTTGGTTGCATTCGGACTCACGATGCAGTGTGGGGTCGGCAGCAAACCGCCCTGACGCGCGGACGACCTCACTGCCAAGGGTCTTGAGCTGCAGCTCAACCGTTCCATCGATGATTCGACCCGCTGGGTCGAAGATGCGGGCTGCACTCGCGACGGGAACTACGTATGGGACCGCCCATGCTCGAAGCGCCCTAGTCGCGAACTCCATCGTGTTGATGGCTTGAAGTCCCTGTGTTCCACCTGCCGCGCTGATCAACCCGATCACCTTGTCGTGGAGGAAGGGTGGCTCGCAGTCGCGCAACAAGTGGAGCCAGTCGAGAGCGTTCTTCAACGCGCCCGAGATCGTCCCCTGATACAGGGGGCTACTCCAGATCATCCCGTCCGCCGCTTGGCACGACTCGATCAAGCGCGCAGCCGCCGGAGTTGGATCGTCGCTATCGGGGTTATACATCGGCAAATCGAGCGCACGCAGATCGAGAAGGTCCGTGTTGGCGCCGGCGCTCGTTGCTCCGTCGAGCGCGACTCTCAACGTCGCAAGGCTCCTCGATGTCTTCGCCATCGACCCGCCGAGACCGACGATCGTCAGCGTGTTGGCCATCCCGCACCTCCCCGTCGGATTATCTATACGCGTCTTGCGCCAAACCCGAGCCCTGACCGACGAGCTGATGCGTCTCGCACTGTCGGGCCGCAGTCTCGTCAATCGCGGTCGAGCAAGCGTCCAATAGCGAGGGTCAAAGCTCTGCGCCGCGGATCGGGGATAGGGCGGCCATCTCGCCTCGTCGATTACTAGCGTTCGCCACGATGGCCGAGGCTGAGATCGAGGAGCGGATCCGGAGAATCTGCATGGCGCTACCGGGAGTCACAGAGCGGCTGAGTCACGGCGCACCGGCCTTTTACGTCGGTAAGCAGTTCGTAATGCGCTGGCCCCATGGTCACCATGACCATGAGTTCGCACACCTTTGGTGCGCTGCTCCACCGGGCGCCCAGGACGAGCTCGTATCGACAGAGCCCGATCGATTCTTCCGCCCGCCTTATGTCGGAGGACGCGGCTGGCTCGGCGTCCGTCTGGACGGTAACGCTGACGGCCGAGAACTCACGGCGATCTGCGAAGAAGCCTTCCGCGCGGTTGCGCCCCAAAGGCTCATCGCGCAACTGGACACCAAGTCATAAGTCGTAGCCGGAGGGCGGCGATCGTCGGTATCGGTCGGTCTCGCCGCCCCGAGAGAGTGCAAGACAACGAAGTGGGCTGTCAACCGCTGATACACCCCACCGCAATACTGCACATCGATGAACCTTCGTGAGTGGGCCGACCGCCAAGGCGTGCATCCCCAGACCGCCTATCGGTGGTTTCGGGCGGGGACATTGCCCGTCCCGGCTCGAAAGATGGGCAAGCTGATCTTGGTCGGTGAGCTTGAGGCTCCCGCGTCGGTGACTGGCACCACTGCCGTCTATGCCAGGGTCTCCTCGGCTGACCAGCGCGACGACCTCGATCGGCAGGTCGCTCGTGTCACTACTTGGGCAACGGCGCACGTCACTCCATCGATCGCGTCGTCACCGAGGTCGGCTGAGGACTGAACGGCAAGCGGCGCAGGTTCTTGTCCTTGCTCGCGGACCCGAAGGTGACGACCATCATCGTTGAGCACCGTGACCGCTTTGCAAGGTTTGGCTCGGAGTACGTCGCGGACTCCCTCGAAGCGACCGGTCGTCGGTTGCTCGTCATCGACGCCGCGGAGATAGATGACGACCTCGTTCGCGACATGACTGAAGTGCTGACCTCGTTCTGCGCTCGCCTCTATGGCAAGCGGGCAGCGTCGCACCGGGCACAGAAGGCGCTCGCCGCAGCCGGTGATGAATCCGATGCCGCGTAGTTACGAACCACCGGACGGCTTCGTCGTCCAGGCATTCTCGTTCGCACTCGACCCAACGAATGACCAGGCAACGACGATCACCCGTTTCTTCGGTGCCCGACGCAAGTCCTACAACTGGGCACTCGAGCAGGTCAAAGCCGGCATCGATGTCCACAACGCGACAGGCGAGAAAAGCGATCCACCTTCGCTCTACGGATTGCGCAAACGCTGGAACGCCGAGAAGTCGAGTCTGTGCATCGACCGCGACACCGGCGAGATCTGGTGGCCACAGGTCTCGAAGGAAGTATTTGCCGACGGGATCAAGGGCGCGGTCGACGGCTACTGGCGTTGGCAAAAGAGCAGAGCCGGCAAGCTGGCCGGTCGCCGGGTCGGCTTCCCTCGTTTCCAGAAGAGGGGCAAGGACCGAGGCCGGTTCACCTTCACCACCGGTTCCATGCGCTTCGAGCACGACCGACGCCATCTCACCTTGCCGGTCCTCGGGACCGTCCGCACGCACGAGAACACTCGAAGGATCGAACGACTCTGTTCGTCTGGTCAGGCGAAGGTGCTCTCGATCACCATCTCGCGTCGCGGACACCGATTCATTGCCGCGGTGAAGGTTGCCGTTGCACGACCCCAGCAATCCGGCGTATTACAACCGCCTTCTGTCGTCGGCGTCGATGTCGGTGTGCGCAGACTGGCGACCGTCGCGACACCCACCGAGGTGATAGCGGTGTTCGAGAATCCGGAGGTCCTCGAACACCGCCTCGCCGAGCTCCGTCGCCTGAACCGGCAACGATCACGGCGAGCGCGCGGATCCTCTCGCTATCGAGAGACCGCAGGAAAGATCACCCGCCTCCACACCGAGGTGGGAAACGTCCGCAAACACGCGATTCATACCTTCACGACGAACCTTGCCAAGACCCACGGCACGATCGTCGTCGAAGGGCTTGATGCTGCGGGAATGTTGCGTCAAAAGGGACTTCCCGGAGCGCGAGCGCGCCGGCGTGGACTTTCCGACGCAGCAATCGGGGAGATCCGACGGCAACTCCGATACAAGTGCGCCTGGTATGGCGCGACCTTGATCGAGGCCGATCGGTACTTCCCATCCTCAAAGACGTGTCACTGCTGTCGACACATCCAGGTGATCGGCTGGTCCGAGCACTGGAGCTGTGAGAACTGCGGTGTCACCCACCAGCGCGATGACAATGCAGCAATCAACCTCGCCCGTTGGGCGAGCCTGGGTTCAGTTGGAGCCCCGGTCAAGCGTGGAGCCGAACATCAGACTGGGCCTCGCTCAGCAGTTGGCGATGACCCGCGAAAGGGAGGTCCGGCACCTGTCGGGCCGAACAACTCCGTGAGGAGTGCAGCATGAGTAGGGCTCACCAATGCTCACTCAGTTGCAACGGCGAAGAGCTCACAGACGAACGGCATCGATGCATCGCGCGATTCCGGGAGGCTTCAGGCGGCCTCCTCGGCTCGCGCTGCTCGGCTCGCTTGGAAGGTGGCAAAGCCGAGCCACCCGAGAAGCCACCCCATCGCGATTCGAAACAGCACAGTCTCGGTGTCGGCACTCGGCTTCCACGCCACGGTGACGACTGCTGCCACGATCGGCCCGAAACCGGCCGCCGTCAGCGCAGACGCGGCGGCGTGGTGTCCGGCGAGCCAAGCTTCATTGCTGCGCATTGTCGACGGGATGCGTATGCCGGCTAAAAGGTTTCTTGGCAATCGGCCCACCGCCGACAGGCGTCCGAGCGCGACAAGAACGATGCCGCCCATTCCGAGCCTCACCGTCCTCAACACAAACCTGACGCTACAACGCGAGCAATCAGAGAGACGTCGAAGCGCGGCTCCTTGGCAGGGTGTTTGCCGGTGAGTCATCGACCGGTCGGTTTTGGGTAGACGTCTCGGTGAGTGATCGCGAGGAAACTGACCAGACAAAAGATGACGGCCGTCAGCACCAAGGCGATCCGACCGTCGCCCCATCCGAGGCCACTGTTGAAGGTGGGTTTGCCAACCCAGTCGGCAAACGACGCGCCGACGGGACGAGTGACGACATAGGCAAACCAGAAGGCGAAGATTGCATTCCAGCTGAGCCAGCGGTAGCCGACGACGGGAATCAAGATGATCCCAGCAAAGAGCAGGGTGGAGTCGCCGTACCCGAGGTGGAAGGTCGACGCGGTGAGGTCCCCGAGGGCGGTCCCCGTGGCGAACGTAGAGGCGACCGCCGCCCAATAGAACGCCTCGCGCCTTGGCGTGTCGATCGTATGGATGGAAAGCGTCTTCTCTCTCCGGTACCAAACGAGGAAGACTCCAGCGAGGACAACCGCGTATAACGCGGAGGAGGCGAGGTAGGGCACGTGAAGCCCGACGTGGAGCACGTCAGCTGCCATCGTGCCGAAGACGCCCACTCCTACCACCGCGAGCCAGTAGGCCCAGGCTAGATAGCGGTGCCTCGTGAACTGCAGCACGAGCGCCACCGAAAATCCGGCGAACCCGAGAAGCACAGCCGGGACGGGACCCAACCGATGGACCAAGAAGTCCGACGTTGCCTCGCCCATGGCGGTCGAAAGAGCCTTGATCACCCAGAAGTAGACAGTGATCTCGGGGACTCGGAGAGCACCAGGAGTCGTCCATCTTGACGAAACTGCGGGGCCGGTCACCTCGAGCAGCATGCTCCGCGACATTTACGGCCTCCAAGTCGCAGCGACGCGGAGATCTTCGAATCAAGCGCAACAGCAGTAGTTTGGGGAAGTGATGCCACGCTTCATGACAAAACTCGCGATCTCGCTTTCACTCCTCGGTCTTGTTCCTGTCGCCGTGTTCGTGACGGCCAGCCGGGCGGGCGCGACTCCGTCGAACTGTGGCGTCGTGCCCGTCGCGCTCGTCGACGCGAAGCTCCGGATCGACGCGGCGCACGTGACGGCACATCATCCGACGTCGCCTCGCGGGGCTCTCATCTGCTCATATTTCGGCAACAGCGGCCGCGCCGCGAATGAGGCGACAGTCAACTACGTCGCCACGTCCCCGACGACGTTCGTCGCGGTCGAAGCGTTGCTGGCGAAGACGCACTCGGTCCACAAGATCGCGGGAATTGGGTCCGGGGCGTACACGTACTTCGTCGCGCCCGACCGGTTCTTGTACGTGCTCGACGGCACGACTCAGGTGCAGATCTTCGCGACCGTCTCGCTCGTGAGGCTCGAGGCGCTCGCGCGTGCGCTCCCTCCACTCTCCTGACCGGCGAGAAGAAGAAAGGCTCCCGAAAAGAGCCGACCTTGGGCGTCGAAGTGCAATACCGTCGCGACGTGCCGACACAGGACCTCGATTACCTCGAAGCGATCACGAAGCACAGCGAAGGCTTCGCCTCCTCGGCCGAGGGCAACCTCGTAGCCATGGTCGAGCACTGTCCGGGCTGGAGCGTTGCGGACCTCGTGGCGCACCTCACCGACGTGCACTGGTTCTGGGCGAAGATCGTCGACGAACGACTGAGCTCCCCGCCCGACGAGTCCACACGTCCGGCACGCGCGAACGATGACCGACTCATCGAGCGATTCCGGTCCGGCGCGCACCACCTCGTCGAGGTGCTCGAACGCGCACCGGACGATGCATCCGTATGGACGTGGTCACCAGTCCAGCGCGACGTCGCGTTCGTCGCTCGTCACCAGGTCCAAGAAGCCGCAGTGCATCACTGGGATGCCGCTCATGCGGCGGGAAAACCGCTAACGCTCGAAGCGACCCTCGCGGACGACGCCGTTGCGGAGTTCCTCACTTTCTCGGTCGCGAGCGAGGCCGATCCCGCCGACCCTGCCCCCACGGCGCTCGGTCGCGCGTTCGTGATCACCTCGACCGATTGCCGCACGTCATGGACGGTCGCGGACGGCCCGCGGCCGGGGACGCTGAGCGTCAGCGAAGGTGCGTCGCCGGAGGATCCGATGATCAGCGCCCCGGCGTCGGATCTTTTGCTCTGGCTCTACCGTCGTGTCGACGTCGACCCAGCGAGCGTCCCCGCAGCGGTGATCGAGCGCTTCAGGGCATTCACCTTCACGGACTGAGGCCGCACCCGCCAACCCTTCGGTCCACCCGCTGGCCCGGCGGTCTGCAGCCAGACCGTTTAGTCCGAGCAGTCGACCCAGTACCGCGACGAGGAAGTCACCTCGATCTCGGGATGCGACCAGACGAAACGTTCGACCTTGTCGAGGACGTCTTCGACGTGCCGGACGTCGGCGGCGATGGCGGCGAAACCGATCGTCGAACGCCCCCACTCGTCCTGGTGGCCAACCTCGGCGGAGGAGACCGCGTACCGACGCCGCGTTGCCTCGACGAGGTGTTTGACGACCGAGCGCTTGTCTTTTAGCGAATGGCTCGCGTCGAGGACGAGCTCCATCGATAGAACCGCAGCGTGCACGACACGAGCATCGCGATTCACGGGGCCGAATGCGAACTCGCGCCGCTGCCGATCGCTCTCAGAAACAATCCCGTTATCGGCGCGCCGCTGCCAGCAATTCGTCGGGTGAAAGATCCGCGGTGAACAGCGGTCCGCCGGGTTGCTGTTTGCGCCCCGCGTCTGACAAGGAACCGACGTCGACCGGTTCGAAGCCGATCTCGGAGACGAGGCCGCTCACGATCGCCTTCGCGTCGGGATCGTCTCCGGAGATGGCGAGCGCGATCCGGTTGGGCGAACCAGGCGGCTTCCCCGGTTCGCCCAGGCGGTCCCAAACGACCGTGTTGAACGCCTTCACGACGCGGGCCGACCCGAGGTGTTCTGCGAGCAGGTCGCTCGAGCCAGTCTCTCCGGATTCGATCTCGGGGAAACGGCCATCGCGGTCGGGGAAGTAATTCATCGTGTCGACGACGACCTTTCCGGCCGTCCCTTCGGTTGGCACGTCGTGCACGGCCTTCAGCGGCACAGAGACGACGATGAGTTCGCCGGCGCGCACCGCCTCCGCTGCCGTCGCCGCGGTCGCCCGGGGTCCGAGTTCCGTCACGAGTTCCGAGAGCGAGTCGGGTCCTCGGGAGTTGCTGACGATGACGTCGTGTCCGACGTCGACGAAGCGTCGGGAGAGAGTCGAGCCAATGTGTCCTGTACCGACGATCGCGATCCGCATCGCTGGTCCTTTCGTGAGGCAAGCATCCCGGTGACGAGCGGCAACCACCGACTCGACTTCGGCTGCCGAAGCTAGCGGCGCTGCCGCGAACGAGGCGGCGCTGCCCATATTTCTGAGCGGCGCCGCCCGATTGCCTCGAGGCGGTCGGGATCGTTATGTGGACGACGTGGGCGTGAGCACCTTCGGCTCGACGATCAAGACCCAGTTCGCGTCGACGCTGCCTGCGATCGACGAATGCGTCACCGAGAGCAGCACCCGCTCTCCATCCGCGAGTTCGGGGAACGAGACGACCCCGGTGCTCAGCTGGAAGAACTGTGTCGTCGGGGTGACGTCGACGATGAGGTTCGCTTGCCGATGGACGACCGTGAACTCGCCCGTGCCGACCGATGAGACCTCGCCGAGGATCGGGTTGAACGGCTTCGTCGCGATCGAAACCAGGTCGGCGCCGATCGTGGCGATGGTCGACGATGCAGACCCGATCACCGAAACCGAATCCCCGACAGCGAGGTCGGCGAAAGTCGCGTGCGGAATGCCTGGAATTCGGTACTTCGTCGAGTCGCGGACATCCACCGTCACGTTGGTTTGGCCCCACAGGACCGTGAAGCTGTTGGTTCCAATCGACGTGATGTATCCGGCGATGTGGGCGATCGGTAGCGGCAAGATCACGACTACGTCAGCATTCAACATGCCGGCGACCGTCGTGCGGGTGGCGAATACGCGCACCGCGTCACCGACGGCGAGATCGTTGGAGTTCGCCGTCGTCTGATCAACGGGCGACGTCTGGTTGGGCGCCTCACCGAACTGCGTCGAACCGTTGAAGTTCACGGTCCACGACTCGCCGCCGGCGCGAACGAGCGTGAAGGACGAGGACCCGATTGACTGGACTGTTCCCCAGGTGACGAACTTCGCGGAGGGCAGGATCTCGACGACGGACGCGTTCAAGGTTCCAAAAGAGCCGCCATAGGTGCCGAGAATCCGTACCTCCGCGTCAACTGACAGATCGCCAAAAACCCCGGTCTGGCCGTCAACACGGAAGACCGTCGCCTGCGAGACGTTGACCGTGAGCTCGTGGCGGCGCGCCAGAACCGTGAACGACGACGTCCCGATGGTGTCGACACGCGCCCTCGCGACCCAGGTCGCCTGCCTCAGTGAAAATGCAGTGCGCGGGGACGGCGCGCTGCTCTGGGTCGCGGCTCCCGCAGTCGGACCGGCAACGAGCGCGACGCCAACGAACGCTGCGGTCACGACGACGAACGCCGCGAGCGTTTTGCGCAATCTCGGTGACGATTTCATTCTCGATATCTTCGAATCTCGCCAGAATCTGATTTGTTTTGAGTCCCCGGTGGCGATTCTGAAGTCGCGTTGTTATTAAGCGGTGAGGCGGGCGTTAAGCGTGTCGCAAGGGTGTGAAGGGTTCGTGAGGCGCGGACTCGCTTGCCTCCGGCCCGACCTCAGGCGATCCGTCGGGCCGCCCTGTGGGCGGCGGTCGCTCCATGGCGCGCTCAGACGGTCGTGGCACCGCTTGTGTCTGAGCGAAGAACGACTGCGCGTCCCGGGACGTTCGATTCGCGCATTGCCCGTTCTCCGGTGGATGCGACGTATTCTGCCGTCTGCTCGTCGGTGCATATAGCAAGGAGGCTTGGGCCTGCGCCGGACCAGCATGAGACGGACGCTCCGGCCCTGCGCATCGTCGCAAGCAACGTTTCGGCGGCGGGGAAGAGCGGAGCGCGCGCGCCCTGGTGTAGTCGGTCGTCGCCAGCGAAGGCGTGCAGTCGCCCGCGGTCCGCGAGCCCGGCGATCAAGAGCCCCATGTGGCCAAGGTTCGTGACGGCGTCGGCGAAGGCAACCTCACGCGGCAACACGGCTCGTGCGTCTTCGGTGCGCAATTCTTGGTCTGGGATGAGCAGCGCGAAGACAAGGTCCGGGTCGAGCGGAAGCGGTTCCGCGTACGCCCGACCCTCGACCGTCGTCGCGGCGACGAGTCCCCCGAATACCGATGCCGCAGCATTCTCCGCGTGGCCGTCAAATCTGGCTGCCACCGCGAACGGATCATTGCTCCCAGATGCCGCCGCGGTTGCCGCGGCGAGCGCGGCGGACGAGCCGAGACCGCGTCCGACGGGGATTTCTGACCGGATGGTGATCGAGATCCGGTCGTGGCCGAGCAGGTCCAAAGCGACGCGCGCGGCGAGATGATTCCGATCCCTGGGAAGGTCTGCGCCTTCCCCGAGACTCGACAGCTCGAACTCCGCGGCGCTTTCGACGCTCACTTCGACATACAGCGCGAGCGCGATCGCGAGAACGTCGAAACCCGGCCCGAGGTTGGCGGTCGACGCGGGGCAGCGCGCGCGCATCGTGGCCGATCACCCGCGCGAGAAACGACTCGGGGCGAGTCGAACTGGCGCCAACATTCGGTGAGATTACCAATGGCGGATGCGAATGAGGTGAGATCGCTCGTATGGTGTGGCGCGGATCGCACGGTGTCGGTACGCGCGAGTGATATGACACTCGGGTGCCTGTACCCGCGAAGACCAAATCGTGTTCGGTAGCTCCCCGGCCGCCACGATGAACGAGTCCGCCGGAATCATCCGGCGATACGGGCACTACCTTCCGATTTCTCCATCGACGCCGGTGGTCTCGCTTTGCGAGGGTGGAACCCCGCTGCTATCTGCCCCGCGCCTCTCGGATCGCGTCGGTGCTGACGTCTACCTCAAGATCGAGGGGGAGAACCCGACGGGATCGTTCAAAGATCGCGGCATGACGGTCGCGGTCTCAAAGGCCGTCGAGGAGAGCGCGCAAGCCGTCGTCTGCGCCTCGACCGGGAACACGTCGGCTTCAGCCGCTGCGTACGCCGCTCGGGCGGGAATCCGGTGTCTCGTACTCATCCCTGAAGGCAACGTCGCGCTCGGCAAGCTCGCGCAAGCGCTGTTCTGTGGCGCGCAGGTCCTGCAGGTGCGCGACAACTTCGATCGGGCCCTCGAGATCGTTCGACGGTTGCCCGATCGGTATCCCGTCTCGATCGTGAATTCGATCAATCCATACCGCATCGAGGGCCAGAAGACCGGCGCGTTCGAGGTCGTCGACGTGCTGGGTGATGCGCCCGATCTCCTTTGCATCCCGGTCGGCAACGCCGGGAACATCACCGCCTACTGGCGCGGATTTCGCGAATACAAGGCCGCGGGGCGTGCCGCGACGTTGCCGCGCTTGCTCGGCGCGCAGGCCGCGGGTGCCGCCCCAATCGTGCTCGGCCATCAGGTGGCGCATCCTCAAACGGTGGCGACCGCGATCCGAATCGGCAACCCCGCATCCTGGTCCGCGGCTCGCGAAGCCGTCGCGGAGTCGAAGGGAGACGTCATCGCGGTCACCGATGACGAGATCCTCACGGCCCAGGGATTCCTCGCTCGCGAAGAAGGTGTGTTCTGCGAGGCGGCGTCCGCGGCCGCCGTCGCCGGGCTGTTCAAACAAGGCACCGGCCATGACGAGCGCGTCGTGTGTGTCCTTACGGGCCACGGATTGAAGGACCCCGACCTCGCCGTGAGCCAGGTCGGCATGCCCGCGGTCGTCGAAGCCACCGAGGAGGCAGTGCTCAGCGCCATCGACTTCTGATCCCGGCGTCGGGCCGCGACAGGTGGACTCTTCCCGGTCGGGAAACCGACGGTCGCCGATCCGGGCGGATTTCGCCAGGCGCGGGTGCAATCATTTCGGTCATCCGGGCGTCCTTTATGCGGTGGACCTAGTTCGGATTCCGAGAAGCGAGGCAAATGGGAGAGCGACAGCGGTCGTTCCTCGAGGCGTCACTACCGCACCTCGACGCGATCTACCGCCTCGCCCGCCGATCGA
>JBAVUF010000016.1:0-2376 GCA_049696635.1 Acidimicrobiales bacterium | reverse complement strand
GCGTCCCGGGCGATGCTCGCGAGCACCCCCGACCAGCGTTCGACACGTCGCATGCGTTCCGCCTCGCTCAAAAGCGCGTAGGACTCGCCACCGAGTTCGATCAGCGCGCTCGCGCTCGACATTCGGCGGTCGATGAGAACTCCGAAAGACGGCGCGTTGATCGGCGAGACCTCCTCGATCGCGAAGCTCTCGAAGATGGGCGGCCGGCGTGCACTTGCCGTCGTCATCGCGACGCCGACGATCGAGCGATTCGTTCGCACGACCGACTTCGAGCAAAACGCGACAAGGATCGGAAACCACTCGTCTACCGTCCGTCCCCCGATCGGCCATGACACCGCGGCGATCGACACGAAGACTGTCGCAACGACGATCGGAATGCGCGCTCTCCCATGGAGGACGTGCAAGGACACGAGTGCGAGGCTGAGACCAGACGCGACGACGGCAAGCTGGCCCGTCCGCGCGCCCGCAATGAGACCGCGTCGATCGCGAGGTCCGAAGACGAAGTGCTCGCGGGCCTCACTCACCACGGCCCTCCTGATCAGACGAAGAGAGGCCGGCGCTCCCTGAACCCGATGTGGCGCTCCCGGCGCCGTATCGGTCACGAATCGCAGCGGCGTCCGCGTCGAGCGAAGGGTCGAGAATATCGATGCCCCGCGCATACGGGATCGCGTCGTGTGCGATCGTCGACACGGACTCCTGCGGACTGTCGAAAACACCCATCGTCGTCGCGGCCGCGTCGTGAGTGGCGCTTCGAGCCTGACGAGACATGCCCTCGAAGTGCGCGATCGCCCCGGACTCGACGATCGGCACGAGCCGAAGGAGCGAGAACGGCGCCAGGCACGCCAGCAGCAGCAGGGCGATGGCCTGGATCGCCCCCGAGAGTCCACTCTCCGGCGTTAGCGAGACAGCCGCGAGCGCAAGCACACCTGCGATCACGAGCTTCGAAACGATCAGCGCCGCGAGCGTCTCGCCGACACGCCGAGCCCAGTGCGACGTCGCCGACCACACCAAGCCCGCGAGCGCGATCGGGATGAACAACGTGGCGACCGCGATCGCCGCCGATCGGATCACGAGCTCGACCCACAACACGAAGGCGACGATCGCCGCCATCAGCGCGAGGAGGAATCCAAGGAAACCCGCGGACTGAATCCCACCGAGACCGCCAGCAAACAGCGTCGCGAGCAATCCGATCTGTGCTTCGGCGGAACCACCGGCGACATGCAACAGGGCAGAGCTCAGTGAATCGGTCACCGAGAGTGCTTGCGCGACGAGAGCGATCGCAATTCCGCCGAACACGAGAGCGAGAGGCAGGCGCACGAAGAGCGCTCGCGCCAAGATGCTCAGGTCCTGACGCACAATCGCCTGCACGACCGCAAGCAAAAGAAACGGGCCGGATAACAGCGCGCCGATCCTCGCCACGACGTCGAACTCGACGAGGAATCCGCCTCCGAACGTCACTTTCGTCGTAGCGGTGAGCGCGTGGCCAAAGGCCGTGATGAGTGCCGACGAACCCGCTTCCACCCAGCGCGAGAGCCCGTTGAACAAGGCGTTGACGAGAGCGGAGATTCCGAAACTGAAGAGCCCGGACACCGGATGGACTAGTCCACCTCCAGGCAAGACAACGGACATCTCAAGAGCGCTCAGTGGAGGCTCTGTCCCGCGTTGAACAGGAAATTGAGCAGCGTCGGCGCGGCGCCGATAACGAGCGCAGCCGCGGCACAAACGAGCACGGCCCGTCGACCCGTCGTCGCGTTCTGATAGTTGTTCGTGTGCGCGCCGAGCGCCCAGGTTGCGGCACCGATGATCAGGCCGGCGAGCGCGGCGAGCAACGCCCAGAAGGCGATCCCGTTCACGAGATCCTGCAGCGTTCCGCTCCCTGGGAGCGCGCCAGAGTTCGGGTTCAGCGAGACGCCGGATTCAATGATTCGTCGAATAACAGGCAGCTGGAAGGCGACCAAGACGACCTCCTGTTCGGCGACTGCGAGGCGCAGTCGCTGTGGACAGGTCGGGCCGTCCCCGACGAAAGACGCTCGGGCCGGAGCAACCTGCCTCGGGCGCCAAGGTGACGGTACAAAATGGCTCGCCAGCTCCGCCTACTGCTGAGACCGGACGGATGGCGAGCCTGCGTTCACCTGCAATGCTTGACAGGTGCTGGTCGGAGCGTCGCGTTCGTGATTGCCGCGCTGAAGACGTCCCCCCTCGACATCGGCATCGCCGCCGCCGTCGTCGTGGTGCTCCTCGTCGCCACTTATGTGATCGGAAGTCGCCGGGGAATCCGCTCGCTGAAACAGCGACTGGTCGCGCTCGGCGACCGGCTCGGTGCCGACCCGCTCCCGGACGACCCGGGACGCGTCGAGGACACCCTCGTCTACGTGG
>JBAVUF010000015.1:0-2907 GCA_049696635.1 Acidimicrobiales bacterium | reverse complement strand
TGCCATCTGCGCCTACGACGACCTCGAGGCGGGCGTTGCGCATCCCGAGGTGGCGGAGGCGTGCTTCGACCGCCTCCCCGAGGACAGCGGCGGCCTTGCGCCGTTCGTCGCCGACGGCCTGCTCCTTCGCGACGAGCGTGGCGCGCAGCTCCTCGCGGCCCAAAAGCGCGCCGGCGCGACGCTCGTCGGTCGACTCGATCTCTGCGATGCGGGCCGCGATCACCTCGCCGGCGCGCAGCACGTCGCCCAGGTCCGCGCCGTGCTTTCTGACGAGGTCGTGGAGGAGCTGGCGCCGGACCCGGACCGCCTCCATGCGCTCGGGGTCCTCCTCGAATCGCTCGGATGCGCGGCGGAGCTCGTCGGCGAGGTCGTCGAGCTCGGCGATCGCGGCGCGCATCCGTGCCGCCTGGTCCCTCAAGGCGTCGAACCGCTCGAGCTGTGCACGCGACTCGCCCAGGCGGTCGAGGACCCCAGGACGATCCTCACCGTGCAAGACCGCGTAGGAGAACTCGACGGTCTCTTTGAGCCCCGCCGCGGAGCGCAGCACGTCTTCTTCTTCGGCGAGGAGCTCGTCCTCGTCGGCCGACGCGATTTCCGCACGGGCGATCTCGTCGCGCTCGAAACGCAACAGGTCGAGCTCGCGCTTTTGCTGGCGGTCGTCACCGCCGAGCGACGCGATCTCCTCGTCGAGCTCGGCGAGCGCGCGCCGAAGGGCGCGTACCTCTTCGAGATCGATCCCGGCGAAGCGGTCGAGGGCGGCGCGCTGGACCGCAGGGCGAAGAAGCGACTGGTGCGTGTGCTGACCGTGCAAGTCGACGAGGTCGCGCCCGCGCGCCTCGAGCGCTGTGACTGCCGCCATCTTGTCGTCTATCTCGGCGCGTGACCGTCCCGCGCGAGGCACGATGCGCCGCAGCACGATCTCGTCGTCGAAGTTGAATCGCCCCTCGATCGTCGCCTCGGCGGCACCCGAGCGGACGATGACTGGATCGGCGCGTCCGCCAACGAGCAGCTCGAGCGCCTCGACCACGAGGGTCTTGCCGGCGCCGGTCTCGCCGGTGATCGCCGTCAGCCCGGGCAGAAAGACGATGTCGACGTCCTCGATCACCCCGAGCTCGCGGACGCGCAGCTCCTCGAGCACGTCTAACGATCGGCGAGGCCGAACTTCTCGCGCAAGATGGCGTGGAAGTCGGGTGCGGCGAAACGCACGATCTGTGCGGTCTCCTCCGCGCACTCGACGATGACCGCGTCCCCGGACCCGATCGGACCCTTCGCCAACCCGTCGACGACGACCACCGCCAACGGAGGTCCTTCGCCGACCTCGAGGCGCACGGACTCGCCCGGGTCGAGCACGAGCGATCGATCAAAGAGCATGTGCGGGGAGATGGGCGTGACGATCAGCGCCGCCAGTTGTGGCGAGACGATCGGGCCGCGCAACGAGAGGTTGTACGCGGTCGAGCCTGTCGGCGTCGCGACGAGCACCCCGTCTGAGAGGTACGAGAGGAACGGTCGCTTCGAGATGGCGAGGTTGATGCGCAACGTCCGCCCGACTGCGTTGCGCTCGATCGCGGCTTCGTTCACTGCGAGGTGCCGCTCGCTCGCACCCGACGCCCGCTCGACGCGGACGTCGAGCACCATCCGCTCGTCGATCGCGACATCGCCGTCGACGAACTGGCCGAACGCGGTCTCCATCTGATCCGGCTCGACCTGCGTCAAGTAGCCGAAGGATCCGAGGTTGACGCCGATCACCGGGACGCGCCTGCGCATCGCGAAGTGGATCGTCCGCAGCATCGTCCCGTCGCCGCCGAGGCTCACCGCGCAGAAAAAGGCGGCGTCGTCATCGGGCGCGTTCCAGACGTCGTCGATTTCTTCGACGTCGTAGCCGTGCGCCTCCCACCATGCCCGCGCCCGCCGTGCGAGCGGCGCGGCCTCGGGCTGGTCGACGTTGACGACGAGCGCCACGTTCGTCCTTCGCGCCGGCCCGTTCATCACCTCATCCTCGCGGCCTTCTCGGCCGGCGACAATCACGCTGTCGTGGCGACGGTCGCCGGCTGAGGAATCAGGCGGACGGCCGGCGGGAGGTGGTCTTCTTCGCCGCGGCGCGCTTCGCGGGCGCCTTCGTCGTCTTCTTGGCGGCGTCGGCTTTCGCGACCGCCTTTTTCGCCGCGACCTTCGTCGCCGGAACCTTCTTCACCGCTTTTTTCACGGCCTTCCGCACCGACTTCGCAGCGGGGGGTGACTTCTTCGCCGTCTCGTCGTGGCTGCGGCGCCCGGAGCCGAAGTACTCGCCGAGCAGGCCGACGAACCGCTCGAAAAACTCGCCGATCTCCTCGCGCCGACCAGGCGAGAACGACTCGAATTCCTTGCGGACCTCGGTACGAACGAGGTCGGTGAGCCGATCCACGCTGCGCCGTGACCGGGCGCGGATCTCTTCGATGACGTCCTCGACGCGTTCTCTGTTCTTGCTGTCACCGCCGCGGAGGAACTCGCTGACGACCTGCTCTAGTTCGGAGCGGGTCATGCCCGAGAACGGCGAACGCTGCTCCAAGTAGCGGCGGACCGAGTCCTTCATCGAGTCCCGGCCCCAGCCTGGCTTCGGATCTTCGGTCATGGCCAGAGGCTAATGCCGCGTTCGCCGTCTCAACCGGCGGCGGCGCCGCCGTTCGCGACAAAGGTATCGACGAGTGAAGCGAGATCGTCCGCGTCGTAGGCGGGCACGACGGTGCTTTGCGCCCCGCGTTCGGACGTGATGCCCGTGCGCACGAGCCCGAACGCCGAACCGAGAGCGCTTGCGAAGGCACCATCGGTCGACGGCCGGTCGCCAACGACGAGATCGACCCTGCCGAGCAGGTGGCGGACGAGCGCGACGGCGGGCTCGTGCGGCTTGCCGGCGATGACCGCCTCACGTCC
>JBAVUF010000014.1:0-4709 GCA_049696635.1 Acidimicrobiales bacterium | reverse complement strand
GCTCCAGGGCGCGCGCCACCGACAGCTCGTCTGGGGGCAGGTCCTCTGGGATCGAGGCGCGTTCCTCGCCGTGCTGGAGATAGGGCCCGTAGCGCCCGACGCGCACGACGACCGGCGTTCCGTCGTCGTCGACTCCGATCGGAATCGAGTTCACCTCGCGGGCGTCGATCTCGCCGAGGTGGTCGAGCACCGCCCGCTTCAGACCCTGGCCGTTCTCCACTGTGGCGACGAGGTCACCCGAGCCGTTGCCGGTCTGACCGTCTGCGCCGAAGTAGAAGCGTTCGAGCCAGGGAAGCGCTTCTTCGTCGCCCCGCGCGATCTCGTCGAGATCGTCCTCCATCGAGGCCGTGAAGTTGTAGTCGACGAGCGAGGGGAAGTAGCGCTCCAGCAAACCGACGACCGCGAAGGCGAGGAACGACGGGATGAGCGCGCTGCCCTTCTTCCACACATAGCCGCGGTCGACGATCGTCTGCAGGATGTTGGCGTAGGTCGAGGGACGGCCGACGCCGAGCTCTTCGAGCCGCTTGACGAGCGACGCCTCGGTGAAACGAGCCGGAGGGCGCGTCGCGTGCTCCTCGGGGTCGAATCCTTCGAGACCGAGCGGGTCATTCTCGGCGACCTCGGGGAGCCGGTCCTCATTGGGGCGCTCGTCCTCTTCGTCCTCGCCCTCTCGGTAGACGGCGAGGAAGCCGGGGCTCGTGATCACCGTTCCCGCTGCGCCGAACTCCGCCTGGGTGCCCTGCGAGGCGACGGGGGTGTCGTTCTGCAAGGCACCGGTGATGCGCAGCCGCGCGGTCACACCGGTCGCGTCGATCATCTGGCAGGCGACGGTGCGCTGCCAGATCAGCTCGTAGAGGCGCTGCCCGTCCCCGCCGAGCGACGCGGAGACCTCCGAGGGCAGGCGGAAGCTGTCCCCCGCTGGCCGGATCGCCTCGTGTGCCTCCTGGGCGTTCTTCACCCGCCGGTCGTAGGTTCGCGGCCGGTCGGGCACCGAGCCCTTCCCATACAGGGTCGCTGCCTGGGCGCGCGCCGCCGAAAGCGCGGTTTCCGACAACGTCGTCGAGTCGGTCCGCATATAGGTGATGAAGCCCTGCTCGTACAGGCGCTGAGCGACCTGCATCGTCCGCGACGCGGAGAAGCGGAGCTTGCGCGCCGCTTCTTGCTGGAGGGTCGAGGTGATGAACGGCGCGGCCGGGGCGCGCCGGTACGGCTTCGTTTCGACCGCTGACACCCGGAACGCTGACGGCGACAGCGCCGACGCGAGAGCGTGCGCGCTCGCCTCGTCCAAAAGCACCGGTCCTGAGGGATCAGAAAGCCCGCCGTCGGCGGTGAAATCCGTTCCGGTGGCGACTCTCCGCCCGCCGATCGAGTCGAGCTCGGCTGGGAAGGTTACGTTCGCCTCGGTTTGGAAGCGTCCGGTCAGGCTCCACCACGTTGCGGAACGGAAGCGCATCCGTTCGCGTTCGCGCTCGACGACGATGCGCGTCGCAACGCTTTGCACCCGCCCGGCAGAAAGCCCCTGCATCACCTTCTTCCACAGCACCGGCGAGAGCTCGTACCCGTAGAGCCGATCGAGGATGCGACGAGCCTCTTGTGCGTCGACGAGTCGCCGGTCGAGCTCGCGCGGGTGTGCGATGGCGTCGTCGATCGCGGACTTCGTGATCTCGTGGAAGACCATTCGCTTCACCGGAATCTGTGGAGCGAGGACCTCCAAGAGGTGCCAGGCGATCGACTCGCCTTCGCGGTCCTCGTCGGTCGCGAGGTACAGCTCGCTTGCGTTTTTCAAGAGCGAGCGCAGCTTGGAGACCTGTGACCGCTTTTCCGACGCGACGACATAGAGGGGCTTGAATCCGTTGTCGACGTCGACCCCGAGGCGCGACCAGCTCTCGGACTTGTACGCCGCAGGCACCTCCGCTGCCGAGCGCGGCAGGTCGCGGATGTGGCCGATCGATGACTCGACGACGTACTCGTCGCCGAGAAAACGCGCGATCGTCTTCGCCTTGGCGGGCGATTCCACAATGACTAGGGGTTTTGCCATTCAAGCGTCCTCGAAGATCGGTGGGGGAGGTTAACGGGACCCTCCCTCGGCCACCAACCATGGCCGGGGGCGATGTTCCCGGGCCCGAAGGCCGGGTGCGATACACCAGCGCGTGAGAGCCCTCGGTGATCGATAAACCCGAAGGTGCCAGCCCGTAAATGAGAAGAGAGGCGATGGGTACTGCTACCGCCCACGACGTCGAAAATCCGGCGCTCGAGCAATTCGGCGAGGCGGCGTTTTTCGACCTCGACCGGACCGTCATCGCCAAGGACGCGATGGCGGCGTTCGGCGGCCCGATGCGCCGAGGCGGGCTGATCCGTCGGCGCTCGCTCATCGAGCTCGGCTTCGCGCAGGTGATCTACCTCATCCTCGGCTCAACCGAACAGCGCCTCGAACGGATCCGCCACGTCGCGCTCAAGATGACGAGAGGCTGGTCACGCTCGGATGTCGACGCCATCGTCTCGGGCGCGCTCGAATCCGTCGTCGAGCCGATCATCTACGACGAGGCGATGGACCTCATCGACGAACACCGCCAGGCAGGGCGCCGAGTCGTCATCGTCTCGGCGTCACCGTCCGAGCTCGTCCGGCCCCTCGGGCGTCACCTCGGGGTCGACGACGTCATCGCGAGCGAGGCGGCGATCGACGCCGACGGCCGCTACACCGGTGAGCTCGCCTTCTTCTGCACCGGACGGGATAAGTCGGACGCCGTTCGGCTCTTTGCCGAGCGCGAAGAGATCGACCTTTCCCGGTCGTACGCCTACAGCGACGCGTTCACCGACGTACCGCTCCTCGAACTCGTCGGCCACCCAGTCGCCGTGAATCCGGACCGCGCGCTCGCGCGCGTGGCGGCGGAACGCGGATGGGAGACGCGCATCTTCATCCGACCGGTGCGCTTGCGGGACCGGGTGCGCGATCGCGTCCGCTCGGTACCGCCGAAGCCGGCGATCGCACTCGGGACGGGGACGATCGTCGTCGGAATCCTGGTCGGCGCGATCGGGTGGTGGATGCACTCGCGCCGCAACGTGCGCGAGGACGAGCCGTCTTTCGGAGAGCTGTAGGGCTCTAGCGAGGCATCAATCGGCGCGCCGCGATCGCGACGCACCCGACGAGCAACAGCAAGATGATGAGCTTTTTCATCGGAGCCCTCCATTTCCTTCGATGCGCATCAGACCGTGAGCAGGTCGCGGGCGCCCGTGTCGCTCGAGGGATGACGGAGCTTCGACATCGCCCTCGCCTCGATCTGGCGGATCCGCTCACGAGTCAGGTTGAAGTGCTCACCGACCTCTTCGAGCGTGCGCGGCTCGCCTCGGTCGAGACCGAATCGCAAGCGGAGGATCTCGCGCTCACGCTCGTCGAGCGGCGCTAAGAGCCGGTTGATCTCGACAGGCAATAGCGCCGTCGCCGCCATCTCGAACGGCGATTCGGCCGAGCGATCCTCGACGACATCGCCGAGCTCGGCGTCACCGTCTTCGCGCAACGGCTCCGAGAGCGAAAGCGGTTCGGAGCGGAAGCGCAACGCTTCGATCAACTTGTCCTCGGGCAGTTCGACCTCGGCGCCCAACTCGGCGAGCGTGGCGGGTCGTCCGAACTTCAACTCGAGGCGGGCTTGCGCCTTTTGGACGCGAGCGAGCGTGTCGCCGGCGTGCACGGGGAGCCTGATCGTCCGACCGGTGTTGGCGATGCCGCGGGTTATCGCCTGGCGGATCCACCATGTCGCGTAGGTCGAGAACTTGAAGCCTTTGCGCCAGTCGAACTTCTCGACGGCGTGCATCAGGCCGAGGTTGCCCTCTTGGATGAGGTCGAGAAGCGGCAGGCCGGATGCCTGGTACTTCTTCGCGATCGAAACGACGAGTCGGAGGTTCGACTGGACGAAGGTGCGCTGCGCCTCGTCGCCTTGTCGCATGATCCGCCTGAGCTCGCGTCTGCGCGCCGGCGTCAGCTTCTTGCCACCCGTCGCGACTTCCTGTTCCGCCTCACCCCGACGTTCGATCGCCTGCGCGAGACGAACTTCGTCGTCTTTGGTGAGCAGTGGGTATTGACCGATGTCGGTCAGGTACAGCCGGACGAGATCTTCCTCGTCGCGTTCAACACGCTCCTTCGCCAATGCGGTCCGGTTCCTCCGTGCTCGTGTCCGGGCCGCTTCGAGCGTGCCCTTCGCGTGATCGTGATCGAAGCGGCCTCGTTGCGGCGATAGCCGACCGGGCAACCACCCCCAGTAACCCTACGGCCCGTTCGGCTCTGTCGTTCAGTGTAACGATGCCGTCAAGCGGTCCCTCCCGCCGCTTGACCAGGCGGTACCTCGGCGTCGCCCCGGAGTACCGCGTCGAGCGATCCGAACGGTCCGCCAGCTTCTGCTAACAGCGCGCGCACGTGGCGCGCACGCAAGCCGTCGGCATCCATCGCGCCAAGGACACGCGCCTCTTCGCACAGGCCTGCAACGTCGTCACGACAGCGCCGAAACGTGCGGCACACGAACGTGTCCCCGGGACCGTTCGCCGATCGCGAAAGCCGCTCGTACGCGTCGCGCAGTTCCGGGTAGTACGCGCCAACGAGCGCGTCCACCACGGCACGATCGTCGGGGCCATCGCACAACGCCGCGAGCATCGCGTCGACCTCGCGAGGAACGCGAACGGCGTCAAGGTGCACGAATCCCGTCGCCGCCGGGATGCAC
>JBAVUF010000013.1:0-11754 GCA_049696635.1 Acidimicrobiales bacterium | reverse complement strand
TCGCCACCCTCGCTGCCTCGGGAGGCAGCGAGGCGGTCGCCGCCCCGGCCGCACGCGCGGCGGATGGCGACGGGTTCGCATCCTCTCCTTCTCCAAGCCGCTTACGAGACCGCTGTGTTGTGGCCGCGTAACTCGTCGAGCGCTCCATCCAGACGATGAGGACGGCGATGGCCTCGCTGATCGCGATGCCCGCGGCATGGAGACGTGACGAGAAGACGATCGGCAGCGCGATCAACGCGGCGGCGATGACGAGGTCACCGGCATGATGCGCCCTCCGGCTGAGGATTCCGAACAGGCCGAGAGGACTTGAGGTGACGAGGTTCACCGCGGCGAGAAGGAACCCCGAGGTGACGAGTGAGATCTCCGCACCGCCGCTCGAGTGGAATCCGACGGCAATCAGGGCCGCGGCGACAACGTACTCCGCGAGCTGGTGGGCAAGGAACTGGACACGGCGACGCGATGCCGGCACGTTCTCGGCTGCGTCCTTTCGCCGGTTCATCGCCCTCAGGCCAGCGAAGTCAGATCAGACGCCGGACTCCTTCGGCGAATCGGCCGACGAGTCAGACGCCTTCGCGGTTTGGTCACCCTCTGAGAGACCCTTTTTGAATTCGTGCGAGGCAGAACCGAGCCCGCGAGCGAGCTTCGGCAGCTGGCTCCCCCCGAACAGCAACACGACCACGATGACCGCGATAATGATGAGACCGTCGGGGCCGAAGATGTCAGCGAGCACGGGCGCTCCTTCCTTCTCCAGCCCATGCTACGCGGCGCCGGCACCCCTGAATCCGCCATACATCGCGCGCAGGTCATTTCACTCAATCTCGGGCATGCCGGGCTGCCAAGAACCGCTCGTCGACTGCCTGTTCACTGCGGCCCTAAGGTGTCCGGCGGTCGCTTCAGGGCTGCCAAGGCGGGGTGGTCCGCCCAGCCGGCAAGGAGGAGTGGCGAATCGATGACGATGTCGATACGGCACGGCCGGGATCCCGTCGCCGACGAAGCCCTTTCTCAGGCGCCGACCCTGGGCCTCGTCCCTGGCGCGCCGATGACGTGGCGGGGGGTGTCCTCGCAAGAGGCGCTCGCTGACTACCGGATGGCATGCCTCTCGCGTGCGACCGACGAGCGGCAGCTCATTTTGCACAAGCAGGGGCGCGCGTATTTCCACATCTCCGGGGAAGGGCACGAGATCCTGCTCATCGGCGTCGCGCGTTCGCTGCGCCCGGGCTACGACTGGTTCTTCCCCTACTACCGCGACCTCGCCCTCGTGCTCGCCCTCGGTGTCCAACCTCGAGATGTCCTATACCAGGCGGTGGGCGCGGCCGCAGACCCCGCGTCTGGCGGGCGGCAGATGCCGTCGCACTGGGGCGACAAAAGGTTGAACATCGCCACGCAATCGAGCCCGACGGGCAGCCAGTGCATACCCGCGGTCGGGTGCGCGGAAGGGGGTCGCTACATCGCGCGGCGTGGCATCAAAGGGCTCACTGCCCACACCGACGAAGTCGTCTACGTCTCGCTCGGCGACGGCGCCACCTCGGAGGGCGAGTTCTGGGAGAGCCTGAACACCTCGTGCCGCCTGCGGCTGCCCGTCGTCTACGTCATCGAGGACAACGGCTACGCGATCTCCGTCCCGGTCGCCGATCAGGCGCCGGGACCGATCTCCGACCTCGTCTCGGGGTTTCCCGGCTTGGAGGTCGTGCGCGCCGACGGCTGCGACTACTTCGACGCACGCCAAAAAGGAGCGGCCGCCATCGCCCGGGCGCGAGCTGGCGAAGGGCCGGCCCTAATCCACGGTCGGGTCATCCGCCTCGGATCGCACTCGTCATCGGACAACCAAAAGAAGTACCGCGACAAGCAGGCGATCGAGCACGACTTGGCGGCAGATCCGGTCCGGCGCTTCCGCGACGAGCTGATCCGCGCCGGGGTTCTCACCGAGGCGCTCGACGAACAGATCCGCGCCGAGGTGCGCGAGCTCGTCGCCGAGGCGGCCCAGGAGGCGCTCGCCGCGGACAAGCCAGACCCGAAGTCGGTGATGGACCACCTCGTCGTTTTGCCCGAGATCCCAGAGCCGGCCGCTCCCCCCGAAGACGGCGAGCCGGTGATGTTCGGGGAGGCGATCCGCCGCACGTTGTTCGAAGTGATGGCCGCCGACGAGCGTGTCCGCGTCCTCGGCGAAGACGTCGCCGACGCGTCCGAGGACGACTTGGAAGGGCTCGGCGGGGTCTTCGGCCTCACCGCCGGTCTGCAACGGGCTTTTGGGAAGGATCGCTGCTACAACACGCCGCTCGCCGAGGCGAACATCATCGGCCGCGGCGTCGGACAGGCGATACGCGGCCTGCATCCTTCTCCGGAGATCCAGTTCTTCGATTACATCTGGACCGGGATGCAGCAGCTGCGCTCGGAGGCGGCGACGACGCGCTGGCGTTCGAACGGCGCATTCAACCTGCCGATGGTGATCCGCACCGCGATCGGCGGCTACCTCCACGGTGGAGGGATCTGGCACTCCCAAAGCGGCGAGTCGATCTTCACGCACATCCCCGGTTTCATCGTCATCTTCCCCTCGCGCGCCCGCGACGTCGCCGGTCTGTTGCGCGCCGCGTTCAGGTGCGAAGACCCGGTGCTGTTCCTCGAGCACAAGCACCTTTTCCGCCAGCGCTACACGACCGACCCGTTCCCTCCACCCGGGTACGTGGTGCCGATCGGCAAGGCGGCGACCAGGTGGACGGGAGACGACCTCACGATCGTCACCTGGGGCGCGACGGTGCAGCGCTCCCTCGTCGCCGCCGAAAAGCTCGCTGCAGACAGCATCGAGGTCGAAGTCATCGATCTCCGCACCCTCGTCCCCTACGACCGCGAAGCGATCGCCGCATCGGTGCGCAAGACCGGGCGCTGCCTCGTCGTCCACGAAGACGTGATCACTTCCGGCTTCGGTGCCGAGATCGCGGCGTTTGTGGCCAGCGAATGCTTCGAAGACCTCGACGCTCCCGTGCGACGCTTCGCCGCCCCCGACACCTGGGTCGGCTATGAGCCAGGGATCGAACGGGCGGTACTTCCCCAACCCGACGACATCGCCGCCGCGGCGCGCGAACTCGTTGTCTATTGAGCTTCAGCCGCTGGAAGGACCGTCCCGTGGGGAGTCGGTTGCGATCGCGGCCTGGGCGATCGCCTGCGTGGCGCCGCTCTCGTCCTTGCGCACACGGAAGCGCCCGGGTCGCGCCGACTTGTTCGGGCCGCGACGTGAACCGCCACGGACGCCGGCTTCGGGCGAATACCGCTGCGTTATTCGCACGATGACGCGTGTGGCGAGGATCAAGGCGACGACGAGCAGGACGAGGATCATTGCAGCGTCGTTCGAGAGCGTGTGCTGAGTCTTGAACGGGCTCTGAAAGTCAGCGTAGACGGAATAGGTCAGGTAGCCGACCGGAGAGTGGGTGAGCGCCCCGGTCGGGTAGTCCACGCTCGACCCCGCCGTGTACAAAAGCGGCGCCGTTTCGCCGATCGAGATGGCGATCGCGATGACAATCCCGGTGAGCATCCCGGGCATCGCCGAGCGGAGGAGGATCGTGCGCAGCTGGCGTGACTTCGCCATGCCCAGCGCGTCAGCACCTTCGCGGTAAGCGGTCGGAACCTGGTTGAGGGAGATCTCCGTCGCCTTCGCGATGTACGGAACGACGAGCATCGATAGGACAATCAGCGCCGCGAGCAACGAGAACTGCCAGTGCAGGCCGATGACGAGAGCCACGTAGCCGACGTAGCCGAACACGATCGACGGGACCCCCGAGAGGACCTCTGATGCACTGCGGAGGACCGTCCGCACAATGCCGGGGCGGCCGAACTCTGAAAGGTAGACGCCGGCGCCGACGCCGACCACGCCCGCAATCAAGGCGGTGCCGAAGGTGATGAGGAGCGTCCCGACGATGTCGTTCGAAAGGCCTCCGGCGACTCCCGCCTCTTTGGTCCAAAGCACGCTCCAGTGCCAGCCGCTGACCCCGCGGTCGAAGACCCCGGCGAGGATCCAGACGACAGGCGTGACAAGGAAGACGAGGCTCAGTGCGCACAGAGCCCACCAGATCCGGTTCGAGACGCGCCTCGACCGGGAAATCCCGCGGGTCGTGACCGAAACCGGTCCGTCGGGGCCCAGGGGGAGCGAGCTTGCGCCGGACGCCATCAGAATCCCGCCCCAACGGGAAGGGCCGCGCCACGGCTCGAGCGGCGGACGATGAGGCGCGCGGCGACGTTCGCGAACAGAGTGATCACCATCAGAATGAGCGCGAGCTCGGCGATCGCTCGCACCGCCAAGCCAGTGGGATCGCCCTGCGCGGTGTCGAGGTTCGTGACGATGAACGCCGCAATCGACTCCATCGTCCCGTAGATGTTGTGGGCAACCTGGTCCTGCGTTCCACAGACGAACGAGACCGCAAGCGTCTCGCCGAGGGCGCGCCCGAGCCCAAGGACCGCGGCGCCGACCACCCCGGTCCAGACCCAGCGGGCTTGGACGCTCCGGAAGACCTCGGCGTCGGTCAGGCCGAGCGCCGTCGCACCCTCCTTCGTCGTCTCGGGCACCTGGCGAAGGAGGTCTCGGGTCGTGGCCGCGATGATCGGGATGATCATCGCGGCGAGAACGAGAGCGCTCGTGAGCAGTCCCTCGCCGTCTCCTGGAGAGCCGCGGAAGATGTCGAAGGGTGGGAAGTTCGGGAGGTGGGTGAGCGCCGGGTAGATCTCCTTCGCGACCCACGGCCCAAATGTCAGAGCGCCCCAAACCCCGATGACGACGCTTGGGATCCCGGCGAGGATCTCGAGGCACATCCCAATTCCCGCGGCGAGGCGCGGCGGGAGTTTCTCGACGACGATGATCGCTGCGCCGATCGCGACCGGGAGCGCAAGCACGAGCGCGATCGCCGAGGACTCAAGTGTCCCGATGATAAGTGGATACGCGCCAAAGGCCGCACCGGGGACGTGGCGCACTCCGTTCGTCGTGGTGACCGCTCCGTAGAGGTCGCCAAAGCTCCACGGGCTCGACGTGATGAAGTGGAGGATGCCGTTGTACTTGATCGACGGGGTGGCGTAGTCGATGAGAACGATGACCATCCCGACGAGCGCGACGAGCGGGATGATCGCCGCGAGGTTCGACCCGACGCTGATCGCCCGCTCGAGGAGATTGCGGCGCCACGCCGGGGTGGGTTGTGCATGATTCGCGTTGGCGACGCCTGCCTTTCGGCCGGAAGGTGACCGGGAACTCTCCCCGGTCACCTCCCGGCCGTCAACGCTCGGCGACCAGGTGCCGTCAGTCACCGCCGTCGCTCACCAAAAGCGTCCGCGACCCCATCGGACACCGTCGGTCGTCCGAACACGCCACAAATGACCGCTTAGCTTCAGGTCAGCTCTTTGAGCAAGCCGATCGCCCCCGCGATCGCGCTCGCCGGCATCGGCTTGAAGTCGATCGGTCCGAGAAAGCCACTGGATGCGCCGTCCTTCGGATCCATACCCCAGGCAAGCAAGGCTTTTACCGCCGCGAGGTCCGTCGAGTTCGGCTGGTTCTTCTGGACAATCGCGTACTCAAAGTTCACGTCTGGGTAGCCAAACTTCGCGGAAGCCACCTTCGAGTAGATGAGGTTGATCGCTCCGCTCGTCGGGAAGTGGGTGAAGCTTGAGACCTCGGCGGCGACCGTCGCCGCGTCAGGGATCTCGAAGTGCCCGGTCCCGTTCTCCAGCGCGGCGTACCCGAGGTGGTCAGCGTTCGTCTCGGCGAGGTAGCTCACTCCGACGTAGCCGATCGCCCCGACATTGCTATTGACGCCGCTGATGATTCCAGTGGTCCCCTTCTCCGCAAGCTCGCCTGCGACGGTTGGCCACTCGGCGTATGCGGTCTGAGGTCCGTAGTACGGCGCGGCGTGATTCCAGCTCGTCTTGTCCCCATACCACACATACGAGGTGATGAGGAACGTGTCGCCACTGCCGTCGCTGCGACGGACGGGGATGACCTTTTGGTTTGGGAGCGTGACCCCGGGGTTTGCCTTCGCGATCAGCTTGTTGTCCCAGTTCGTGATGGCCCCGTTGTACAGGTCGTTGACGATCGTCGGGGTCAACTTGAGGTGCTTGTTCGCAAGGCTCGGCAGGTTGTAGATCAACACTTGCGCCGAGATGACCTCTGGGATGTTGAGCATCGCCGGTGGTCCCGTCAGCTCGGTGCCCGAGAGGAAGGCGTCAGAGGCGCCGATGTTCACCGCGCCGGAGACTGCCTCCGAGATGCCGGTTCCCGACCCGGTCGCAGCCGGACTGATAGCCACCGGCGGAGTCGGGAGACCACTCGCGACCTTCGAAGGGGCCTGCCATTCCTCCCACAGCGGGTACATCAGCGTCGAACCACTTTCGGACAACGTCTGTCCTGACGGCGCGCCCGAGACGTAACCTTGGAGGGTCTTCTCGAGCGAAGCGAGAGACGCTGTGGTTGTTGGCTTCGACTTCTGGGACGTGTCGGCCTTGCCGACAGCGTGCCCCTTGGCGGAAGCACCGCTCGGCGCCGCGGCGACAGCTGCGAGGCCGACGGAACCGAGGAGCGCGAACGCAGCCAGGGCCGCCGTACGGGAGAGTCCTCTCACACGGCGACTTGGCCTTTTCCGGTTCATGGTGTCTTTCTCCATCTTTTCGGTGGTACTCCTTTCGTCGATCCGCCCTTCCGGGCGGTTGCGGGGCAGTTGCGTCCGAGGATCCCGGTTCCGTCTCCGACCCCCCGGATTCTTTTGCGACCCTCCGTCAGTTCGCTGTCGTCGAGTCGAGTTCCAACCCGACGTACCGGGCGGTCTCCGGTCGTTCGGGACTCGAGAACAATTTTGCGGTCGGGCCTGTCTCGATCATCCGACCCTCGTAGAAAAAGATCGTGTGGTCGGATATTCGCCTTGCCTGGGCGAGGTTGTGCGTCACGATGATCACTGTGAGCTCCGGTGTGAGGCGCCGCACGAGTTCTTCGACGGCCTCGGTCGAGCGCGGGTCGAGCGAGGACGTCGGCTCGTCGAGCAGGAGGACCTCAGGTTGCACCGCGAGGGCGCGCGCCAAGCAGAGCATCTGCTGCTGGCCTCCAGACAGGCGGAATGGCGAGTCGTGCAGGCGGTCAGAGACGTGGCTCCAGAGCCCGACCTCGGCGAGCTGCGTTTCGGCTATGTCGCGGAACTCCGAACGCCGCGCCATCTTGTGGGCGCGCACCCCAGACACGATGTTGTCGAGGATCGACATGGGAAATGGATTCGGGCGCTGAAAGACCATGCCGACGCGCCGACGCAGAACGAGCGGGTCCATCGTCTTGGCGTAAATCTCGTGACCGTCGAGCGCGATCTCGCCTTTGTGCCAGAAGTCACGCACCTTGTCGTTCAACCGGTTGAGTGAACGCAGGAACGTCGACTTCCCGGATCCTGAGGGTCCGATCAGCGCGTTGATCGAGCCCTTGTGGAACCCGACGGTGATGTCGGCCATCACGGTCGCCGCGCCGAAGCCGATCGAAACGTCGCTCGCGGTCATGATGTGCGAGTCGGAAAGCTCGGCGCGGCGCGGTTCGAGCCCAGAAGTGGACGCGGGGGCAGAGCGGCCGGATTCGAGATCCATCGCGCGGACAAAGTACCGAGGCGACCTGAACCGCAGGGAAACTCCAGGTGACCGGATCGTGACGAACGTATGAATCCTTCCCGATCCGACGGCCGATTTCGCCGGCATTGACCTGGGCGGACGTGTCTAATTTCAGGTCATGCGCCGAGCGGTTTTTCGCACGTGTGACGCCGCGCCGACGACCCGGCGGGCGTGGTCGAATTGGCGCGCGCCCGTTCGTGCTCGGCGCACGATGACGCGAGCTGGAGGGAGCCGGCCGTACAAAAGGACCGCCTCGCCGTTCGAAAGCGTGCGCAGGTCCGCCGCCGACGCAAGACGGCGCTCACCCTCGGCGCGCGTCGCCGAGACGACGCCCAAAGCGTCGGTGGTGACGCTGGCGGTTTCGACGGAACCCTCCCCGATCAGCCGAGAGAACTGCTCAAGGGTTTCGGGATCAGAAACACCAGGGAACACGAGCTTTGCCCGGTGGTTGTTCACGACCGTCGCTCCGCGTGCGCCGTAGCGGGACGAGATCTGCGCGAAGTCCTGCCACACCGTGACGAGCTGGATACCGTGCGACGCGGCGGTCGACGCGAGCACGTCGAGATTCGAAACCGGGGCGATGTTGGCCGCCTCGTCCAAGACGACGAGCATCGGCGGATCGAGGCGTCCCTTGCGCGTCGCGGCCGTGAATGCCTCGTCGAGGATCTCGCGCAACAACGCGACGAAGACCGGGCGGAGTCGCTCCTGCTCGTGTGCCGGTGCGACGAGAAAATACGTGTCTGATCCTCCGGTGCTCAGCAATCTCGCATCGATCGAAGGCTCGTCGTCGCAAGCTTCGACGAGCGGGTCGCCGAACGCTGCGATCGCCGCCTCAGCGGTCGCGTACACCGATGCGAGCTGGCGTTCCTCACGTCCGAAGCTCGCCCGCGCAATCCGTAGCGCGTCGACGTCCCCGACGCGTTCAAGTACGTCGAGGACCTCGCCGATCTCGCCGGCATCGACCCAAGCGACGACGCCCTTCATGGACCTGCCGTCTCGCGCCGCTGCGAACAACATCGGCGCTAAGAGCTTCTCGGCAAGAGTCCCCCAAAAGGCGGCGTCCTCCGGCGACTGCCCGCTCTCACGCTGCACCGAGCACAGCGAGGACGCGACCCGTCGCGCACCAATCCACGTCGTCGCCGCGCTGAGCGGTGACCAATGCGCTCGTCGGCCACCAGAAACAGCGAGTGGGTCGTAGATCGCGACTGATCCCCTCGATGCACGCGATTTCGCAGTCGCACGGACGAGATCGGCCTTCACGCTCGTCGCGACGACGGGACCGTCCCAGTCGAGGATCGCCGGGATGGCGAGTCCCGTCGTCTTCCCGGACTGCGTCGGACCGACGACGAGCAGCGAGTGACCGGCCTCGGTCGCGACGAGGGACCGGCCGAAGCGACCGACGACAAGCCGCCCTCGTGACGGCCGTGGGACGAGGATCGGGGCGAGGTCCTGTGCTCGTGCCCATCCCGGTCGCGGAGTTTCCACCCGCGCCGTCGGGTGTCGCCGCCGGCGTATGACACGAGATGTCCCGAGTCCCAAACCCGTCGCGACAACGACGACCACTCCGGCAACAACCCAGAACACCATGGCCGACGGGATGTCGCCTCGCAGCCGCGGCGGGAACACAGAAGATGGTGAGCCGGGGTCGGCGGCGACACGGAACAAGAGCCCGATCGCCCCGAACGGCGGCACATCGTGGATCCCATGCCCGGAAATGAAAGAGGAGACCCCGGACGTCAACCAGATGATCGCCGCCGCGCCGATCAGCACGCCGCCGATAACAACGATGCGCCGCTCGGCGCGAAGATCGACCAGAGGGCCGGCGGATCTCGGCGACTGCGGCCGCCTTCGGCTTCCCGTCACGTGCGCGCGTCACCCTCGGCAACGAGGGCGGCGTCGGTATCGACAACGTTGCGTTCGATCGGCGAGAGCCGGTGCTCGACGAGGAACGGACGGCCGGCGACCCGCCAGAGGGCGACCCCTCTGCGAAGCCGCGCCAGGAGCTCGGCCTCGGCGTCGGAGAGACCGAACAGCCGCTTCGTCCCCGTGAGCTCGGCATCGGCCTGCGCGAAGCACACGAGGGTTTCGCAGTCCGCCAAGAGGCCCTCGGCAATACGGGCGGCAACGCTCCCTTCGGAACCCGCAGCGAAGAAATCCGAGGCGCGATGGACGACGATCAGATTCGCCACGCCCCGGGCACGAGCGAGCTTCAACGAAGACTGCAAGAACCGCGTTGCGGCGACGTTTTGCAAGATCGCCCAGGCCTCGTCGACGACGAAGAAGGTCTTGACGGGCGATGAAGACCGCCATGCGTTCTGCATCGCGGCGCTCACGCATGTCAGCGCCGCGCCGAGCGCACTCGAGTGGTAGATGGCGGAAAGGTCCACGACGACGACTTGGGCGTGAAGGTCGATACCGGCTGACGTCTCGCCGTCGAACATCCCCGAGAATTCCCCGGAGACGAACCGGCGGAGCTCGAGTGCGACCTGTCGCCCGTCTTCTCGCAGGTTCTCGACCGTGCACCGAATCTCTCGAGCCGAAATCCCCTCCGGCTCGAGCAGCGCCGCGACGACCGCCGGGAGGGTCGGGCGAACACACCCGCGAGCCGCGCTCGCCATCGCGAGCTCGACAGCGGCGTGCTCAGCCGGTACGAGCGCCCGACCCAGGCATGCGGCCGCTAGCTCTGCGATGAGTGAGAGTGACCCGCGAGCAGCTGGGTTCCCGGCATCAACGACGCCATCGAGAGGGTTCAGCCGATACCTCCCGCCCGGTTGGAGTGTGACGGGGGTCGTCCCAAGGGATCGCGCGAACGGCGCGTACTCCCCTTTCGGATCGAGGACAACGACGCGCCGACCGAGCGCGGCCTCACGGAACAGGTAGCTCTTCACAAAGGCGCTCTTCCCGCGCCCGATCTGGCCGAGCACCACCATGTTCGGGTTCGTGAGCACACCGGCCGCATACAGCAAGAACGGGTCGTACACGAACAGGCCACCAAAGACGTCGCGGCCGACAAGCACCGCATCCGCCGGCAAGACGCGCGTTGCGACGCACGGGTAGACGGCACCGAGCTGAGCGGTTGTCGCCTCGTGCGCGGGGATCTTCACGAACGACCCCTGCCAGCGGGCAGAGTGAAACAGAGCGCCGTCGCCTGGTCCCCGTAGAGGCGCCGCAAATCCAATCCCGACAGGGCCGCAGCGTGCACGACGTCGCGGCACGATCGCTCGAGGGCATCGCGCTCGGGCGCCGACACGGTCACGTACGCGGAGAAACGGAACGCCGCGTGCCCCGCCGCAAGTTCCGCCTCCCGGCGGATCACCGTCTCGTCCTCGCTGCGTGCGCGTGCGGTGTGCGCGAAACCGTGTCGTCTCCGCAGCTCGGCGTCGGCGACGCGGGAGGTGCGTGCGTGTTCCGCGCGTTTGATCGCCCGCAACGGGGGTACCGGCGCCATGACGAGGGAAATCGACCGCCGCGCGCGCACCCCAACGAGTAGCGGAAGAAGGAAATCACTGCCGACTTCATGACGCGGCCACTCGGCGACCCAGAAGGTCGCGTGCCACAGACCATCAGTCCGAACGGCCGCCCACGTCGCTTCGACGGCGACGGGCCACGGCAGGGACGATGGTGACGGAGCGACCAAGGCGTCGAAGCCGCGACGGACGAGCGCCTCGAGGCCAACTCGAGAGAGCAACCCGCGCACCGGCACGCCTGCCTGACGACAACGGTCCGCGAGCAGAGCGATCTCCTCGGACAATTGTTCGCCCCACTGAGTTCCCGCCGCGCCTGACCCGACGCGGTTCATCGAGCGCATCTTTGGAGTCCGCACCGAAATCGCGGCGTAACACTCGTGGACGACCGCGGCGTTCGACTCCGCTGCGATCAACTCCCGGTACGAACGCAGCGCCTTCGCCGGACGCAGCGAACCAGTCGACGCGTCCAGGGACGCTTCGAGGTGGGTCCGAAGCGCGTCTGAGACATCGGGCACCGTTCGTTCGATCCATTGCAAACGGTGGATTGCGCCGGCGTCCCGGGCGATGCTCGCGAGCACCCCCGACCAGCGTTCGACACGTCGCATGCGTTCCGCCTCGCTCAAAAGCGCGTAGGACTCGCCACCGAGTTCGATCAGCGCGCTCGCGCTCGACATTCGGC
>JBAVUF010000012.1:0-1735 GCA_049696635.1 Acidimicrobiales bacterium | reverse complement strand
CTTCGATGATGGAGGCGATGACCCAGGACTACATCCGCACGGCGCGTGCAAAAGGGGCAAGCGGGGCGCGGATCCTTTTTCGCCACGCGCTGCGCAACGCGCTGATACCCATCATCACTCTGCTCGGACTCTCGCTGCCGGGGATCGTCGGCGGGGCGCTGATCACCGAGACGGTGTTCAACTTCCCCGGAATGGGATTGCTGACGACGCAGGCGGCGCTCCAGACCGACGTGCCAGTCCTATTGGGCACGACGCTCGTGGCGACGCTCGCGACGGTCGTCGGCTCTTTGATCGCCGACGTCTTGTACGCGGTGGCCGACCCCCGCGTTCGTTACGCATAGGCACGAAATAAGGAAAGGAGGCGAGTCCTGATGGCTATTGGGGTCCCCCTCGGAGAGGTCGAAGAGGTCGAAAGGGCCGAGCTCGGCGAAGCGCCGGCAACCAGCCCCGTATCCGGGGGTGAGGCGTACTCGTCCGGCGGCATCGCCCGCCAGTTCTGGCTCGTCTTTTCGGAGAACAAGCTCGCCCTCGTCGGCGTCGGCGTCATCATTTTCTTCGTTCTCTTCTGCTTCTTGGGACCGGTCTTTTACACGACGAACCAGACGAACGCGCAGACCGCGCTGTTGTATTCGACGCAGAACTCGGCGCCGTCGGCTGCCCACCTCCTCGGTACTGATCCGTCGGGATTCGACATCTTGGGTCGCGTCATGTACGGCGGCCAGACCTCGCTCGAGGTCGGCTTCGCCGCCGCGGCGATCGCGACGGCGTTCGGCGTCGTCTGGGGCGCAGTGTCGGGCTTTTTCGGCGGCTGGGTCGACGCGGTGATGATGCGCATCGTCGACATCTTGCTGTCGGTGCCGCTTTTGTTCCTGCTGATCGTCCTCGCCGTCATTTTCCACCCGTCGCTGCCGCTTTTGATCCTGGTGATCGGCTTTGTCGCGTGGCTCGTCCCCGCCCGGTTGGTACGCGGCGAGACGCTCTCTCTGCGCGTCCGTGAGTACGTGCAGGCGGTGCGGGTGATGGGCGGCACCGGTCGGCGGATCGTCTTCCGCCACGTCATCCCGAACACGGTCGGCACGATCGTCGTCAACGCCACCTTCCAAGTCGCCGACGCGATCTTGTACCTCGCCGCGCTCGGTTTCATCGGACTCGGCGTCCCGCTTCCCATGACCGACTGGGGCTCGATGCTCGCCCAGGGCGTGAACTACGCCCTCAACGGGTACTGGTGGCAGATCTACCCGACGGGCATCGCGATCGTGGCGGTTGTCGTCTCGTTCAACTTCATCGGCGACGCAATGCGCGACGCCTTCGAGGTGCGGTTGCAGCGTCGGTAAACCTCAGGCCGTCCCGGGATAATCGCCCCAGGGGCGGGATCGCCTCCGCTATTCCGACGCGGTCGCGCTCGACGTCGCTGCGAAGCCGGTCTCGAGTGGGCTTTGCAGCGGGAAGTGACACGCCGCCAGGTGTGTCGCACCGAAGGGTCGCAGCGGCGGCTCCACCTCCGCACAGATTTCCTGGGCGAACGGGCATCTCGTCCGAAACCGGCATCCACTCGGAGGGTTGAGCGCCGAGGGCAGCTCGCCGTGGACAACCTTGTGCCGCATTTGTTTCGCGACAATCGGATCGGGGATGGGGATCGCGTCGATGAGCGCCTGGGTGTAGGGGTGGACGGTCTTCAGGTAGACGTCGTTCGCCGGGCCGATCTCGACGAGCTTTCCCAGGTACATGACGCCAA
>JBAVUF010000011.1:0-19596 GCA_049696635.1 Acidimicrobiales bacterium | reverse complement strand
TCGAGGTTCTCCCTCGTGTAGCCCTGGAGCCGTCGCGCGCGCGCCGGTGAGAGCGTTTGGCAGATCCAGTCCCAGTGCAGCGAGACGAGGTCGCCAGCGCGGAGGTCGGGATCGTTGCCTTCTTGTCGCGCCAAGCGACGGGCGCGCACCTCATGCTCTTCGGCGAGAACGAGGCGACTGTCGGAGAACGCAAGTGTCGACGTGGAGACGACCGCGGTATCGCTGTCGACCGAGACGACGCGCCCCCATCGGACACGACACTGGTCGAGGACGTCTAGCGCGGGCCCCTGCCTGCCGGCGCGCAAGAGACCGAGCCACGGATACACCGCGAAGACGTGGAAGCTGTGGTGCGGTACACCGCCGAGTGGCACCGCGTTCGCGACGTTCGGAAACGTTGGCCCGGCGCGCCGGGCGAATCGCTCGTCGAGTGAGCTCAACATCGCCTGCTTCGGAACTCGATGGAGCAGGTCGTTGCCGACCCAGTACGCCTCGACGACCCTCAGATCGAGCGGGTCCGCGATGCCGTTGCAGCCGGCGATGAGCTTGAGGTACGGCCATGCCCCGTCGAACTCGCGCGCGAGCAAAGAAAGATCGGCGACGTCGCGCTCTCTGAGCGCGCCAGCGAGCGAGAGCGAGTCGCTCGGTCCGCAGTATCCGAGCGCGTTCGGGGGATACGCGTAACGCGCGAACAGCACCGCACCCGGGATCACGCGTACGCCGTCCTTCTTCTTGCCGCCACCGCGGCCGTCAGGGTGCCGATGGCAACCAGGGCGAGTCCCCACGACTGTGCGGCGAGGTCCTTGTGTTGGACGACCGCTTGTAAGACGGCGGTGATGAGCGCGCTCGAGACGAGAATTGACGTGACGTCGACGGCGCGCGCCCTTCTGAGTGCGAGCATCCAGGTCGCCACGTACGCGCCGAGCAGAACTCCAGTGAGGACCACCCAGCCCAACGCGTGGGCGTCGAGGTGGAAGAGGGCGCCGAGCTGTCCGGTGATGGCGAGGTAGGCGGCGAGCACAGTCAGCCCTCCACCCATGCGAACGACGCCAAGCGACCCTGGGTCAACCCCGGCGAGCAGCCGCTTGATGATGACGGTCTCGATTCCCCAAAGCACCGTCGCACCGAGGACGAGCGCATTGCCGGAATTCGCGACCAGCGAGCCTACGCCGCCGCTCGACGCAACGAGACCGACGACTAGGAGCATGATCGCGACCAGGTTCCACCTCGAGACGTGCTCACCGAGTCCGCGCCACGCGAGGAGGGCGACCCAGACAACGAGCGTGTCGTGGAGGAAGGCGGCCGGCACGGCACTCGTGCGCGCGAGCCCATCGAAGAACATCACGAACGCGACGCCGCCGCCGATGATCGCGACGTACGCGAAAGCGAGAAGCCGCGACGCACCGGTCAGGCTACGCCGCGCCTCGAGTTGGGCGGGCTGAACGAAAAGGTGAGACGCCTTGGCGATCACCACGAAGGCGAGGAGGAGTATCGCCGCGAAGAAGTTCTTGCCGGTCGTGTAGACAGCCGGGCTTGTCACCGAGTGAACGCCATAGCTGTTGACGAATACCGAGACGCCGCTCACGGCCGCCGTGAGTCCTGCGAAAACGAGCCCCGAAATTCCTCGCGTTCGTCCGGGCGTCGTTGTCATGTCCCCTCCTTCGATGTCGAGTGAGCCTTCCGAGTTCCCTTGGGAGCTGCACCGTCGAAGCCGCGCAGTTCGTCGAATGTGCGCGTCGCCTCTTCGGATACAACCGGCGCGAGCGCGTACCCGGCGTGCGCGACGACGTAGCCGCCAGGTTGGATCGGCGGTCCGTCGTATGCGATGAGCGAAAGCCGATGGCGGCGACCATCGACGTCTTCGCCGACCACCGCGGTGTCATTGACGGCTTCCACGACGCGGAAGTAGCGACTCGTGCACATCAGACGCCGGTCATCCACTCGGAGATGAGGCCGACGATCTGACGAGCGGCGCGCGGAACCGCGTTCGCGACCGCACCGCTCAGTCGATTGCCGTCGGTGAAATCTTCGCCTTCGATACCGACGATGACGGTGCGCCGTGGCGCCTCACCGAGCGCCGAGGCAAGTTCGCAGACACGCCGGAGTCCGAGGGCATGGGTCGAGATGGCGGAGGATTGGTCGACCTCGTGCCATTCGACGGCACGGATCGTGCCGGGCGCCGATCCGGAACGGGTCGCGTCGATGAGGACCGCGAGAGCGGCGTCGTCGAAGCGTCCGATTAGGTCGAGGGGCTCGGAGATCGGCCCGATGTCGATCGCGCAAGACTGTTGCTCGACGACCGCCGCGACGGCCGGTCCGACGCCGTCGTCACCCCGATAGGCATTCCCGATGCCCGCGACCACGACGCGGCTCACCGGCGCTCCACGGCGATGTCGAGGAAGTGCGCCGCGCACGAGATGCACGGGTCGTGATTACGCACCGCCTGCTCGCAGAGGTCTCGCAGCTCGTCGTCTCGGAGCTCGAGGCGCGTCGAGATCACCCGTCGTAGGTCGTCTTCGATCGCGTCCTGATTTTGCGAGGTCGGCGGCACGATCTGTGCCTCGATGATCGTGCCGTCGTCACTCAATTCGTAGCGGTGGAGGAGAAGCCCTCGCGGCGCTTCGGTCGCGCCGACGCCCGATCCGGAGTGCGGGGTGACCGGAACCGCCGCCGGATCGAAGGGCGTGTAGCCGCCGATGAGCCGGAGCGCCTCCTCGCACGCGGCGACGATCTCAACCGAACGCACGATGATGCTCTTGAACGGATTGCGGCACACCTCGCCGAGGCCGACGCGCTCCGCGGCCGCAGCGGCGAGTGGCGGCAGCTTGCGGGCGTTCAGCGCGTAGCGGGCGAGGGGTCCTGTGAGGTACGTGTCGCCACCGAGCAAATGGGCGTGGAGCGCGTTCGATCGTTGTACGTGTTCTTCGGTGATCAGATCGAGAAAGGCACCGGCGGTGAGGTCGGCGCCTTTTGAGGAGCGAACGGTCCCCGATTCGATTGGATACCGCTCGTCATCGACAAGAGAGACGAAGAGGTAGTCGTGCGAATCATCGGGGAACCTGAAGCCCGCGACCCACTCGACCGTTTCGAGCGCGTCGTCGAGCGCAGCTCGCAGAATGGGCGTGAGCGCCGCGATCTGCTGTTTGTCCGGGGCGCGATAGAAGCCACCCACGCGGACATTGACGGGGTGAATCGCCCGTCCGCCGACTCGTTCCATGAGCGCGTTGCCCGCCTTCTTCAGCCGCAGCCCACGTTCGACCACCGACCGGTCCGCCGCCGCCAGCTCGACGGCGTCTTTGAATCCGAAGAAGTCCGGAGCGTGCAGGAGATAGACGTGCAGCGCGTGGCTCTGGATCCACTCGCCGCAGTAGAGCAATCGGCGCAGATCGGTGATCGACTGCGGAATCTCCGTTCCGCAGGCATCTTCGATCGCCTTGCAGGCCGACATCTGATACGCGACGGGACAGATGCCACAGATGCGCGCCGTGATGTCGGGTGGCTCTTCGTAGCCGCGACCTTTGAGGAACGCCTCGAAGAACCGTGGCGGTTCGAAGATCTCGAGCTCGACCGATTCGAGAGCGCCGTCCGCGATCCGCACGTGCAGCGATCCCTCGCCCTCGACGCGGGCGATGCCGTGCACGTCGATCGCCCGGGTCTGGGCCGGACTATCGGACATGTCGGCGAGCCTCCGCGTCGAACTCGGGGGCGGCGGCGTTGAAGGTCCGGTAGAAGCGCACGATGTGGGCGTCTTCCATACCGAGCTCGGACAATCGACGCGACAGGGACACCGTGTTCGGGCTCTCGGCCGGCCCGAAGCAGCCGTAACAGCCGCGATCGACCGACGGGCACAGCGCACCGCAACCGGCGCGGGTGACGGGGCCGAGGCAAGGCGTTCCCTTCGCGACGAGGACACAGAGATTCCCCTTCGCCTTGCACTGCTCGCAGACGCTGTATGACGCAACCCGCGGTTTCCGTCGCGCGAGATGTGCGGAGATCACTTCGAGGAGTTCGTGCCGATCGATGGGGCAGCCGTGGAGCTCGAAGTCAACCGGGACGAGCGCCGAGATGGGCTGGGAGCGGGCGAGCGTCGAAATGTAGTCGGGGTGCGCGTAGATCGCCGAGACGAAGTCGCCGACGTCCGCGTAGTTGCGCAACGCCTGGATGCCGCCTGCCGTTGCGCAGGCACCGATCGTGATCAGATTCCTCGAGTTTGCGCGGATCGCGACGATTCGCTCGGCGTCTTCTTGCGTCGTGATCGACCCTTCGACGAGCGAGACGTCGTAGGGTCCGGCGATCTCAGCCTGGGTCATCTCGGTGAACTTCGCGATCTGCATGCGTTCTGCGACCGCGAGCAGCTCGTCCTCGCAGTCGAGCAGGCTGAGCTGACAGCCGTCACAGGACGCGAACTTGAAAACCGCGAGCCGCGGTGTTCTGGTCACCGTTGCTCGACCTTCAACTCGTGCTCCGCGACGGGTGTCCAGGGCACGACCGGGCCATCTCGACAGAGGAGGAACGGTCCCAATTGGCAGTGTCCGCAGAGCGCCACACCACACTGCATGTTCCGCTCGAGGGAGACGAAGATGCGTTCGGTGCTGACGCCTCGGTTGACGAGCGACCGCACGCTGAATCGCATCATTATCTCGGGCCCGCAGACGAACGCGAGGGCGCGACCCGCGTCGAGCACGACATCGTCGACGAGTTGCGTTACGACACCGACCGGTCCCGTCCAATCGGCATCCGCGGCGTCGACGGTCACGCCGACGTCGGCACCCATTTCCCGCCACTTCTCGAGGTCTTCCCGGAAGATGATCTGATCCGGGGTGCGCGCGCCGACAAGGACGACGACCTTGCCTCCGTGGCCGCGGGCGAGATCCGCGACTAGTCCGACGGTCGCGCCGCGAAGCGGAGCGAGTCCGATCCCGCCGGCGACGACGACGACGTCACGTCCGTCGTGGCCAGCGATCGGCCAGTCCGTACCAAAGGGACCTCGCACCCCGATGACATCGCCCCGCTCGGCGTGCGACAGCGCGTGACTCACCGCGCCGACGTCGCGAATCGTGTGCTCGAGCGTCGGCGCACGGGCCGTTTCCGAGCTCACCGAGATCGCCACCTCACCGACACCGAAGGCGGTGAGCATGTTGAACTGGCCAGGCCTCGCAGCGGCGATCGGCTCATCGATCGGATCGAGGGTGATCGTCGCGATGTCCGCGGAGTCGGTGCGGTGACCGACAACCCGGTAGCGCACGGGGACGAGGGGGTTCGTCAAGGACAACGGCACTCACCCCGCGACGTCGCGTCCGTAGACGTCTAGGAGACGCGTTCTCGTCGCCTGCAGACGCTCGAGGAGCACTTGAGCGATGCGCTGGAGGACGGAGTAGCCGAAGTCGGCGTCGTCATCAGCCTTTCGGCGCAGGCACGCTCCATCGATGGCGATCGCCCCCATGCGCTCGCTCGCAACGGCGTCGAAATGCCACCGATACGGCGGAACGAGCCAGGAGAGTCCGAGAACTTTTCCCGGTCCGAGCGTCTCGATGACGATCGGCCTTCCGGACGGACGGCGCACCTGGATCGCCGCGTGGCCTCGGCGGATCAGGTAGAAGGTGTCGGCTTGCTCGCCTTCTGAGAGCAATCGATCGCCCGCTTCGAACGTGACATTCCTCGCACATCCAGCGGCTAGCTCGATCGCCGTCGGATTGAGTCCCGCGAACAACGGGCTTTCGCCGATGAGTTCGCTCATTGATTCCACGGCATCGCCTCCTTGCTCGTCACTGCACAGACGGTGTCGCAGAGTGGCCGCTCTCCGCGATCGCGCGGACCTCTTCGGTGAGGTCAATCCCGACGGGGCACCACGTGATGCAGCGGCCGCAACCGACGCATCCGGACGTGCCGAACTGGTCGACCCACGTCGACAGCTTGTGGGTGAGCCACTGCCGATAACGAGACCGCGTCGTCTCGCGCACTGCGCCGCCGTGCAGATACGAGTGGTCGAGGGAAAAGCACGAGTCCCATCGCCTGGTCACCTCGATGTCACCTGCGAGATCTGTGCGCTGCTCGAATGCCGCGCAGAAGCATGTCGGACAGACGAGTGTGCAGTTCCCGCAGGCGAGACACCGTTCGGCGACGTCATCCCATCGCTTGTGCTCGAGATTCTCGGCGAGGAGGCGAGGCGCTCGCTCGGCATCGAGCGTGCGCGTGATCGCGTCGCGCGAACGCGCGAGGACCCCGTCCCTCAGCGCGAGGTCTTCGGGACTCGCGTCCTCGTGGGGAATCTGTTCGAGCAGCGAGCGACCGAGTTCTGTACCGGCGCGCGCGAGGAAGCGGTGCCGCGGCTCCAAGAGCTCAGTGAGGGCGAGGTCGTACCCGCCTTTCGCGTCGGGACCGGTCTCCATCGAAGGACAAAAACATGTCGAAGCGGGATGTCCGCATTCGACGACGATCACGGCCAACCCTGCCCGTCGTCGATCGTGCTCGGGATCGCGGTACTGCCCTCCTGACAGCACCTTCGACAGCACCCCGAGGGCGACGACTTCACACGGCCGCACGCCGACGAACGCCTCGCGTTCTCCGCCGCCTTCTGGGACGGAGATCTCGACGTCACCAGCACGCCGCCGGCCGCGCCAAACGACGGTCTCGGCGGGGAAGACCGTCGACTTCAGCGAGGTTGGGCCGACCGCCCACCCGAAGAGCTCTTCGTCGCCGTCATCACGGATCCGATACGAACCCGGAGCCTGTTCGTCATGCCATCCCCCGGGCAGATCTTGCGACGTCTCAAGCTCGCGATGGACGATCGCCCCGGAGTGCACGGTCGGCCCGAAGACCCGATACCCGCGCGCACGGAGGCTCGCGAAAAGGTCGTCGAGTTGTTCGCGTTCAATTACCGCCATCGGCGCGGTCACGAGCGCCACCGTAGGGACGCGCCCTCGGATCGACAAGGGCCAGACGGCCCGAACCCGGCCGGTGCGTCGACCGCCGTGGGGACCATCGGCCCTAGCTGGACGTGAGACGCGTCGCAACGATGGGCGCAAGACTTCGATGCGCGTCAACCAGGCGCCGAGAGCCGCTGAGAGGGAAGATGTTCCAAGTTCGCTTCCACGGCCGGGCAGACACGCGTCGTCACCGCGGCCGAGCTGTTCGCCATCGCCGCGTTCGACGCCGGCCGGTTCTCACAGCATCTGCTACGGGGTCTGTCCCGACTGCGCCATGTCTAAGCTCGGGTGGGACAAGCGCTACGAGTTCCACCACGAGGCTGCAAAGGTTGCGGGATTCGCGTCGCGGAATGTCCCTGCGGCGCGATCGAGATGGTGCCAGAGGAGATCTGATCGGCTCTGAATTCATCGAGTTCGCGCGAAAAGGAATAGTCGCGGGCCGCGCCGTTTCGGCCGCAAAGCTGACGTGACGAGAACCCAGGAGGTGGCGGGGCACACGATGTCCGAGCAGTCGGAGCCGTCGGCGAGCGAGGAGGCATCGGGGGAGGGGCCAACTTCGCCCGTTCGCGGGTCACTGACCGCTGGCGTGCTGCGCGAGCGCTCGGACGACGAGTCACGCGTCGCGCTCGTGCCAGAAGACATCGCCAAGCTCAACGCGATCTCGATCGAAGTCGTCGTCGAGTCCGGCGCCGGCGAGCGATCGTTCTTTCCGGATGATTCGTATGCGAGAGCAGGCGCGACGATCGTCGATCGCTCGCAGTGCCTCTCCCGGTCGAATGTCATCCTCTGTGTCTCACGACCCGACGACAACGACGTGGCGGTCCTCGACGCCGGCCAAGTCGTGGTTGGCACGCTGTCGCCGCTCACCGATCTCGAGTACGTGCAAACGCTGGCCACGCGCGGAATCACCGGCGTGAGCTTCGACCTGTTGCCGCGGACGCTCTCGCGAGCGCAGTCGATGGATGCGTTGAGCTCTCAGGCGAATATCGCCGGCTACAAGGCGGCGCTGTTGGGTGCGAGCACGTTCACGAGGTACTTCCCTCTGCTCATGACCGCTGCGGGAACCGCGCGTCCGGCAGAGGTCCTTGTTCTCGGCGCGGGTGTGGCCGGCCTGCAGGCGATCGCCACGGCGCACCGGCTCGGCGCGAGCGTGCGCGGTTACGACGTCCGACCCGATGCGAAGGAACAGGTGGAATCGCTCGGCGGCCGGTTCCTCGAGCTCAAAGCGGTCACCGACGCCGCCGGTGAAGGGGGCTACGCGCGCACTCTCACCGAGCAGGAGACTCAGGCGCTGCAGGTCGAGCTCAACGGGCACATCGCGAAGCACGACGTCGTGATCACGACCGCCCAGGTCCCGGGCCAGCGTCCTCCGGTGCTCGTCACCAAAGAGGCGATCGACGCGATGAAGCCGGGATCGGTGATCATCGACATGGGATCGAGCGCCCTCGGTGGCAACGTCGAGACGTCGCGACCCGCCGAGACTTTCGTCACCGATGGCGGAGTCACGATCGTCGGGGCGGAGAACCTCGCGTCGACGATGGGAATGGGAGCCTCCGCGATGTATTCGCACAATGTCAGCGCGCTCGTCGCTCACTTCGTCTCCGAAGGCAAGTTCGTCGTTGATCTTGAAGACGAGATCCAGAAAGGAGTCGTCATCACCCACGACGGTGCCGTCGTCAACGAGGCGACGAGAGCGCGGCTGTCCACCTCGAGCGCTGAGCGATGAACACGAGCCTGATCACCGACATCACGATTTTCGTCCTCAGCCTCCTCGTCGGATTCGAGGTCATCTCGAAGGTTCCCCAAACGCTGCACACACCGTTAATGTCCGCCGCGAATTCGATCCACGGTGTCGTGATCGTCGGAGCGTTCCTCATCGCGTCGACGGCGCACTCCGCAGTGGGCTACGTCCTCGCGTTCATAGCCGCGGTTTTCGCTGGGATGAACGTCGTCGGCGGGTACGCGGTGACCGGCAGGATGCTGCAGATGTTCCAGAGGAAACCAATCAAAACGGACAAGTCCGCAGCCACCGAGGAAAAGTCGGCGTCCTGATGGGCCCCTTCATCGACACGATCACGCTGATCTATCTGTTGGCGGCGACGTGTTTCGTCGTCGGACTGCACCTGATGAACGCGCCGCCAACGGCGAATCGCGGTAATCAGGTGTCCGAGGCAGGAATGGCGATCGCCGTCGGCGCGACGCTCGCGTTGATCGCGCACAACGACACGATCTCGACGACCGGCTGGTTGATGCTCACGATCGGCGGCGTTTTCGGTTCGGGCATCGGTCTGTACCTCGCGCGCTCGGTCGAGATGACGGCGATGCCCCAGCTCGTTAGCGTGTTCAACGCCGTTGGCGGCGGCGCGGCGGCGCTCGTCGCGATCACGGACTTCATCCGGCTCGCCGGGATCGCGCACACGATGATCCCCGCGAGAACGTCGGTCTTTTCGGTCCTCGACATCGTCATCGGCGCCGTGACCTTTTCGGGCTCGGTGATCGCCGCGGGAAAGCTCCAAGGACTCGTCCCGTCCCGGCCGATCGTCGTTCCCGGCGGTCGGTTCGCGAATCTCGTCCTGTTCGCCGGGATCTGTGCGGGGGCGGGTTACATCTTCTCCGGCGCGAGCAGCGACTGGACGCTGATCGGTATCGCGATTGCCGCGTTGATCATCGGCGTGATCATGGTGTTGCCGATTGGCGGAGCCGACATGCCCGTCGTGATCTCGTTGTTGAACGCCTTCACCGGCACGGCGGTGGCGATGGCCGGGTTCGTCATCAACAATGCCGCCCTGATCATCGCCGGCGCGCTCGTCGGCGCCTCGGGAAGCATTCTCACCAAGCTGATGGCGGACGCGATGAACCGCTCGATTCTCAACATCATCGCCGGCGGTTTCGGAACAGGCGACGTCCAATCGACCGTCGGCGCCGGGGTGACGGGGCAGGTCCGCTCGGTGTCCGCGGACGACGTCGCGATCCAGCTCGCCTACGCGAGCGAGGTGATCGTCGTGCCCGGTTATGGCCTCGCCGTCGCGCACGCGCAGCACGCGATGAGGGAGCTCGAGGTCCTGCTCGAACAACGCGGCGTCGATGTGACCTACGCGATCCACCCCGTCGCTGGTCGCATGCCAGGCCACATGAACGTCCTGCTCGCGGAGGCCGAGGTCCCGTACCAGAAGCTCCGCACGATGGAGGAGATCAACCCGGACTTCCCTCGCGCCGATGTCGCCCTCGTCGTCGGCGCGAACGACGTGACGAATCCTGCCGCGCGCCGACCGGGAAACGCCATCTCGGGGATGCCGATCCTCGACGTCGACAAGGCGAAGAGCATCATCGTCATCAAGCGTTCGATGGGCCATGGTTACGCCGGGATCGACAACGAGCTGTACACGGACCCGAAGACGGGCATGTTCTTCGCCGATGCGCTCGCCGGCCTGCGGGCGATTACTGCGGCTGTGAAGACCCTCGTGGGCGCCGAATAGCTGGCGCATCGCCGCACCACCGCGACCTTTCGTGACTGGCCAGGCATCGTCGCGTCTGTGCCCTCGTAGTCCGTCTGAGACCGCCGCCTGCCGGGTGGCGGGCGCGAACACCCTGGTGGTTGACTGGTGGAGGAGTTGAGCCATAAAGTGGCGCGAAGTGGAGGGATAGGGAGAGGGGCGACTGGATCAGTCGCCGCGGTGCCCTCCAGGAGGGATCGTCGCTTTGGGCCCCGAGTCCAGCTTCTTTGGGAGGTACGACCACTCCCTTGACGCGAAGGGCCGGCTCATCCTCCCTTCGCGCCTGCGGACGCGGCTAGGGACGCGCTTTTTCCTCACCGCCCATCTCGAGGAATGCCTCGCGTTGTGGCCGCCGGAGACCTTCGAAGCCGAGGTCGAAAGCCGTGAGTCTCGGGCCGTCGACACCTGGACTCGCAACGCGACCCGGGAGTGGTTCGCGAAGGTCGCCGAGGTCGAGCACGACACCCAAGGTCGGGTCGTCATCCCCGTCGAATTGCGGGACTACGCGGCGCTCGAGCGCGACGTCATCGTTATCGGCGTCCACGACCACGTCGAATTGTGGTCGCCAGGTCGCTGGGCGGCCAAAGCGCTCGCGCCGACGGGCGGCGTCGCGTCCGACCGACCGTGAGCGATTCGATCGCCCGTGTCCGGTCCGAAATCGCCAACGGAGCGGTCACGATCGATGCGTTTTTTCCGGTGTCTACCAGCGGGGTTCCCTGGCCCATCCGCAGCTCCTCGGCTGCGTTTGCTGATGGTCAGCATCCACCCCTCTCCGCTCATCTCCATCCGCTTGACGGGGTTCCCTTCACCCCGGACGCGGTCGGGGAGCTGCGGATGAGCCAGGGGACCTTTCACACACCCGTGATGGTCGAGGAAGTGCTCGACCTCGTCCGCCCGTGTCCGCCAGGGGTGGTTGTCGACGCGACTGTCGGCGGTGGTGGTCACGCGGCGGGGATTCTCGACGACCGGCGCGACGTCGTCGTCGTGGGAATCGATCAGGACGAGGAGGCGATTGCCGCCGCCACTGAGCGACTCGCACCGTTCGGAGGACGGGCGATCGTGCGCCAGGGCCGTTTCGACGACTTCGACCAAATCGTCGCGGCGATCCCGCAATCGGGCCTCTCTCCAGACGGCGGGCTCTCGGCGGTCCTTTTCGACCTCGGGGTGAGCTCGCACCAGCTCGACGAGGCGCGGCGCGGATTCAGCTACCGCATCGACGGGCCGATCGACATGCGCATGGACCAGCACTCGCGGACGTCTGCCGCCGAGATCGTCAACGCGTTTGATGTCGACGAGCTCGCGGAGCTGTTTCGTCTCCACGGCGAGGAGCGTTTCGCGAAACGCATCGCCCAGACGATCGTGCGACACCGTCCGATATCGACGACTGGAGAACTCGCCGCTGCCGTCTCGGAAGCGGTTCCGGCCGCGCATCGACGACGCGGTCATCCGGCGCGGCGGGTGTTCCAAGCTCTGCGCGTCGCGGTGAACGACGAGCTCACGGCACTTGAAGTCGCTCTCGACAAAAGCATCGAGCTCGTCGCGCCGATGGGTCGGATCATCGTTATCTCCTACCACTCGGGCGAGGACCGCATCGTGAAGCGACGGTTTCGCGACTGGACGACTGCGCGTTGCACCTGCCCGCCGGGAGCACCGTGCACTTGCGGCGCGACGCCTCAGGCGCGGCTGCTTACAAAGGGCGCACAACGGCCGAATGAAGATGAAATCGCACGGAATCCGCGCGCTCGCGAAGCGCGACTCCGGGCGATCGAACGCCTCTCGCCGGCGCTCGAAGCGGACGAGGGAGCCTGATGGCGGCGGCGCGACCTCTTCCCGCTACGTCGCGGACGAAACGCACCGCAGTTGCGGCGAGGGCGCGCTCGCCACGCCGTTCGGCGGTTGATGATCACAATGGCGTGAATCGCCGGCGAATGCGCAGACGGGCCCGATTGTTCGTTGTCGCGTCGATCTCCCTCGTCGGGGGGTCTTTCTTTGCTGTGGCGGCAGGACAGGCGCTCGTCGCCGCACACCAGGTCGCGCTCGACCAGGCCCAGCAGTCGCTTTCGGCTGCCGTCGCGCGCAATCAAAACCTGCAGTTCAGCCTTTCGAAGCTCGAGTCGCCGGCGCGCATCGTCGAGATCGCCGAGGGTCGGTACGGCATGGTCGTGCCGCAGAGCGTCCTCTATCTCGCACCGGTGAATCCCGGACCCACCGTGATCGCGGCCGCGAAGAGGCCGAGCCGGTGAGCGCTGGTCGACGGCGCCGCACCTCCGCGTCGACGGTTCGCCTCCGTCGCATCTCTGCGGTGGCGATCCTGCTCGTCGTCGGACTCGGTATCCGCCTCGTTCTCGTGCAGGTTCTCGACGGGGCGCGCTACGCGGCGTACCTGAGCGGCGAAGTCGAACAGAAGGTATCGCTACCGGCGACGAGGGGTGCGCTCTACGACAGCACCGGAAACGTGCTAGCGGTATCCGTCGAACGCACCGATGTCATCGCCGACGATTTCCAGATCTCCCATCCGGACAGGGAAGCGAGCGCGCTCGCACCGTTGTTGCATCTGCGCGTCTCGACGCTCGCGAGCGAACTCTCCGAGCGGAACGGCTACGTGGTCCTCGCACGGGACCTCACGAACGCTGCGGTCGATCCGATCGAGGCGGGCGCGTTCGCCGGACTCTCCTTTGGCGCGGCCGAACAGCGCGTGACCTCTGGCGACGGCGTCTTCCAGCCCGTCCTCGGCGACGTGAACGCGTCAAACATTGGCTATTCAGGGATCGAGTACGCGTACAACGATCTCCTTGCCGGTCGTGCGGGCGGTGAGGTCGCCGCTGTCGCTCCAGGCGGCATCACCCTGCCGGCGAAACCGCACGACGTCGTCGCGCCGAAGCCGGGAAAGGGAGTCGTACTGACGATCGACGAGCCGTTGCAGGTCGAAACCGAGCGCGCCATCGCCGCTCAGATGCACGCAACCGGCGCCGACAGCGGGATCGCGGTGATCTTGGACGTTCACACAGGCGCGATCCTGGCGATGGTGGATCTGGTGCGGGGCCGCCACGACACGATCGTTCCGGCCGCGCAGAACCTCGCCGTGACGAGCGTTTACCAGCCGGGCTCAGTGATGAAGCTCGCGACGGTCTCGTTCGCCTTGCAAGACGGCTTGATCACGCCGTCGACGGTGTTCACCGTTCCGTACGGGATCAACGTCGGCGGCTACGAATTTCAAGACGCCGACTTCCACCCCACACAGCCGATGCCGGTATCGCAGATCCTCGCCCAATCTTCGAACGTCGGCACGATCGAGATCGCGCAGCGTCTCGGCGAAGAGCGGCTCTTCCACGCGTTGAACGCGTATGGCTTTGGTCACTTCACGGGGCTCGACTGGCCCGGTGAATCACCGGGGATCATCGGTTCTCCCGCCACCTGGTACGGCTCGTCGGCTGCCTCTGTGCCGATCGGGACCGGGGTCGCGGTCACGCCGCTGCAGATCCTCGACGCGTACAACGCCGTCGCGAACGGCGGCGTGTTTGTCACGCCGCACCTTGTCCAGGGAGTCGTGAACGACAATGGCGTCGAGCACCTCCTCGCGTCGCACGTCGGCCGACGGGTGATCGACCGCTCGACGGTTCGCCAGCTGATCCCGATGCTCGAAGGCGTCGTGCAAGATGGCACCGCGGTGCTCGCGCACATACCCGGTTACACCGTCGCGGGAAAGACCGGCACCGCCCAGGTCCCCGATCCGAACGGGCTCGGATATGTGGCGGGCGACTGGAACGCCACCTTCGTCGGATTCGTGCCGGCGCAAGCCCCGCAGCTTGCGGGGATCGTCGTCTTCAACCACCCGACACCGATCTACGGTGGGTCGGTGTCTGCACCGGTCTTCTCGAAGATCATGCAGTACGCACTCAGGCGATTCGACATCGCTCCGCCCGCTCCTTCGGCGACTTTGACCTCGACGTTGCGACGCGGCGGATCGAAGTGACGAGTTTGGCGCTCGTGGACAAGACCCTCGTTGTGGCGCTTGAAAAGATCGTGGAGCGCGTGCATCCCCTCGCGGTCGTCGGCACGACGGACGACGTCGCCGTGACCCAGGTGGCCTTCGACAATCGCAGCGTCGTGCCGGGCGCCCTGTTCTGCTGCCTCGTCGGAGAGCACGCAGACGGTCACGACTTCGCCGCCGCCGCGTACAGACGGGGGGCGATCGCGTTCATCTGCGAGCACACCCTCGGCAGGGACATCGGCCAGGCGCCGCAACTCGTCGTCGCGCCTGGGATGGCGCGGCCGGCGATGGCGCTTGCGGCGTGCGCCTTCTACGACGACCCGGGGCGCAAGCTCCGCATGGTCGGGGTCACTGGCACCAATGGCAAGACGACGACGACGCAGCTGTTGCGGGACATCTTGGAGGTCGATGGTTGGCCGACCGGAGTGATCGGCACACTCGGCGGCGCGCGAACGACGCCAGAAGCGCCGAAGGTCCAACAAGAGCTCTCCGAATTGCACGGGAACGGGGCCGTGGCCTGCGCGATGGAGGTGACGTCGCACGCGCTCTCGCAGCATCGCGTCGACGGGATCCTGTTCGACGTCGCGGTGTTCACGAACCTGTCGCAGGACCACCTCGACTACCACCATTCGATGGAGTCGTATTTCGCGGCGAAGGCAGAATTGTTCACCCCTGACCGAGCCCGCTTCGCCGTCGTGAACAGAGACGACGAGTACGGGCGGAGGTTGATCGCAAGGAGCCTGGTCCCGACGGTGTCGTACTCGCTCGACGATGCGCGCAACTTGGAAGTCGGGCTGAGCTCGACGCGCTTTCGGCTCGGGAAACGTGACGTCATTTTTCCGATGGGAGGGCGGTTTAACGTCATGAACGCGCTCGCCGCGGCATTCACTGCGCGCGCGCTCGGTGTCGGTTCTGACGGCATCGTAGAAGGCCTAGCGAGAGCAGAACGAGTGCCCGGACGATTCGAGGCGTTCGAAGGTGAGAACGGCGTGGTCGCCGTCGTCGACTACGCGCACACGCCCGCTGGTTTGGAAGAAGTGCTGCGCGCCGTGCGTCGAGACCGCGAACACGATGCCGTAGACCGCGCCTCGGTGACCGTCATCTTCGGCGCGGGCGGTGATCGCGATCGCGGCAAGCGCCCAGCGATGGGTGCGATCGCGTCGCGCCTCGCCGACGTTGTCGTCTTGACGAACGACAACCCGCGAAGCGAAGACCCTCAACAGATCGTGGACGACATCAGGGCGGGGATGTCGGGCCGCGCACAGGTCGTCGTCGAACTCGACCGCCGCAAGGCGATCCTTGACACGTTGCGTTCGACACGACCGGGCGACGTCGTCGTCGTCGCCGGCAAGGGGCACGAGACGACCCAGGAGTTCTCCGACCGGACGATCCCCTTCGACGACCGCGAGATCGTACGCGGCGAGCTTGACCGGCTCGGGTGGCGTGCGAAGCGTCGGCGGGCGGAGATCGAGGGACAAGCGGGTGAGTCGTGATCTCGATCTTCGAGGCCGGCACCGTCGCCCTCCTCGTCGCCGGGTTCGGCACACCGCTTTTGATGCGGACGCTCGTCACGCGTCGCATTGGCCAACAGATCCGCGAGGACGGTCCGGCGTACCACGTCATGAAGGCGGGAACGCCGACGATGGGCGGGGTCGCGCTGATCCTCGCCGCGACGATCGGTTACCTGTTCGGCCACGTCGGCACGAGCACTCCGTTCACCGTCGCCGGGGCGCTCGCGCTCGGCGCGATCTTGCTCGCCGGCGGGATCGGAGTCGCCGACGACTGGTTGAAGGTGAGCCGACGCCGGAGCCTCGGCCTCGACAAGCGCGGCAAGCTCGCCCTTCAGATCATCCTCGGCGTCCTTTTCGCGCTCGCCGCTGAGTATTTCGCGCACACGAGCACCACGCTGTCGTTCACCCGGGCGAACATCCCCGGCGTCGGTCTCGGCGCCGCGGGCTTTGTGGTCTGGGCAACGTTCATCATGACCGCTGAATCGAACGCCGTGAACTTGACCGACGGCCTCGACGGGCTCGCGGCAGGCGCCGCGGCCTTCAATTTCGTCGGTTTCACGTTGCTCGGGTATTGGGAGTACCGCCACGTTCACATCTACCACGTGCACCCGTCGCTCGACCTCGCGCTGATCGCCGTCGCGATGGGCGGCGCGTGCGTCGGCTTTTTGTGGTGGAACGCGGCACCGGCGCGCATCTTCATGGGTGACACCGGCTCGCTCGCGATCGGGACAGCACTCGCGTGCCTCGCGCTCGAGATGAACCTGCAGCTTCTACTCCCGATCATCGGCGGGCTGTTCCTCGTCGTCACGTTGTCGGTCATCGCGCAGGTCGTGAGCTTTCGGGTGTTCCACACGCGCATCTTCCGCATGGCGCCGATCCATCACCATTTCGAACTCGCCGGGTGGCCCGAGACGACGGTGATCGTCCGATTCTGGATCTTCTCCGGGCTGTGCACCGCGCTCGGCCTCGGTGTCTTTTATGCCGACTTCTTGGGCGTTCGGTCGCTGCTATGACGACGACGGCTCGTGACGCCTCGGCGCTTCGTCGCGTCCTCGTCGTCGGATTCGCGACTACGGGTCGAGCCGTCGCGTCGGCGCTCGCAGACCTAGGTGTCGAGGTCACCGCGATCGACGACGCGGCGGAGATCGTCGACTCGACAGGCGGCCTCGGCGTCGAGGTGCGGCTGACTCCCGATCGCCGCGACCTTCACGAACTCGCCGACGGCGCAGACCTCGTCGTCATGAGCCCAGGGGTTCCGCCGAGCCATCCGATCTTTGCGGCGGCCCCGATGGACAAGGTCGTCTCAGAGATTGAACTGGCTTCGTGGATGACGAGTGTGCCGATCGTCGCCATCACCGGTACGAACGGCAAGACGAGCGTCGTCAATCTCGTGAACGCCATGCTGCTTGCGAGCGGCGTGCGATCGGAGGCGACCGGAAACATCGGCCTGCCGCTCATCTCGGTCGCTCAACGCGACGACCTCGACATCGTCGTCACCGAGGTTTCATCCTTCCAGCTCGCGCTGTCGCCGACATTCCGCCCGACGGTCGGCACGTGGTTGAACTTCGCGCCGAACCATCTCGACTGGCACGCCTCGACTGAGGCGTACTTCTCCGCCAAGGCACAGATCTGGGCACACCAGGGCGAGGGCGACGTCGCCATCGCGAACGCCGACGACGACCGGATCGCGGCCGCCGCGGCGCGGGCGCCGGGGCGGGTCGTCACGTTCGGCGCGACAAAAGGCGACTACCGACTGGACGGTGACGAGATGGTCGGCTCGGACGGGACGGTCCTCGCGCGTGCGGGCGACCTCGTCCGTGACCTCCCGCACGACCGGCTCAACGCGCTCGCCGCCCTCGTCACCGCGCGCGAGGTGGACGCAACCTCGGCTGGCATTCTCGCGGCGCTTCGAAAGACGACGGTGCCTCCTCACCGCCTCGAACTAGTTGCGACCGTGGCAGGTGTCGCCTACTACGACGACTCGAAGGCGACTACGCCCGCCGCGGTCGCCGCGGCGCTCCAGTCCTTCTCGTCGGTCGCCCTCATCGCCGGCGGGAAGAACAAGGGCCTCGACTTGTCGCCGATCAGGAGGGCGGCGGACGAGCTCGGCGCGGCGACGGTTCGAGGTGTAGTCGCGGTTGGTGAGTCCGCCAATGAGATCGAGCAGATCTTCGCTCCGGACTACCCGGTGCGCCGCGCCGAGTCGATGGCCGACGCGGTGGCGAAGGCAACCACGTTCGTCAGCCCGGGGGACGCAGTGCTGCTCTCACCGGGGTGCGCGTCGTTCGACTGGTATGGGTCGTATGAAGAACGCGGCGAGGACTTCAAGCGAGCGGTGCGTGTGCTCGCTGAACGGAGCGAAACGCGATGACCGCGACCACGGGCGTGCTCTCGCGTCGCGGGCGCGCTGTTCGAGAGCGCCCGGAACGGCTCCGAGTCGTCGCGCAAGGCGAACGGGTTCGCGCGCACGCCGTGCGAGGGGCGCCGAGCAGGGACGCGATGGCGCTTGCCGGTCTCGTCGCCGCGTTCTGCGTCTTCGGGCTGGTGATGGTGCTCTCGTCGTCGTCAATCTCGTCGATCGCCACCTACGGCTCGCCGTGGTCGATCGTCGAACGCCAAGGGCTTTGGAGTGTTTTCGGCGGGGTCGCCTTTGTCGCGACGGCGCGCATGTCGTTGCAGTTCTGGCGTCGGGTCGCCGTGCCGTTCATCGTCGCGACCGGGGTGCTTTTGCTCGCGGTGCTGGTGCGCGGGGTCGGATCGGTCGCCGGCGGTTCGGCGCGCTGGATCGGCTTCGGCATGTTTCGCGCCCAGCCGTCGGAGATCGCCAAGCTCGCCGTCGTGGTTTTCATCGCCGACCTGATCGCGCGGCGCTCGAAGGGAAGCGCTGAGCCAGTCGACGTCGTGCGCCCCGTCGTCATCGTGCTCGTCGCGCTCGCGATCTTGATCGTTCGTCAGCCCGACCTCGGGACGGCAGCCGTCGTCATAACCGTAGGCGGAGTGCTGCTGTACGCGGGTGGCGTGCCGATTAAGAAGGTCGCGACGCTCGGCGCCATCTTCGCCGTGTTGGGTGCCGCCTTTTTGATGATCGAACCGTACGGGCGCGCCCGCATCACGGGGTTCATCAACCCGTTCGCGCACTCGACGACGAGCGGGTACCAGGTCGTCCAGTCGCTCGTGACGCTTGGTTCAGGCCATCTCCTCGGCACGGGGCTCGGGGGCTCGCCGTCGGCGTGGGGCTTCTTGCCGAACGCGAGCACGGATTTCATCTACTCGATCATCGGCAACAACTTCGGGCTCGTCGGCTCGCTCGGCGTGCTTGCGGGCTTCGCCTTGCTCGGCTGGCTCGGAGTGCGGATCGCGTCGCGCTCCACCGACCGCTTCGCGCGCCTCGCCGCCATCGGGATCACGACCTGGATCGTCGTGCAGGCTTTCATCAACATCGGCGGAGTAGTCGGCATCGTTCCCGAGACGGGGATCCCGCTCCCGTTCCTGTCCTCGGGTGGGTCGTCCCTCGTCGTCTTCCTCGCGGCGATGGGGATCCTGGTCCGCATCGCCCGCCATCCCGACGAAAAGACGCGCTCGGCCGTCGAACACGACCGGATCCGAAGGCGCGCCGCCGCCAGGTGACCGGCCGCACCGTCGAGATCGTCATCGCGGGGGGTGGAACCGCCGGCCAC
>JBAVUF010000010.1:0-1967 GCA_049696635.1 Acidimicrobiales bacterium | reverse complement strand
TGTGCGGGCTGTGCGCCGAGGACCGCTGCCTGCGCGCGTGCCTCGTTCGCGATCGCGATCAGCGCGTCGGCGAGCGCGGCAACCGTCTCGGGGCTCTCGGTCTCGGTGGGCTCGATCATCAACGCCTCTTCGACGACGAGCGGGAAGTACACCGTCGGGGCGTGGAAGCCGAACTCTAAAAGGCGCTTCGCGACGTCGAGCGTCCGCACACCGGTCTCGTGCTTCAGCGAAGACGAGGAGACAACGCACTCGTGCATCACCGGCCTGTCGTAGGGGAAGTCGTAGACGCCGCGCAGTCGCTCCCGCAGCCAGTTCGCGTTCAGCACGGACGCCTGCGCGACACGCTTCAATCCCTCCGCGCCGTTCAGCTTGATGTACGTCCAGGCGCGCAACAGCACGAGCGCGTTGCCGTGCCATGAGTGGATGCGTCCGATCGAGTGCGCCGCCGTCGCGTAGCCGAAGCCCCCGCCCGAGCGCACCGGACGTGGACCAGGGAGTAAATCGACAAGGCGCGGCGCCACGGCGACGGGGCCCGCCCCCGGACCGCCGCCGCCGTGGGGAGTGGCGAAGGTCTTGTGCAAGTTGAGGTGGACGATGTCGAAGCCCATGTCGCCCGGGCGGACGACGCCGAGAATCGGGTTCAGGTTGGCGCCGTCGTAATAGAGGAGCCCGCCGGCGTCGTGGACCATCTTCGCGATCTCGACGATGTCTTCTTCGAACAAGCCCAGTGTGTTCGGGTTCGTGAGCATGATTCCGGCCACATCGGGGCCGAGCTTTTCTCGCAGTTGGTCGCGATCGACGAGGCCGCGCCGATCGGTGCCGACCGTCGACACCGCGTACCCACCGAGCGTCACCGACGCGGGGTTCGTGCCGTGCGCGGAGTCCGGGATGATCACCCGGGTGCGCTCATCGTTTCGCCGCGAGTGGTATGCGCGCATCAACAGCAATCCGGTGAGCTCGCCGGCCGCGCCGGCCGCCGGCTGCAGCGTCGCCGCCGCCATGCCGGTCACCTCGCAGAGCGCCTCCTCCAACTCGACGAGGATCTGTAACCACCCTTGTGACGCCGACGGCGGGGTCGCCGGGTGGACATTGCGAAAGCGAGGCAGCGCCGCGACCTCGTCGCAGATCTTCGGGTTGTACTTCATCGTGCACGAACCGAGCGGGTAGGCGCCGAGATCGACCGAATACTGGCGGTGCGAAAGCCGCGTGTAGTGAGCGACGAGATCGCGCTCTGAGACCTCGGGAAGCGCAACGGGCTCGTTGCGCCGGTGCGCCGCCGGGATGAGCTCTTCTAAACCCCACTTCGGGATCTCTGTCGTCCGCAGTGAATAGGCGCCTCGACCCGGTGCCGAAATCTCAAAGATCGTCGGTTCGGTCTCGCGCCCCATCAGCGGTGCCGAGGCGGCGCGCCCTCCCGGACTGCGCGCCGGGGCGCTCATCGGACCGCCTTCGAGAACGCGGCGGCGAATCCGTCGATCTCGGTCTTCGTCCGCCGCTCGGTGACGGCGACCAGCAACGCGCCCTCAAGATCGCTGCCCTCGAACCCCTCGCGCAAGGCGATCCCGGCCAGGTACCCCTCGTCCAAAAGCCGCTCGATCACGACTTCCGCGTCGAGTGGTGTGCGGATCGCGAACTCGCGCACGAAGGACGCGCCCACGGCGGGTTCCACGCCGTCGATAGTGCAGAGCGACTCGAGGCAATAGCGGGTGCCTCGCGCGCAGTTCAGCGCGACTTCGCGCAGGCCCTCGGTGCCGAGCCAGCCGAGTTGGATCGCGGCCGTCACCGCCATCAAGGTCTGGTTGGTGCAGACATTCGACGACGCCTTCTCGCGGCGGATGTCCTGTTCCCTCGCACGCAGCGTCGTCACGTAGGCGCGCCGGCCGTCGACGTCGACCGTCTCGCCGACGAGCCGGCCGGGAAGCCGCCGCACGTGACTCTCCTTGCAGGAGAAAAGCCCGAGGTACGGG
>JBAVUF010000009.1:0-3883 GCA_049696635.1 Acidimicrobiales bacterium | reverse complement strand
CGGCATGCGTCGTCGCGACGTGCGCACTCGCCGACCCAGCGCTCGAGGTGGCGATCGAGCGCGGCGACGGCCGGGAGGTTCGATCGGGAGATGTCATCGCGCACCTGCAGGGTCCGTTCCGTTCCGTGCTCGTCGCAGAGCGCACAGCGCTGAATTTCCTCTGTCACCTGTCCGGCATCGCGACGCTCACTCGAGGCTTCGTCGAGGCGGCGACCCAAGCGAATCCGAAGACGCGCATCCTCGACACGCGCAAGACCACCCCGGGATTGCGGGCGCTCGAGAAGGCAGCGGTGCGCGCCGGTGGCGGATGGAATCACCGAGCTTCGTTGTCTGACGCGGTCTTGATCAAGGACAACCACCTTGTCGGAACGTCGATCGAAGACGCGGTCGGCTCGGCGGTCGAGCGCTGGCCGGGCCGCACGGTCGAAGTCGAGTGCGAGACGCTCGTCCAGGTCACGAGGGCGCTCGACGCCGGCGCGACGATCGTCATGTGCGACAACATGACTCCAACCGAGGTCCACGAGGCTGTCGCCCTATTGCGACAGCATCCGCGCGGTCGCGCAGGAGACGTATTGCTCGAGGCTTCAGGTGGTGTGACGCTCGACAACGTCGCCGCGTTCGCCGGCGCGGGCGCGGATCTCATCTCGGTGGGTGCGATTACTCATTCCGCGCCGATCCTTGACGTTGGATTCGATGTCGCGCACTGAAGACGGCGGAGTGAGCTGGCCTTTCCATCAACTAAACCATTAGCCCATGCTTCTCGCGGTTGACGTCGGGAATACCCAGACGGTGATTGGTGTCTTCGAAGAGACCGAGACCGACCTCGCGAACCGCAAGCCGGGGGAGCTCCCTGGCCTGTTGCACCACTGGCGGATCTCGACCGTGCGCGATCGCACAGCCGACGAATTCGCCGTGGTCCTCGATCAGCTGTTGCAGCTCGTCGGCCTCACGATCCCCGGACGCGGTGCCGAACGGCAACCAGACGATTCGGAGGTCCGCGGTGTCGTCGTGTCGTCCTCGGTGCCGTCGTTGACGTCGGCGATGCGGGAGATGTCGACGACCTGGTTCAGGGTTCCGTTCGTCGTGATCGGACCGGGGATTCGCACCGGGATGCCGATCCTCTACGACAATCCGAGGGAAGTCGGAGCCGATCGGATCGCGAACGGCGTCGGGGCGGCGGACCTGTTCGGCGGCCCGGCGATCGTCGTCGATTTCGGCACCTCGACGAACTTCGACGTCGTCTCCTCGTCGGGTGAGTACATGGGCGGCGCGATCGCAGTCGGCCTCGAGGTTTCGATGGACGCACTGTTCGAGCACGCCGCTGCGCTGCCGCACATCGAGCTCGTGGCGCCTTCGGTCGCGATCGGGCGCTCGACGGTCACCTCGATGCAGATTGGCGCGATCTTCGGTCACGCCGGCCTCGTCGACGGGATCTGCCGGCGGATCGTCAATGAGATCGGCGAAGCGACCGTGATCGGGACGGGTGGCCTCGTCGAAGTCGTCGCGCCGTACACCGAATACGTGCGGGAGATCGAGCCGTGGTTGACGCTGCACGGCCTGCGCCTCCTCTACGGGCGCAACATCGAGGACGAGCGCAGCCGCTGACGATGGCCGATCTCTTCGATCCTCCTTACCGGTTTCCCGGGTCGGTCTCGGCCGCTTCGGTCGTCCGCGAGCACGGCGGCCTCCAAGCGGGCGAATCGTCCGAGGCGATCGTCACGGTCGCCGGTCGGGTGATGCTGCTGCGGCGTCAGGGCAAGATCGCCTTCGGCGAGCTGCGTGACCAGTCGGGCGCGATCCAGCTCTACGCCGACGCGAAGGGCACCGAGCGCTTTGACGAGTTCGTGCGGATCAACCTCGGCGACTGGATCGGCGCAACCGGGACGGTCACGCGTACCAAACGCGGCGAGCTCTCGGTAAAAGTGACCACCTGGACGACGCTTGCGCGCGCCCGCCTCGGTTTCGGTGACAAGTGGCGCGGAGTTCACGACGTCGAGACGCGCTACCGCCAGCGCGAGGTCGACTTGTGGGCGAACGAAGGAGTGCGCGAGACCTTCGTGTTACGAACGCGGATCATCGCCGCGATCCGCCGACAGCTCGACGAAAGGGGCTTTTTAGAGGTCGAGACCCCCGTGCTGTTGCCGATTCAAAGCGGTGCGCACGCGAAGCCGTTCATCACCCACTACAACGCGCTCCACGCAGATTTCTATCTTCGCATCGCGACCGAGCTCTACTTGAAGCGGTTGCTCGTCGGCGGCTTCGAGCGCGTCTATGAGATCGGGCGCATCTTTCGCAACGAAGGCCTCTCGCCGCGCCACAACCCGGAGTTCACGATGCTCGAGTTGTATCAGGCGTACGCGGACTACACCGACATGATGGAGCTCGCGGAGCAGCTCGTCGCAGGCGTCGCCCTCGAGACGCTCGGCTCTTCGGTCCTCGATTACCAAGGTCGGCGGCTCGACCTCTCGCCGCCGTGGCGCCGGGCGACGATGGACGAGCTCATCTCCGAGCGCGTCGGGCGGCACCTCGACCTTTCGGTGGGCTCAGAAGAGCTGCACCGCGTCGCGAAGGCAAACGACGTCGAGGTCGATCCCGGAGCGGGCGAGGGCTTCGTTTTCTTCGCGCTCTATGAGGCACTCGTCGAGCCGACGCTGTGGGATCCCGTGCACGTGACCGACTATCCGAGGGAGATCTCGCCACTCGCCCGGGACCACCGCAGCCGGCCCGGCTACGTCGAGCGTTTCGAATCAGTGATCGCCGGACGCGAGATCGTCAACGCCTTCAGCGAACTCGCGGATCCCGACGAGCAAAGGAACCGCCTTGAAGCGCAAGCCGCCGCACGCGAAGCGGGCGACGAGGAGGCGATGATGGTCGACGAGGAGTTCCTGCGCGCCCTCGAGCACGGCATGCCTCCGACTGGGGGTATCGGTCTAGGCGTCGACCGCTTGGTGATGCTGCTTGCCGATAAGGCGAATATCAAAGAGGTGCTGCTCTTCCCGGCGCTCCGCCCGGAAGAGCGCGAGGACGTGTCTCTATCCGAATGATCGCCCGGCCTTCCTCGCCCGAGTAAACGAACAACGCGTCGTTTAGCTCGCGAGGGCGCGCTTTGAGCGGTCGATGTCGTCGACGAGGCGAATTGCGAGTTCGGCGAGTGCGCCCGCCAGTTCGGCGTCGGAGATCCTCTCGCTGGCGTTGGCGGCCTTTTCGGCGTACGCGCTCGCCGTCGCTTGTGACGAGCGGATCGCGTCGCAGTCGGTGACGAGCCTTCGGGCGACGTCGACCTCGGTCGGGTCGAGCGGCTTGCCGAGGACGCTCCGCAGCTCGGGGCCGACATCGGGATCGGCGAGCGCGCGCTGCACGGGCAGCGTATAGATGCCCTCCGCAAGATCCTGACCGGGGGCCTTGCCGGCTTCGTCCTCGGTCGCGATGACGTCCAAGATGTCGTCGCGGATCTGGAAGACGATCCCCAGGTTCTCTCCGTAATCGGTGAGCGCGTCGGCGTCGCGCGTGTCGAGCTCGCCCGTGATCGCGCCGATTCGGCACGACGTTGCCATCAGGGCGCCCGTCTTGTCGGTGATCGCACTGAAGTACTCGCCCTCGCTGCGGTCGATGCGGTAGGCGCTGCGCACCTCGGCGACCTGTCCTTGGGTCAGTCGGCCGAGTGTCGTCGCCAATATGCCGGCGATCTCGGTGCCGAGCGAGGCGGCGATCTCCGCCGAGCGGGCGAGGAGGAAATCGCCGACGACGACGGCGAGGAGATTTCCCCAGCGGCCGTTCACGCTGACGACGTTGCGGCGCTCGGTCGCCTCGTCCATGACGTCGTCGTGGTACAAGGACGCCAGGTGGACGAGCTCGACGGAGACCGCCCCGAGCACCGCCTCCT
>JBAVUF010000008.1:0-2028 GCA_049696635.1 Acidimicrobiales bacterium | reverse complement strand
CCTCGGTCTCGACCGGGCGGTGGTCGTAGACCCTCACCCGAGGGAGCGAGAGGCGTGGGAACGGCGGCTCGGAAATTATGGTGAAGGCGGTCCCATCGAAGGGGCGGTTCGTCCGGGCGTTGACTTGCTCGCGCCAGAGACGGAGGGTCGTCCGGGGACGTAGCCCAACCGGCAGAGGCAAAGCGCTTAAACCGCTTCCAGTGAGGGTTCGAGCCCCTCCGTCCCCACCCCGAGGCCTAGACCCCATCGAGTGGACCGCGGTTATGACAACGTGGTCGAAGCCACCATCGCCCCAAGCCCGCAAGGAGCATGCAAGAAGAGAATCAGCACGTTCGTCGCGAGTTCTCAGTCATGAGGCCTAGCGCGGCGGGAAGAAGATTATGGAAATGAAGGGTTTCGTGTTCCACGCTGGAACCCTGGTTGCGATCGGTGCTCGCGAGGCAAAATCCGGGCACGCCTCTACCTGCGCAGTTGTCGATGCGTGTTGGGCAACCCGCCCCGTCTCGGTAGCCTCTTGGGAGGACTGTGTCTGAATTTTCGATCTCCGCGCGAAGAGTTGACCTTCGGGTTGCGCAGCTCTTCGCCCTCGTCACGGAGGCACTCGCCGCCGCGACCGACTCGTTGTTGTCGGTAGAACCCGCCAAGGCGGAAGCCATTATCGAGGCCGACCGCGAGATCGATGACCTCACACAAGATGTCGAGCGGATCGTTTGGCAGGAAATCGAGACGGCGAGTGTTACCGCCGACGAGCTACGCGAACTAGTCGCTGTGCTCTTGATCCTTCCTGAGCTCGAACGCAGCGCCGATCTGGCGGAACACATCGCCCAGCGAGCAGCTCACAGTCTCGGAGCTGACATGAGTCCAACTAGCAGGGGCCTTGTCCAAAGGATGAGCGAAGTCGCTCTGGAGATGTGGCAAGCGGCGGCTGACGCCTTCGCCGAGCGAACAGCGGTCGCCTTCGCGCTCAACGAGGCCGATGAAGAGATGGATCTGCTCCATGCTCGGATTACCGACGAGATCGTGCACGGAGAGATGTCGAATTCGGTCACGACTGAGGTGACACTCATTGCCCGCTTTTACGAGCGTCTCGGAGACCACGCAGTCAACCTCGCTCGCCGTGTCGCGAAATTGACAGCAAGCAGTGGCGCGTCCGCGCAGAGCCGCTGAGCAAGGGGACTATAAGACCGTCGTCGGCGCACCACGGCGCACGGCGATTCCGGCCAGCACTTCAAGGACGACGCGGTGGGCGTTGTTCACTGTGACATCCGCCCAGTCATAAGGGGGCGATACCTCGACCACGTCGAGCGCGACGAGGGGCGTGTCGGTCGCGAGGCGTCGCACCGCTCGGAGCAGGTCGACCGGCGCGATCCCTCCGGGTTCGGGTGTTCCCGTTCCTGGCGCGAACGCGGGGTCGAGCACGTCGATGTCGACTGAGAGGTAGATCGCGTCGCAACCTTCGAGCGCCTCGGCCACAGCATCCGCGATCACCGCGTCGAGACCGCGCTCCCAGACCTCCTGCATGAAGTGGTACCGCATACCCTGCTCGCGCATCCAAGCGAACGTCGCGGCGTCGGGCCAATAGCCGCGCAGGCCTATTTGGACGAAGTTCTTGCCCGGCACGGCGCCGGACTCGATCAACCGACGCATCGGCGTTCCGTGGCTGGCGAGGTTGCCGTCAATCGAGTCGGCGGTGTCCGCGTGCGCGTCGAAATGGACGATTCCGATCCGGCCCCAGCCGTGAGCCTCGGAGACCGCGCTCGCGGAAGGCCAGGTGATTGAGTGATCCCCTCCCAGGACCACGGGGAAGATGCGCCGACTCGCGACCGCGCCGACGCGTTCTCGGATCGCAGCGTGTGACGCCTCGACGAGCCCGTGAGGGCAGTGCGCGTCGCCAAAGTCGACGACTTCTAGGCAATCGAAGATCTCGAAACCGAAGTCGAGGTGGAAGGTTCCCGGTCCGTACGCGAGCGCCCGCAGGGCGCGCGGGCCGAATCGCGCGCCGGGACGGTTCGTCGTCGAATCGTCCCA
>JBAVUF010000007.1:0-2861 GCA_049696635.1 Acidimicrobiales bacterium | reverse complement strand
CATCAGCGCGTAGGCGACGAGCGCGGCGACGACGAGCGGCACCGATCCGCCGTGTGCCCAGACGGCCATCGTGAGCAGCGTCGCGGCGAGAAGGAGCCACCATGGCCGGCGTTTTGGCTCCGCCGGCATGACGAGCGCGCACGTCGCCCCGGTGAGGTACGAGATCGCCGCAGAATCGGGATAGTTCGTCCCCCACGCCGAGATGAACACTGGGTTCGACATCACAAGAGCGATGCCCCCCGCCCCGGCCCAGCGGCCGTAGGTGCGGCGGAGCAACAGATACAGCGGCACGATCGCGACGAGCGCGAGCACGTAGCGGAAGGCGACGAACCCTCCGACTGCGCCGAACGCGAGGTAAAAGGCGCGCGCTGGCACGACGAATCCGACCTGAGCCGCCTCGCGCATCCGAGAGCTCGACGCGAAGACCGCCGAATATCGCGTGAACGTGTCGCGTGGATCGACGACGAAGGTCGTGAAGATCGCCGGATCGGGGAGCCCCGGCCGCGTCATCAGCTGCAGGCGCAACACGAAAAACAGCACGGCCGGCGACGAGAGGACACCGAGCGCCTCGAGCACGACGAGAGGCCACCCGCGCCGAGCCGGTAGCTCAGGCGGCGCCCCGATTACCATCTCCCGGTGCTCAACGGTCAGCACGTCGTCGTCGTCCTACCCGCACGCAACGCCGAAAAGACGTTGCGGCGCACGGTCGGAGAGCTCGATCGAAACGTCGTCGACGACCTCATCTTGGTCGACGACGCGAGCTTGGACGGGACCGTGGCCTTGGCCGAGGAGCTCGGTCTCAGCACCCACCGCCACCAGGAAGTCCGCGGCTACGGCGGCAATCAGAAGTCCTGTTACCGCCTCGCCCTCGATCTCGGCGCGGACGTCGTCGTGATGGTCCACCCCGACTACCAATACTCCCCCCGTCTCGTGCCGGCGATGGCCGCGATGATCGCGTTCGGCGAGTACGACCTCGTTCTCGGATCGAGAATCCTCGCACAGCATTCCGTGCACGAGGGGATGCCCCGCTACAAGTACGTCGCCAACCGGGCGCTGACGCTTGTCGAGAACGTCGTGATGCACGAGAAGCTCTCCGAGTACCACACGGGCCTGCGCGCGTTCTCGCGGGATCTGCTCGAAGTGATCCCGTTCGACCGGAACTCGGACGACTTCGTCTTTGACAACCAGATGATCGCCCAGGCACTGATCGCGAACGCGCGAGTCGGTGAGATCTCTTGCCCGACGCGTTATGACGCCGAGTCGTCCTCGATCAACTTCGGGCGCAGCGTCAAGTACGGCTTCGGCGTCCTGCGCACCTCAGTGCAGTACCGCCTGCAGAAGATGCATCTCGGCTCGTTTCCGTACCTCACGTTCGAGCCGGGTGCTCCCTTCATCGGCGCGCCCAAGGCATCGACGAACGGGGAGACGTCGGCACAGACGCGAGGGCTAGAAAAAGAGGTCGGAGCGCGAAAGCGGGACGAAACTGCCGCGCACTGAGAACGAACTCAGCGAGAAAGAGCGCGCCAACAATGTCTGCGACTCAAACTCGGGCTTTCACGCGTCGGGTGCTGATCGGTAGGTTGCCCTCCCGTGCCCGCGAACTTCCGTTGGACCCAGCGTGTGTCCGGACGGCGACGGGATCTCGGACGTTCGGGCCGATTCCGGTTCGCAGCCGCGATTCTCGCCTTGGGCGCCACGACGGCGTTGGCCTGGACGCCCACCGCCGGCGCGGGCCACGAGCGCAAGTTCGAATGCTCGCCACGGAATGGGCCAGGGGTGTCGTGGCCAGCGGCTGAGTGGGTTAGCTGCGTCCCCGGTGCGATCGCGCAGAGTTCGCCGTCGGTGACGTCATACGACGGGATGACGATCCTCGCCGTCGGTGACGAAAACGGCGTGGTGCACGTCCTCAACGCGCAGACCGGCAGCGAGCTTCCCGGTTGGCCTCAGGCAATGGCCGCCCCGGCTGGAGAGGCGGCAGCGATCGAGGGGAGCCCGGCCATCGCCTTCCTCAACGGTCCGAACCACCCTCCGTCGATCATCGTCGGCTCGGCCTCGGAGTGGGTTGCGAACAGCGCCCGGGAGGTCGAGGCATTTACCTTGCGCGGGCAAGTGAAATGGATCTTCCACGTCGGCGCGGCGCCAGGGACCCGGGTCGGGGTGTTCTCCACCCCGGCGGTCGGCAGCCTGACCGGTGGCGCAGAGCAAGATGTCGTCTTCGGCTCCTGGGACCACCGCATCTACGCGCTTTCGCCTTCGGGCCGCCTGCTGCCTGGGTTCCCGATCAACACAGCCGACACCGTCTGGTCCTCACCGGCGCTGTATCAGGTCCCCGGGACGGCCGGTGACAGCATCTTCATCGGCGGCGATGCTTCCGGCCTGGACGGGTGCCGCGGAGGCTGGATCAGTGATTACCGCTACGTAGACAAGACGCCACAACTCGTCTGGCGACACTGCGAGGATCAGACGATCCTGTCGAGCCCGGCGATCGGCGTGATCAACTCGACTGGTCGGGCGGCGGTCGTCGTCGGAACCGGCTTCTACGAGCAGCCACTTCCGTCGGCCACAGACAAGCTCTTCGCGTTCTACGCGAGCGACGGCGCTCTGGTGCCGGGTTGGCCCGTGACGACCCCCGGTCCGTCGGTCGGATCGCCCGCGATCGGCGTGATCAATGGCAGTGGCATGCCGGCGGTCGTCGAGACCTCGTGGTCGTGCGACAACTCGACCCTGCCGAGCTGTACGGCATCGAATGCTTCCGAACTCAGCGCGTGGTCCGGGAGCGGTCATCAGCTCTGGGCGACCACACTCCGCGGCGCGAGAGACTTCTCGTCTCCAATTCTTTTCCCCCTCACTTCCGGCAGCAC
>JBAVUF010000006.1:0-3370 GCA_049696635.1 Acidimicrobiales bacterium | reverse complement strand
CTCTCACCGAGGCAGCCAGCCGGATAACGGTCATCTGAGTGGACGGCAATCCTGGAACGCGGTTCGACCGCCGTGTTGAATCAGCTAATCGTCCGACCAGGCCGCACAGCGCTCAGGGCGTAGCGGCGGAGCGCGATGAGCGTCCAGACTCCCTCAACGACCCCGAACGGCCAGGTTCCCGCAAGAAAGCCGTAACTGCTCGACAGTGCGCAACCCACGGCGAAGGCCGCGATGAAGTGACGGCTGCGCGATTCGAGCGCGTACATCGCCATCATGAAGGTGAGGGCGCAAACGCCATAGATCGTCACGGCCACGGGTTGAGCCTCCCACACGCCTTCGCGTCAATGACTGCCGGTTACCAGACATGAAGTAACTGGATGGCCGCTTCAGGAGGTGGGTTCGAAAGAAGGCGCCCCCGGCAGGACTCGAACCTGCGACACGCGGTTTAGGAAACCGCTGCTCTTTCCTCTGAGCTACGGGGGCAGGCGCTCTGCACTTACAGGGCGTTCGCGGCCCCACATCGTACGGGGCGCGCGGATCGTCGCTGAGTTGTCTCGCTAGCACGCCGGATTCCGCAACGACCTGAGCCAAGGCGGGTTCTTCATTGCTGTGCGGAGACTGATATATCGCGTTCGTACGCTCGGGCACGCACGGATTTGGTGGTGCAGCCAGCAGTCAGCAAGACCGTTCGGCCGGTCAGCGGGAGTCACGCCCGCGAGTCGTTGAGGAACGGGTTCTCGCGGGACGTCGAAACGCACGTCTGGCGTCCAGAGAATCGCGAAACGATGACGGAAAACTTATGCACAATGGCATTTCTGCCACTCGTCAACAGTCGGCACCACAGGCAGAATCGGGATGACGGTGAAGTGTCGTCGGAAAGGTGGTCGAGGTGATGCTCAGTCCTTCGTTCTTCGGTAGCGACATCGAGCGACGCGCTCGGCAGCTCCGGGCTTTGCCCGCAGCTTGGCACGTGCGGCCCGGGAAAAGACCTCGTCAGCGGCGCTCACGGCGAAGGCTCCGTGCCGCCCTCGGGGCACGGCTGATCGTGTGGGGCGAGTCCCTGAGGTGGGGGGTCTCCGAGGCTCGGATGGAACGAATTGGTGGATAGCCCATCTGAGGCTTCTGGCGACGGGGTGACGCGATGTGGCATGATTCTTCCGATCACTGCCATACCAGCCAAACGCCGACCGTTGCTCGTCGTCCTCGTTGCCGACCAGCTAAGCCTGTTCGAGTTCTCCGCTGCCTGTGACGTTTTTGGCGACGCGGACGACCTTGCTCAATCCGGCATCAATTGGTACCGGTTCGCCATCGCTTCCGGGGGTGCGCCGCGCGTTTCCGCCGACATTGGGGGAGTCGTGGTCGAGGTCGAACACGACCTCTCTTCATTGCGTGAGGCGCACACGATCATCGTTCCCCCGTCCGTCCTGCAAGATGACCTGCCGGATGCCGTCGCAATCGAACTGCGGCGCGCCCACGCGCGCGGCGCGCGCGTCGCGTCGCTTTGTACCGGCGCGTTCGTCCTCGCCCGGGCGGGACTCCTCAATGGCCGCGAAGCGACGACCCACTGGGGAAGCGCGGCTCGGCTTGCCGAGCAGTATCCCGAGGTGTCGGTGAATCCGGACGTGCTGTATATCGACAATGGCGACATCATGACCTCTGCAGGAAGCGCAGCTTCGCTTGATCTGTGTTTGCACATCGTCCGGAAGGATTTCGGCGCGGAGGTGGCGAACGTGATCGCGCGGTCGATGGTGATACCGCCTCACCGCGATGGCGGCCAGGCGCAGTTCGTGTCACGGCCGATTTCGTCGTCGCTCGAAGGCAATCCATTCTCCGACGTCCTCGGCTGGGCGATCGAACACTTGCCCGAGGATCTGCCGGTCGAGATGCTCGCGCAGCGCGCAGCGATGAGTCCGCGGACATTCGCGCGCAAGTTCCGCGACGTGACGGGCACGACCCCGCACCAATGGCTTGTTTCGCAGAGGATGGTTCTTGCACAACGCCTGCTCGAGTCGACGGACCTTTCCGTCGATCTCGTCGCCTGGAAGAGCGGCTTCGGCACGGCGACCAACCTCCGAATGCAATTTCAGAAAGTTGCCGGCATCGCACCGAGCGCCTACCGCAGGACGTTCCGTACCGCGTCGTGAGCGCTCTATAAAGCGCGCTGTTTCGTTTTGTCGGGTCGTGACGGCACGGACCGGATCTCGGTGCGAACGGTCGTGGCGCGGGCCCCGACGAATCCCTACAGAACTCTGATCCGATGCACGATCGTCACTCGAGCTTTCGCGCGGTGATGCACTGCGTCTCGTAGTCGAAGAGGATCTCGTCGCCGAACCGGTCGAGAACTGCCGAGATGTCCGAGATCAGCGCGGACCGTTGTGCCTCCGGCATGACGGCGATCTCGCTCCAAGTGAGCCACATCGAAAGCCAATGCTCTCGCGTGATCAGCCACTGCCAGGGATAACGGTGCAGCTCATACGGAGCGAACCGACCCGACCGCTCGATCGATTCCGCGTGTTTGGAGACGTCGTGGTGTTCGCGCCAATCCTTCGGTTCTTCGGCTCGATCGACGTCCGGCCGATCGAGCCGATCGCTCCCGTGTCGCGCCGACGCCTCATGGAGCGCCTTTTCGAGATCGGAATCGTGGGGATGGCTGTGATTCCAGAAGACCGCGATGCGGCCGTCTCGCACGAGGGCGTCGGCGGCCTTCTGAGGCGCGACCTCCGGGTCGACCCAGTGCCAGGCTTGTCCCGCGGTTACGAGATCAAACGTCCGCCCGTTCGGCTCCCAGGACTCAAAGGGCGCGATCTCCACGGGGATGCCGTGGCTGCGGGCGATTTCTGCCATCCGCTCGTCGATTTCGATACCGAGCACCTCACAGCCGCGCGCCGCGAAAAGCCGCGCTGCCTTTCCGGTTCCGCAGCCGACGTCGAGAATCCGCGGCGTCGACCCGGCGACGAGGTCGTCGATCATCTCGGCGGGATAGCTCGGACGGTACCGGTCGTACGCCTCGGCGCGGGCTCCGAAGGATCCTGCCCGGACGCGGTTTTCGTGGGACACGAAGGTTCCTTTCGGTCGGGGCCCCGGGAATCTCGACATTCGTATCCGAATGCCGGGGCAGCCGCACACCAGTGGCGGCTCGTTCGCTGCGGCGATGCCGCCCTATCCTCGATGTTTGTGAAGACGATCGCGACTCACCTGCACACGGACTGTTACATAGGCGGCGGCTGGCGGGAGGCGAGCGGCGGAAAACGCTTCGAGGTCCTCGACCCGGCGACCGAGGAGGTCCTCGAAACCGTCGCCGATGCGTCGGCGACGGACGTGCTCGGTGCCGTCGCCGCTGCCCACGACGCCCTTGGCGCCTGGTCTGGGT
>JBAVUF010000005.1:0-1763 GCA_049696635.1 Acidimicrobiales bacterium | reverse complement strand
CCGCCGCGCCTCGAGCCGAGCGCGCTTCCGGCGACGACGACGCCGAGGGTCTGACCGGTGATCGGTACCGGAGTCCACGACAGGTGGATCGAGACCTGCGCCAACAGGCCGACGAAACACGCCGCGCCGATCGTGACGGCGATGTCGCGGACTAACACGCCAGGGATGAGGTCGGCGAGGACGGTCGGCCGACGGCGAAGAAGGACAGCGGATTCGTTTGGCACGAGGGAATTGTCTATCGCGTCACGTGAATCGGCACTCCTCGCGAATACCGCGACCGGCGCGCCAGGGCGCGACAGCCGACCGGTAGCGTGCCGGAGACCACTCGTATCAGTCGCCGTTCTCCCGTAGGAGCCCTGTGCGCCGCTCGACAAGTCCCTGGGTCGTCCTCGTCCTCGTCTGCCTCGCGCAGTTCATGGTGATTCTCGACGCGACGATCGTGAACGTCGCCTTGCCGACGATCCAGCGCGATCTGCACATGTCCGAGACGAATCTGCAGTGGATCGTCAACGCCTACACGCTCACCTTCGGGGGGTTCTTGTTGCTCGGCGGGCGGGCAGGGGACCTCGTCGGCAGGAAGCGCCTCTTCCTCGCCGGACTCGTCGTCTTCACCGTGGCGTCCTTTCTCGACGGCGTCTCGCCGAATCAGGGAATGCTCATCGCCTCGCGCGCCCTGCAGGGACTCGGCGCCGCGTTCATCTCACCGGCGGCGCTGGCGATCATCTCGACGACCTTCTCCGAAGGCGCGCAACGGGCGAAGGCGCTGGGGGTGTGGGCGGCGATCGCCGTCGGCGGCGGGGCGGTCGGGCTGATCCTCGGAGGAGTTCTTACCCAGCTCATCTCGTGGCGGTGGATCTTCTTTGTCAACGTACCGGTCGGCATCGCGACGTTCGCCTTCTCGATGCTGCTCGTGCCGGAGTCGAGGGACGAGACCGCGCAGCGGAGCTTCGATGTCGCCGGCGCGGTGACGGTGACCGCCGGTCTGACCGCCCTCGTCTACGGGATCGTCGGCGCGCAACAGCGCGGTTGGGGTTCGCCAGAGACGATCGGGATCTTCGTCGCCGCGGCCGTGATGCTCGGCGCGTTCTTCGTTATCGAAACCCGCTCGGCGGCGCCTTTGGTGCGACTCTCGGTCTTCCGCATCCGTTCCTTATCGATCGCCAACGCCGTGATGTTCCTTGCGATGTCCGGGTTGTTCGCGATGTTCTTTTTCAACACGCTGTATGTGCAACGCGTCCTCGGTTTCGGGCCGTTGAAGACCGGCTTCGCGTTCTTGCCGTTCACTGCCGGGATCATGTTCTCGGCGGGACTCGCTTCGACCTTGGGGCCGCGGTTTGGGATCCGCCGCTTCGCCGCGGTCGGGCTCATCGTCGCGGCGGTGGGCGAGTTCTTACTCACGCGTACTCCGGTGCACGGCAGCTACGCCGCGAACGTGCTGCCGGCGGTGCTGTTGTTGTCGATCGGGATGGGGGCGGTCTTCGTGCCGATCACCTTGATCGCGACGACGGGACTCGACGACTGGGACCAAGGCCTCGCCTCGGGGCTGTTCAATACCTCACAACAAGTCGGCGGGGCGCTCGGGCTGGCGATCTTGGCGACGGTCGCCGCCGGACAGACGGCAACCGTCGATCACGGTGTCGGCTCGAAGGCGCTCGTCGACGGGTTCCACTACGCGTTCTACGGCGGCGTCGGGTTCATTCTCGCGGGGCTCGTCGTGCTGGTGGCGATGCTGCGGGCGCGCCATGTGGCACGCATCGAGGCGC
>JBAVUF010000004.1:0-12113 GCA_049696635.1 Acidimicrobiales bacterium | reverse complement strand
CTGCGCCGTCCACAACCTGCTCAAGATGCGGGGGCGAATACCAGCGATCACCTAAACGCCGAAGGTCGCCCTCCGACACCGCTCAAGCGCGCGGCGACTCCAACAACCAGTGAAGTGGCTGCTCGTGACGTCATGCCGGTCGTTCAAGCGACAGCCTCTGAAGTGAGAGATCGACTGAGAACCTATTCGGCCTACAGCGTGGGCTGCGCAATCGCCTGGGCCATCCTCTTGGCGGCGCTTGCGGCGACAGGCCGAAGGGATAAGTTGCGCACCGTCTTACCGATGTGCTTTGGCTGGTGGATGGGCTGGTCTTCGGCGACGATCGCTCGATACGGCTACCCGCCGCCGAAGTCTCGACCGTGGTGGGTTCAGGACCAAACGCCTTGATTTGTCGATAAATCAGGACTGCTTACCTAGCCGGACTCGTCGGGACCCGCCAAGATTGAGGTCGAGGCGACTCCGCGAGTTCTTAAGGGATTCGGACTGTCCAAGTGAGCGACCATGACAGCTTGCGCAAAGGGCAAGTGCGTCAAGCAGCCGCGGTCCGACGATTAGACGAAGCGGTGAGAGCACTCAATCGTGCTGGCATCACGGAACCGAAACTTGTGGACGAACTCATCAACGCGACCTCAGGATTAATAGAAGTCACGGGCACGTCGAACATCACCGACGCATGGGTCGCGTGCGCTAGGGCCGGACTCCTTTCGGACGAACAAGTCCGACTCGCGCAGCGTTGGTATGGTGGCTCGCCCGGATAAATCAAGACAAATAGCGCGAGTCCTTGGGACTCGACCAGAAGTTGATCCCGCTCAGCGATGACATCCTTCTTGCACTAGACGCGAGTGCAAACGTCAGTGGCAAACAAGCCAACCGGCGTGAACACATCTCGGAATCTCACACCAACTAAAGATCTTCGCATAATACACGGCTGATTGACCGATGCGTGGGAAAATAGGCAATGCCCATTTCCCAACGCACGACACGAGTCAAAGGACGCGCCGGGTCGGCGAATCGGGTGCCGAAGAGGAGGGACTTCGCGGCGATGGAAGCGCGCCGCATGCGCGCCGCCGATCTCTTTTCGAAAGGTGTCTCGCAAGCAGACATCGCACGTCAGCTCGACGTCGCCCACCAGACGGTTTCGGACTGGCACGAAAGATGGAAAGGAGGTGGCCGCAAGGCGCTGCGATCAGCAGGACGCGCCGGCCGATTACCGAAGTTGTCCGAGGCCGATCTCTCAAAGGTGAACAAGGCGCTGTTGCGCGGCGCGAAGGCGCACGGATACCCGACCGACCTGTGGACCTTGAGCCGCGTCTCAGAGGTGATCGAGAAGGTGACCGGCGTCGTCTATCACCCCGGCCATGTCTGGCGGGTGCTGCGCCAGATGGGCTGGAGCCGCCAGAGGCCAGCGCGCCGTGCGGTCGAGCGGGACGACGAGGCGATCGAACGCTGGGTGAAAGAACGGTGGCCGAAGGTAAAAAAAACGCCAGAGCCAGGGACGCTTGGATCGTCTTCCAAGACGAGAGCGGCTTCAGCCTCCTCCCCTCGGTGAGAACGACCTGGGCGCCGCGGGGAAAGACTCCCATTCTTCGTCATCACTTCCATGCCTGGAAGCGGCTCTCAATGGCGGCCGCCCTCTGCTATCGCCCCGACGGCACAGATGCCGCCGTCGTCTTCTCGATGCGCCCAGGCAGCTACAACGCCGAAGCCCTCATCGAGTTCTTGACCGAGCTGCACGACCACCTCGAGGGCGCAAAGGTGACCCTGATCTGGGACGGCCTGCCCTCGCATCGCAGCCGCGCGATGAAGGCGTTCGCCAGAAGCCAGCGTCGCTGGCTCGTGATCGAGCCGCTGCCCGGATACGCCTATGACCTCAACCCGGTCGAGGGCGCATGGGCCAACCTCAAGGGAAGCGAACTCGCCAACCTCTGTGCCGACACGATCGCCGAGGCGGCCGAAGCAGCCGACGCCGGTCTGTGCCGCATCGGCAACGAGACCGCGTTGTGCTTCGCATTCCTCCGCCACTGCGGGCTCTCGCTGTGAGCGTTTCCGCGCGGTATTACGCGAAAGTCTTTAACTTCGCCTGTCCGCTCCGCGCGCGACCTGCATTTCCGCACATAAGCACGGCGTTCAAGCGTTAATAGCTTCTAAGCAGACGGCCGGAGGTTCGAATCCTCCCGGGGGTGCCATGCGGTTGACCCCTTGATGTCGCGGGACAATGACGCCAGACGTCGAACAGCATGAGATCGTGAACGCTTAGTTCGATCAGAAGGTGGTGTGACGCCTTCGGCGCTCGTGATACGCGCTTCCGGTCGAGCCACTGCGAAGTTGACTCAGGATCAGCGCGATCGACGTCGCTCTCTTGCTCTCCGTTTGATGTCGTCACGAAAGGAGAGCATCTCTTGCCGGTGGGCGTCCCGAAGCGCGTGGAGCTCTGACTTGATCTGACGCCTGAAGTCCGAGACGTCGTCGTGGAAACGCTCCCACGCGGCTTGTCGGCTGACACCGACCGAGGTCCCGATCGCTTCCCAGGTGGCGCCTTCCGCTACCGCTTCTGCGGCGAGCTTCGCTTCCCAGGTGGATAACAGTCCGACGAGCGCGCGCGTCGCGCCAAGCGCGGCAAGAGGATCCGGATCCGAGGTGGCGCTGTCCCAGGTGGCGATCATCAACGGCGGTACGAGCCGGGATCTGTGTGTAGCCATCTGTCAAGTGTGCCTTGACGCGCTTCCAGTTGTCAAGTTAGCCTTGACGGGAGCTGGATGACTAAGGGTGGAGGGAACGTGACCGACGCGACACGAACCGAGCGGTGGACTGGCCCGGCGATATTCGTCGAAGACGTCCATAAATCGTTCGGGGAAGTGCAAGCTCTCTGCGGGATCGACTTCTCCGTCGAACGGGGCAAGGTGCTCGGTCTGCTCGGGCCGAACGGTGCTGGCAAGACCACCGCCGTGAAGATCCTCACGACGTTGCTGCAGCCCGATAAAGGGCGCGCGCTCGTCGAGGGCCGCGACGTGGTGCGTTCACCGGCCGCGGTGCGCGAGCTGATCGGCCTCGCCGGACAGTCGGCGGCGATCCAAGAGGAGCTCACCGGTCGCGAGAACCTCGAGATCATGGGTCGCCTATATCACCTCGATGCCGCGACCAGGCGACGGCGGGCGAGCGATCTGCTTGAGCGCTTCGACCTCCTCGACGCCGCCGATCGCCCCACCAAGGGATATTCGGGGGGCATGCAGCGCCGCCTCGACCTGGCCCTGAGCCTCGTCGCGACGCCCCAGGTGCTCTTCCTCGATGAGCCGACGACCGGTCTGGACCCGAGGAGCCGCCTCGGCATGTGGGAGGTGATGAGGGAGCTCGTCGTGCTCGGAACGACATTGCTCCTCACGACCCAGTACCTCGAAGAGGCCGACGAGCTCGCCGATGAGATCGTGGTCATCGACCATGGCCGCGTCATCGCTGCCGGAACCGCGACCGAGTTGAAGAATCGGATCGGTGGAGACATCCTCGAGTTCGCCGTCGCCGATCGCACCCGTTTCGAGGAAGCGATGGAAGCCGTTCGGACGCTTTCGAACGCGGAGGTCGCTGCAGACGGCGAGACAGGTCGCCTCGGCTTGCGGGTGGGAGATGGTGGCTCACACGCCCTCGTTGAAACCGTTCGTCGCCTCGACGCGCTCGGCATCGACACCGAGGGGCTCGCGATTCGCCGGCCCTCGCTCGACGACGTCTTCCTGGCACTCACCGGTCACGGTGCCGACGACGTCCGCGCAGAGTCGTCCGCGGCCGACGCCCACAAGGCGGGCGGTCGTCACCGATCGGGGGCGCGATGACAACGGTGGCCTCGACGACACTCGCGGCTCTCGACATCCCACGCCCGCCGAGGCGTCGGATCGTGCGGTTCGGGCTCGCCGACACGGCGACGCTCACGCGGCGGGACCTGCTCATCTGGTTGCGCAATCCCGCCTTTTTGTTCTTCTCGCTCATCCAGCCGGTGATGTTCGTGCTGCTCTTCGTCTACGTCTTCGGCGGCGCGATTCCCGTCGCGGTGCCCGGCGGGTACGTGAGCTTCCTCATGCCGGGGATCATCGCCCAGACGGCGGCATTCTCGTCCTTCGGGACGGCCATCTCGCTCGCCAGGCAATTGCAAAAAGGAGTGATCGACCGCTTCCGGGCGATGCCGATGGCGCGCTCGGCCGTGCTGCTCGGGCGGCTCGTCGCGGACACCGTCCGGATCATCGTCACGCTGCTCGTGATCCTCGCCGTCGGCTATGCCGTCGGCTTCCGGTTCCAGAACGGCGCGTTGCCTGCGGTGCTGATGGTCGTGTTCGGTGTCGTCTTCGGCGTCGCGATCACGACGGTGAGCGCCTTCGTCGGCCTCGCCATCAAAGATGAGGAGTCCGTCGGTTCGTTCGGCCTCGTCTGGCTGTTCCCCCTCACCTTCGTGAGCGCGGCCTTCGTACCCGTCTCGTCGATGCCGGGGTGGCTGCAGGCGTTCGCGAAGAATCAGCCCGTGACGATCGTGATCGACGAGATGCGCGCACTTGCGCTCGGCGGTCCGCTCGCCCTGCACGCCTGGCAGAGCGCGGTGTGGCTCGCTGGCATCCTCGCCGTCTTCGTGCCCCTCGCCGTCCGCGCCTACCGGCGCGCCTGAACTGGCGGTGAGCGATCGCCTCAGTCGGTCGTGAGGATGAGCTTGCCCGTGGTGCGGCGACCTTCGAGGTCGGCGTGCGCCCGCGCCGCTTCACCGAGCGGGTACGTCCCGCCGATCTCGAGTGCGAGCCAGCCGTCGGCCGCTGCGGTAAACACCTCGCGAGCCCGCCACGCGAACTCGTCGTCGTCTGCGATGTACGCGCCGAGAAGCGGCCGGGTCACGAAGAGCGAGCCGAGCTGCGCGAGGCGGGCGAGATCGAACGGCGGAACAAGGCCGCTCGACGCGCCGAAGAGGACGAGATAACCGCGGCGACGGAGCGCCCGCAGGCTCGACTCGAACGTCGCGGCACCAACGCCGTCGTAGACGACCGCAACGCCGACACCCGACGTGACCCGGGCGACCTCGTCGGAGAACTCGTCGTAGTCGACGACGAAGTCCGCCCCGGCTGCACGGGCGAACTCGGCCTTTTGCGGCGTCGACGTCGTCGCGACGACGGTCGCCCCGAGGTGTTTCGCGAACTGCACGATGAGCCGTCCGGTGCCGCCCGCCGCGGCGTGGACCGCGACGACGTCGCCGGGTTGGATCGCGTAGGTGCTCACCGTCAGGTACTGGGCGGTGAGCCCTTGGATCATCGCCGCCGCAGCGAGTTCGAGCGAGACGGCGTCGGGGACGTGCACGGCACGATTCGCTCGAACGACGACCTTGTCCGCGTAGCTCCCAGGCGCCTCGATCCAGGCGACGCGATCTCCTTTAGCGAAGCCCGACACCGTCGGCCCGAGCTCGAGGACCGTGCCCGCTCCCTCCGCGCCGAGCACGAAGGGCACGTCCTTTCTATACGGGGCCCGTCCGATCCGCCCGTAGACGTCCATGAAATTGACGCCCGCGGCGGCGACGTCGACGAGCAGCTCGCCTGATGAGGGCTTCGGGTCTGGGACGTCCTCCATGCGGAGAACGTCGGGTCCGCCGAACTCGGTGATGACTACGGCGCGCACGGGCACTCTCCTTTCCGTTGAACGGTACCGAATCCCTCCCACGACCGGATCGATTCGCGCGCCGAGCGGTGTTTGGCGTGGCCGCGCCGCTGCGGCGACCCGCGGCGGGGCGAAGTTGCCAGATAGGTTCGCGAGGTCATCTCCGCGAGCGAGCGGAACAGCCCTCGAGGCAGGAGGAGCGCATGCAACTCGGCATGGTCGGCTTGGGGCGGATGGGGGCGAACATGGTTCGCCGGCTGGTGAAGGCGGGGCACGAATGCGTCGTGTACGACCTCAACGCGGGCGCGGTCGACGGTCTCGCGAGTGAAGGAGCGGTGGGGGCTCATTCCGTCGAGGAGTTCGTGAAGCACATCGCCGCGCCGCGCAACATCTGGATGATGGTGCCGGCCGGGGTGACGGGAAAGACTGTCGACAGCCTCGCCAGCCATCTCGAACCCGGTGACACGCTGATCGATGGCGGCAACTCCTATTACCGCGACGACATCGATCGTGCCGAGGCCCTCCGCGCGAAGGAACTGCACTACGTCGACGCCGGCACGAGCGGCGGCGTGTGGGGCCTCGAGCGGGGTTTCTGTCTCATGATCGGCGGCGACGACGAGGCGGTCGATCGGCTGGCGCCCATCTTCGAGGCGCTCGCGCCCGGAACCGGCGACGTCGCCCGCACGCCGGGACGAACGGGCGCGCCCTCTCCCTCGGAGCAGGGGTGGTTGCACTGCGGCCCGAACGGTGCCGGTCACTTCGTGAAGATGGTTCACAACGGCATCGAGTACGCGGTGATGGCGGCTTATGCGGAGGGCCTCAACATTTTGAACAACGCGAACGCAGGTGCGAAGGTCCGCGCCGATGATGCCGAGACAGCGCCGCTTCGCGATCCGAAGTACTACGAGTACGACCTCAACCTTCCCGAGATCGCCGAGGTTTGGCGGCGCGGAAGCGTCATCGCGTCGTGGTTGCTCGACCTCACAGCGGAAGCGCTCTACGCGGACCCACAGCTCAGCCAGTTCGAAGGGCGGGTCTCAGACTCGGGCGAGGGTCGCTGGACAAGCATCGCCGCGATCGACGAAGGCGTCCCGGCGACGCTGCTCACCGCGGCGTTGTACTCGCGCTTTGGTTCGCAGGGCGCGGCGCTCTTCGCCGACAAGGTCGAGTCCGCGCAGCGCAAGGCCTTCGGCGGTCACGCGGAGAAAAAGGAGTGATTCCTGAAACCGTCGACGTAACGACGACGCCGGAGTGGTTCACGCTCGCAGAACACCGAGGAGCCGATCGAGAGGTGCACCTGCGCGAGTTCTTCGCGTCGGATACCGGGCGAGGCAAGCGCATGACCCTCGACGCTGGCGAGCTCCACCTCGACTACTCGAAACACCGGCTCCGCCAAGACACCCTTGACACCCTCATCGCCCTCGCGCGCCGTGTCGGCGTGGAGGCGTGGCGGGACGCGATGTTCTCGGGCGAGCACATCAACACGACGGAGAATCGCGCGGTGCTCCACATCGCCCTCCGAAAGCCGCGTGGCGATCATCTCGTCGTCGACGGTCAGGACGTCGTCGCGGACGTCCATCGTGTGCTCGACCGGATGGGAGCGCTCTCCGATGCGATCCGCTCGGGGCAGTGGAAGGGCGCGACGGGCAAACGGATCCGCGCCGTCGTAAACATCGGAATCGGCGGTTCGGATCTCGGACCGGCGATGGCCTACGAGGCGTTGCGCGATTACGCGACGGCGGAGCTCACGTGCCGTTTCGTCTCGAACGTCGACCCGGTCGACCTGTGGCAGAAGACGGCCGACCTCGATCCCGCACAGACGCTCTTTGTCGTCTCCTCGAAGACGTTCACCACCTTGGAGACGCTCACGAACGCCCGCGCCGCGAAGGCGTGGCTGCTCGCCGGTCTCGGCTCGGACGAATCGGCGACGGCGCGCCACTTCGTCGCCGTCTCGACGAACACCGAACAGGTGCGGGCCTTCGGCATCGACCCCGAGAACATGCTCGAGTTCTGGGACTGGGTCGGCGGGCGCTACTCGTATGACTCGGCGATCGGCTTCTCGCTGATGTGCGCGATCGGCAAGGAGCGCTTCGCAGAGATGCTGGCGGGCTTCCACGCCATCGACCAGCACTTCGCGACGGCGCCCCTCGAAGCGAACATGCCGGTGATCCAGGGGATGCTGAACGTCTGGTACAACAACTTCTTCGCCGCGCAGAGCCATGTCGTGCTCGCGTACTCCGAGCGGCTGGCGCGCTTCGCCGCGTACCTCCAGCAGCTCACGATGGAGTCGAACGGCAAGTCGGTGCGCCGCGACGGCAGCGAGGTCACGACCCAGACCGGAGAGATCTTCTGGGGCGAACCGGGTACGAATGGACAGCACGCCTTTTACCAACTTCTCCATCAGGGACGAAAGCTCGTGCCCGCCGACTTCATCGGCTTCGCGAACTCGACCCGTGAGCACGGCGACCAGCACGATTTGCTGATGGCGAACTGCTTCGCGCAGAGCGCGGCGTTGGCCTTCGGGCGGACGGCGGAGGAGATCGCCGGGACGGGCGTCCCCGCCGCGCTCGTCCCGCACAAGGTGATGCCGGGCAACCATCCGAGCTCGACGATCCTCGCCCCGAAGCTCACGCCGGCCGTGCTCGGGCAGCTCGTCGCGCTCTACGAGCACACCGTGTTCGTGGAGGGGGTCGTCTGGGGTATCGACTCGTTCGACCAGTGGGGCGTCGAGCTCGGCAAGCAGATGGCGAGCTCGCTCGCACCGTCGCTCAGCTCGACGGAGACGCCGGACCTCACCGACCAGGACAGCTCGACGTCCGGTCTCGTCGAGTGGTTCCGAGAAGAAAGGACACACGCGTGAGCGACCGACCGAAGGCGTTCGTGCTGTTCGGGATCACCGGCGATCTCGCGAAAAAACTCCTCCTGCCTGCCCTGTACCACCTTGACGAGCGCAAGGCGTTCGACGTCCCGATCGTCGGCGTCGCGCTCACCGACCTCGACGAGGGCGGGCTCATCAACAAGGTGCGCGAGGAACTTTCGGAATCGCTCACCGTCGACGAGACGGTGTTCGATCGGTTTGCGAAACGGATCTCGCTTGTGGCGGGCGACTACTCGAAACCTGACACCTTCAAGGCGCTCGCCAAAAAGCTCGGCAAGACCTCGGATCACTATCTGCACTACCTCGCCGTGCCGCCGTCTCTGTTCGCGACCGTCGCCGAGGGCATCGCCAGCGTCGGCCTCAACGCGGAGTCGCGCCTCGTCGTCGAAAAGCCCTTTGGCCACGACTACGACTCCGCAGTCCAGCTGAACATCGAGCTTCACAAGTTCTTCCCCGAGAACCGGATCTTCCGCGTCGACCATTTCCTCGGCAAGGAATCGATCGAGGACATCTTGATGTTCCGGTTCGCGAACTCGTTGCTCGAACCGCTGTGGAATCGGGCGCATGTCGGATCGGTGCAGATCACGATGGCCGAGGACTTCGACGTCGCGGACCGAGGCTCGTTCTACGACTCGGTCGGGGCGATCCGGGACGTGTTGGAGAACCACCTTTTGCAGCTGCTCTCGTACCTCGCGATGGACCCGCCCGTCTCCGACAGCGCCGACTCGCTGAGGGACGAGCAGGTCCGTCTTCTGAAGTCCGTACGGACGATCTCCCGATCCGACTGCGTCCGTGGCCAGTACGAGGGTTACCTCGACGTCGAAGGGGTGAAGAAGGGCTCGACGACCGAGACCTACGTCGCCGTGCGGCTGTCGATCGACAACTGGCGGTGGGCGGACGTCCCGTTCGTCATCCGCACCGGCAAGTGCCTTCCGGTGACGGCGATCGAGGTCGTCGTCGAGCTCCGCCGACCGCCGACGTTGCTGTTCGCCGCGTCCGAGGGACAACGCCCCGAACCGAACCTCATCCGGTTCCACATCCAGCCGCAGGCCGCGCTGACCTTCGAGCTTTTGGGCAAGGCCCCCGGCCCGAAGGAGGCGACGAAACAGATCCTCGTCGCCGTCGACTTAAGCCGCGCGCTCGGACCGATCGAGGACGCCTATGAGCGGGTCGTGTCCGATGCGCTGGCGGGCGACCAGCGTCACTTCGCGCGCGAGGACATGGTCGAACAGGAGTGGCGAATCGTCACCGAGATCCTCGACCAAACCGAGGCACCGTTCGCCTACGCGCCCGGCTCGTGGGGCCCGCCCGAGGCCGAGCGACTCGCGCCCGGCGGTTGGACCGAGGTGAAGAGCGCGCCGCTTCTTCAGAACTGAGCCGGTTTCGAGGAACGAGGACTACGAGGGCACCTTCGAGTAGGCGATCGTCGAGGTCGGCACGCTCACGTTGATGTGCTCGTTCCACCGCCCGAACTGCGTCACCGAGGTGAGGCTACCTTGGGTCGCGGTCAGCTCGAGCGGCAGTTTCGTGCCGCTCGTAGCGATGTCCAACGCGAGATCGACCTTCGTCGAATTCTCAGTCGCGGTCCACTTCATCGCGAACACGTTGTGCCCGTTCAATTTGTCGCTCGTCACCTTGACCGACTTCGTACTCGACGAGGGAAAAAGATCGGTTGTCAGCGGACCGATCGTTCCGCCGGCGACGATGTTGGTGAACTGCGTCGAGCCCTTGGTGACGACGATCCATTTACTGCCGACCGCCTTCGCGCCCTTCGTCGAGAGCCCGACGATCTTTTCGAGCCCGGCGGCGTTGCCCGAGACATAGGCCGCCTTGGACGTGAAACGGACGCTCGTCGTCGCCGTGCCGAACACGATCGATTCGAGCCCGTTCGTCTTCCCGGCGTCCTCGGTGACCGTTTCGTTCTGCTTCGTCGACTTGTCGCTCGAGGTGATCGTGACGCGCACGCTCGACTCGTTCGTCATCGTTTTTTTGGTCTCGGTGATGAGTTGTTTCGCCGTCGGAATCGATCCGCGCGGGACGATCCGATGGGTTGCCGCGCCCGAGGGCGGCAGGCCGACGCCAAGAACCGTGGCGACCACCGCGCCACTGAGAACGACGAACGCGAGGGCGCGCCCAAACCGCGGGGGATAGGGGGTCATCGCGAGAGGTTACCTGCGCCCGAATGCGCCGAGAACACCGGGCAATGGATCACATTGAAGACGGGCAATCCGTGATCGATTTCTCCGATGCTTTCTCAAGCGAGATGCCTCTTCGATCAAGATTTCAAACTGATCGATTAAAGAAGCTTGGGGCGGGCGCTCACGCCTTCACGACGAACCAGGTCCCGCCGACGCCTTGCCCGGTCGTCTGTCCGGGGCTCGTGTCGGCGGCGTAACGGTAAAGGGGCAGACCCTTGTACGTGACCTGCAGCGTCGTGCCGCGCTTTCTCGTGCCGAGCAGGGACTGTTTGACCCCGCTTCCCGCCGTGGCGCGGGTGACGCCCTTCGGCAGCAAAAGGGGCGGCCACGCCGCCGTGCACCCACCTGTGCAGGCGAGCTTCTTCGCCGTGTCGAGCGTGAAGCGGTACAGGGTGTAGCCCGAGCTCGTGGCAAGAATGGTCCCGAGCTTGCCGTGCTTTATGGCCTTCACGACGACCGCGGATTTCGAGCGCGAATGCTGAACGGTGCTGAGGTGGGCGGATCGCGCGTGCTGGGTCGATGCCGCAGCCGACGGGAAGGCGGCGAGAACGACGACCGCGGTTACAAGGCCGGCGGTGCTGAAGACCCGAGTCGCCCGACACCGCAGCCCACTGGCTTTCGCAGTCGCGCGCCGCATGGTTCCTCCTCGTTTTGTTGTCGAGTGTTGACGTTTAAAGAACGTTTTCGGTGTGCGATCGGATTGCGGCGGTCTTCGTCGGTGCTCCGCAGCGTTCACGACGGGGGCGAGGCGGCTTCGAGGACGGACCGGACCCTCGCGAGCTGCGCCTTCGCGCTCGCGGCGTCGATACGACTCTGGCGATCGAGATCGGCGCACGTGTCGAGCACCGCGTCGAGGAAGGGCGACGGTTCGCGCGGTTGCGAACGCGCACCAAAAAAGCGGCGCCGCGCCCACGAGCAGTGGAGCTCGGACGTCGCACGGCTGAGCGCGACGTAAAAGAGCCGTCGTTCTTCTTCGATCGCCGGCCGGGTCATGGCGTGCGCGATCGGCAAGAGGCCGATCTCGATTCCCGTGACGAAGACGACGGGCCATTCGAGACCCTTTGCCCGGTGGCAGGTCAAGAGATCGACACCGTCTTCGACGACCGCGAAGAACCCCTCCTTCGACGCGTCATCGAGATAGCGAAGAAATCCTTCTGCGGTCGGCCGCGACTCGATCGCGGCGTAATCCGTCGCAAGGCGCATCGTCGCCTCGCGGCGCGAGAGGGAAGCGGGCTCTGCCGCGTCGCTCGATCGCGGCGGTGTCCTCAGATCACCGAGCCACCGCACGAACGCGTCGGGTCCACCGGTTCGATCGAGGCCGTCGATCGCCTCGGCGATCTCGGGTCCTTTGTCCGAGCGCAGCGGCGTCGAGCCGCGATGAGGAATCCCCGCCGCGTCGAACGCCTGCGCGAACGCCTCGAGTT
>JBAVUF010000003.1:0-8828 GCA_049696635.1 Acidimicrobiales bacterium | reverse complement strand
GAATTGGCTCACCCACGTTTGGGGAGTTCGAAACGGTGCAGCTTGACGGCGAATCCCTAATGGCCGTATTCATTCCGAAAGGCGTGGCCCATGGTTTCGCGTCCTTGAGTGACGGGACAGTCATGGTCTACGCCACGAGTACCCTGCACGATTCCGCCCGCGATGGCGGCATTCGCTGGAACTCCGTTCCAGTTCCCTGGCCTTTCGACAACCCGATCGTTTCACCTCGTGACGAGGCGCTCCCAGCGTTTGCGACCTACGAATCACCGTTCTCGTACGTCACGTAACTCATGCGAAGCCTTCTGAACGGGACGGACCCGCGCGCGCTCATAACAGGCGCTCCAGGCTTCGTGGGTGGCTTGCTCGCTCGGCGACTACTCGTCGAAGGCTGGGAACTCGATCTCGTCGTACGTCTGGCGTCGAGCGACTTGCTCATCTCGATGCAGTAGTCCACGTCGACGATGGCTCGTCGCCAACGCATGAGATCGTGGCCACCGCCGCGCCGGATGCTTGCCCGGAACCCATATCGATGCGGACGTCCCGCGTGGGCGCTAAGTCGATCACCCGTCGAGTGCCAGAAGCGATGGGCACGGTGCGAGCCCAATTTCGGTTCCGGTGCCGTGAAGGTCGGCGGATTCCCGCCGGCGAACGCGTCCGGCCCTCATCAACGTCGTGAGGCATTTGAAACCGTCGGAAAATGTCCGCAGGTGCGACGTGCCATTGATCCGAGCCAATTCATAACTTGGAACCTCAACGACCTGTAGGCCGGTCAGTCGAGCACGCACGTGCATGTACGTCTCGATCTCGAAACCGTCTCCCTGCTGCGGAGCGGTCTCCTCACATCCAGCCATTGTGAAGGTCAGGCTCGGGAGGCAGTCTCTCCAGAACGCGTTGTACCCGTAGCAAAAATCGCTGTAGTGGGTGCTGAGTCTGCGGTTGGCAAGCCAGGTGATGCCGCGGTTTCCGAAGCGGCGTAAACGCGTCAGATCGGCGCTCCCACCGCCTTCGGCTTCTCGTGTCCCCTTTGCAAAGTCTGCGCCATTCAAAAGTGCTTCCACGAAACGCGGAATCTCTACGGGGTCGGTGCTCCCGTCTGCGTCGAGCGTGACGATCACGTCGCCGGATGCGCGTCGGTATCCGTGCACCATCGCACATCCCTTGCCGGGACGGCACTGTCCAACGATGACGATGTCAGGTCGCAGCTCGCGAGCCACGATCCGACTCCCATCCGTCGAGCCACCGTCCACCATCACGACCTCAACGCCATCCGTCGGAATTCGCGGTAGCAACCAGCGCAGGTTCTCCGCTTCATTCAGGACCGGTAGCACGACCGTGATCAACGGGTCCTTCAGCGACCGACGTGCGGGCGCAGAACGCGATTGACCTTCTGTGGTTACTGCTCCAACGCCTCTCATGCGCCCTCCGGCTGCAAGGCGTCGGTTTCGCCATTCCCTCCCCCACCCAACGTGGCGACCATATGGTCGGGTGGAATCTTTGGGACGCTCTGTCCTAGCGCTAAGCCAATGCCCGCACTTTGGCTAACGCATACCACTCGTTCTTCGTCATTTCGATCACTGCTCTCCGCCTGCAGTAACCGAAACCGTTTTGTAACTCGTCGAAAGGTACCGACAGGTAAATAAGAACGCAAGATGACAAGATGAAAATTCGATTAGAAGAATAGAGAAAGTCACGCAGCGCAAGGTGTCATTCACGTACGGCGCGGTTGACATCCCACAAAGTGGCGTCGCGCGCACTGAGCGTGCAGCGCGCGAGGTAACATCATCCGGCGGGCGTCCGGAGTGATTCTCGGCGTGTCCTCGAACGCGCAGCAAAGTCATAACTCATTGGTAGCCCAAAAAGAGTCCTGACCAGTGCTCGGGCGAAACTCACTCTGCGGACTTCCCGCAGCGGTAAAAGCGACTCCGCCGAGTCGATGCGACACCTCAGGAACGGCTGGTACGTCACCAAATCGCGAGATCCCTCGCCGCGTCCTCCGACCAACTAGCAGGTGCGCTCGGCGATCAATCTTGTCGCGCCTTCACTGCAACTCAAACGACTCCACCGGCGTGTCGGTTCTTCTGAGCGGCTGCCCTGCTCCGGCGGCCATCATCCGAAGCCGCGGAATCGAGCGATAGCCTTCGGCCCGTGCGACGGCGAGCTTTCGTCGTGGCCGCCGTTGTCGGCGCGGCAACGTTTGTCGGCGCGGCTTCGACTGAGGCTGCACCCCGACCCGGTAGGACCGCGACGGCCGCGTCGGCATCTGTGAGCGGCTCATTCCGTCCCGTTCTCACGAGTCAATGGGCCGGCTACTTCGAGACACCAGGGCACGTGACTTCGGCAAAGGCGACCTGGATAGCGCCGAAACTCTCCTGCACTGGAGCACAGACGCTCTCTTCGACGTGGGTCGGAGTCGGCGGTTTATCAGGCGGATCGCTCCTTCAGGCCGGATTGTTCGACAACTGCCTCGACGGGACGCCCGAGAACGGAGCCTTCGCCGAGGAGTATCCAGGGTCGACGATCAGTTTCAACTTGCGCATCCGCTCCGGTGACACGATTACTGCCTTCGTCGAGAAAGGACCAAGTGGCTGGTACGCGCGCGTGACTGACGCAACAACAGGTCAATCCGGGGTGAGCCGCGCACCCGATTACCGCGGTGGCGGGTCGGCGGAGTGGATGGCGGAAGCCTACGGATCCTCCCGAGGCGTCCCAGTTTCAAACTTCGGCTCCGAGCGGTTGAGCATGTTTTCCGTCGACCACGCACCGGCCAGGATCTCGTCCGCGGGCGTCTACGAGATGCCCCACATCAGCGCGAGCAATCCATCGACGGGCGTATTCCGACTCCGATATCACTGACCCCGCGTTACGTGGGGCGAGCAGAGAGCGTTCAAGAGTTCAGCAGAACGGGGGTCCGATTCCTGAGAGCGATTCAAATGCGCCAAACCGAACCGCGGCTACGGCGTCACCGTCCGCGACGGTGACCGCGTGACTATCTGCCCTTCGTAGACTTGCCCTTCTTGGTGGATCCGACAACTTTTACGTTGACGGTTTGAATGACGACCTTGCCAGCTAGGAATCGGACCGTCATCGTTCCTGGCTTCAGCCTCCAGCTCGTCCAGAAGAAGTAATGAAGTCGTACAACTTTGGTTGAGAACAGGCGCTTGAGCGTTCCTGGCCCGAAGACTTCGACGAGAAGCTTCGACCCGACTCGGGCCCTGGAGTCGCGACCGACGAAGGTTTCCTTCGTGCCGGTCTTGACGTTCAGCCCTTTCGCGCTGATCCGTGGAGCTCTGACCGTGAAACTCTGCTCGAAAGCCGGCGCGGCCGCGTAAGACGAGTCTCCTGACTGATTCGCGTCGATGACACAGGCGCCGGTGCGTCGGCCGTACGCGACTGTGGCGCCGGAGATCGTGCAGACCGATGTGGAAGACCGGTCAATCACGAGGGACACCGGGAGTCCTGAGCTCGAGGTGGCCTTGACCGAGTACTTCTGGTTGTTCGATCCCGAATATTCCGCCGAAGTGGGCGGCGAGGAGGTGATAGAGATTGTCTGCGGGAGCTGCGGGACCTCTTTCACGATGGTGAATGACTGATGGACCTCGGGCGCGGAGGCATATTCCGTATTACCCGTTTGATTGGCGTCCACCTCGCAGCCACCGGTGCCTGTGAAGTCGACCGATCCCGAGGAAAACGTGCAGGCGCCGGACGTGGACGACGGATCAATGGAGAACTGCACCGGGAGACCGGAGGTCGCGGCGGCGCTCGGTTGATAGCTCCCGCCTTCGACAGGAAAGGACGGAGGATTCGTCGTGAAAGCGATCGACTGGACGACCGACGACGGCGGACCGACGATTATCGAGTCCTGGACTTCAGGAGCGGGTGACCAGACGTATTGCCCTGATCCGTCCGTGACGCCCGACTGATTGGCATCGATGGTGCAAGTCCCGATCGCTCCCCCGACATAGACGGTGGCGCGCGACGTCCCAAAGGGTACGACGGTGCAGGTATCTCCGGACGATGGGTCGCGAATGAAATTCACCGGGAGACCCGAACCGCCACCAGCCGCCGAAATCGTGAAGCTCTGATTGGAGGTGCCGCTATAGACCACGAACGACGGGGGCGTCGTAAGAAGCTTGATTGACTGCGCTGCCGCTTGAATCGTCCAAATCTGCGGCGTCGCCGAAGCAGATTGCCAGTCCGCGTTGCCGGGCTGTGATGCATCAAGCTGACAATTGCCCACGTCTGTGTAGTTGACTTCGTTCGTCGCTGGGATGTATGCGCACGCCCCCGCCGTACTCGGATCGATCGAGAACTGCACGGCGAGGCCCGAACTCGCCGTCGCGGTGGGGTTGTAGCTCCCGTCAAACGCCGACTCTGATGAGGTGGGCATGGAAGTGATCGAGACCGACTGTGTTGCCGGGCCGACGGTGATGGTTTGTTGAACCTCAGGCGCAGGGTCGTAGTTGGAATCACCCGGCTGATTGGCGTCGACGACGCAGGCACCAGGGGCGGTGAACGTGAGGACAGTGGACGAGGTGAATGCGCATGTCCCATTCGATGTTGCATCGACGGAGAACTGGACCGCGAGATTCGACGAAGCGGTCGCTGTTGGATCGTACGTTCCGTCGTAAACAGCGGTCGTCGGGAAATCCGAAGGAATCGTGATCGCCTGCGACGCCTTGCCGACGGTGAGGTCTTGAGATTGCGTCGCAGCGTCGTAATCGGGGTTACCGGGTTGGCTCGCGTCGAGTACGCAGGTACCCGTGGATGTGAACTGGACCATCGTCGAGGAGGTGAACGCGCAGACGCTCGCTGCGCTCGGGTCAACCGTGATCGAGACAGTGAGATTCGAAGAAGCGGTGGCGGCGGGAGTGAAGGTGTCACCGACCGAAGGATTCGATGGGAGGGAACTCGGCGTGAAGGCGATCGTCTGTGACGCCTTGCCCACTGTGACGTCTTGCTGGACTGGTGCCGCAGCCTGGTAATCGGAGTTGCCCGCCTGCGACGCGTCCAGCACGCAGGTGCCAGTGGTGGTCAACATGACCGTCGTCGAGGAGGTGAACGCGCAGACGCTCGCTGCGCTCGGGTCAACCGTGATCGAGACAGGCAGATTCGATGAGGCTGTCGCGACAGGCGTGAACGTCCCGCCATAAACGGCATCCGAGGGAAGGGAACTCGGCGTGAAGGCGATCGTCTGTGTTGCCGGTCCGACGGTGATGATTTGTTGGACCTCGGGAGCCGAGTCGTAGTCGGAATTTCCAGGCTGGTTCGCATCCAGCACACAAGTACCCGTCCCAGCGGTGAACAAGACCGTGGTGCTCGAAGTGAACGAGCAAGTTCCCGCCGACGCCGAATCGATCGACAGCTGAACGTCGAGTCCCGAGGTCGATGTCGCCACCGGTGAGTACGTCGTGCCGTAAACGGCCGGAGAAGGAGCACTCGTAGTGAAGCTGATTGTCTGCGGAGCGGGAACGATCGACCAGCTCTGAGACGCCGTCGGTGCGGCGTCCCAGTTCACACCGTCGCCCGACTGGTCGGCGTCGAGTAAGCATGTACCGACGCCAGTGAACGTCACCTCGCCTGTGCCCGACGAATACGAACAGGCGTCGGGCGTTGACGAGGAATCGATCGAAAACTGAACCGGCAAGCCCGATGTCGCGGTTGCCGTTGGTGTGTAGCTGTCGTTGTAGTAGGCCGGAGACGGAGGAGTCGAAGTAAATGTGATCGTTTGCGACGATTGCGCGGAGGCGGTTGCGTCTCCGAGAAGTTGACTTAGTCCGCCGGCGAGCACGAGTGCCCCCGAGAGGCCGATTAGAGCGAAGACCCGTCCTGTTTTCCGTCGCTCCGTTCGATTTCGGCGACTGCTACGCAGTCCACGTCGTCGTGCTCGCACGATGTCGCTCCTCAGCGAACAGCGGACGAACGATAGTGATCTTCGTTCGCGTTTGCCCTTCGCACGAACGAAATAGGACAGAGCAAGTCATTGGATGCAGTGGTCACGCTGGTCTCATCGGGAAAGGCACGATCGATGTCAGCCATCTGTTCCTGTTCCTCAAATTGCTGAATTAGAGCGCTCATAACGCGATCCAACTATCGCCCGGCCATATGAGGACTGGTCAGACATGCGAAGCATGCCGAGCGATTTCGCGCTTCGCACCATCAAGATTGATGAAATAGCCCGATCTAAGGCTGTCGCCGATCGCAGAACTCCTCGCGTGATCGTTGCGATGCTCGCAACCTCGTCTACCGCTTAACGTGGGCAATAGTCGAGCAGCTTGGATTGAAGACGGGAATTTTGAGCCGCTTCAGCGCCTTTCGACGAGCACCCGGGGAGCTCTTCGGAAGCCAACTCTGGGCCAAGTCGCGCATCCGTGTTGCTCCCGGTTGAGAGACTCATCTCGGCGGCCGTCGACTCTTGAGACCACGCCTTGTGTACGAGAGTTCCAGGCCGCGGGACCGATTCATCTCGCCGACTCACGGTCGTCGCCCCCCGTTCACCTCTCCGCACTCTTTGTAGCGAAATCGCTACGTCTAGCCAGTACTTGGCTAGACACACGTAATGAATTCCCCGTCCTGATTCGGGTCATTTGCACGCTTCCTCATTGCCTCGCGACCAGCGCTTCCTTATGTTGCGCTGCTGGAGGCGGTACCGGCGACAAGGCATGCCGGGCTCCGTTCTCTGAAAGGGGGGGTGGGAAACATCGGCGGAAACTGGGCCATTCCCGCCTTGCCCCTGCGGAATCAGCGACGGCGGCTCGACGAGCGAACGGCACGAGTTCAGCTGCAGTGCTGTGCATGACTAACGCAAAAGTACGCCGGTACGGCAACTAAGCGTTTCGAGGTTTCATCACAAAAGAGAAAAGGGGAATGAATGCATAGAGCATCGAAGAAATTTAGGAGCGTGGTCGCCCTGCTGGCTTTGGTCGGTGGGTCGATGGCGCTCGTCGGAGCAATCGCGGCGACGTCGGGAGCGACGGCGGACGGTGGCTACATCGAGATTTGCAAGGTGTTCGCCACGCCGCCGATCAGCGTCACCACGGATGCGCCCTTCACGTTCACGATCACGGGTGACACCAATGCTTGGACCACCACCGTCACCGTGGACGCGGGGACGGCTGCCGCGCCGAGCTGTGACGATCCTGTCCCAGTTGACTTGGGGCAGAGCTACACGATCGCCGAGACGCCCGGCGTCTGGTATGGCGTAACCGACATTGAAACGTCGACGTATCCCGGACAGTCGTTCCTGCTCAGCGACAGCCTTTCGGCTGGAACGGCGGACGTGTCGGTCAGCGCGGGCACCGTGTCTTCGGTGACCTTCACCAACTCGCTCGTCACCGGCTACGCCAAGGTCTGCAAGACGTCGCCGGCAGGCTCGCCATTAAGCGGTAACTACTCGTTCAACCTGGCGGGCGAAGATGGGTACGCGTCAACCGTGACCGTCCCCCTCATCGCGGGCACAGTCAGCTGCAGCGGTGCGATCCAGGTTCCCGCTGGCGTGCTGACGACAACCGAAGCAGGGACCAACCTGTACGTGACCGGCATCACCGCGTACGAAAACAGCAACACCAACGACGGCATCCTCACGGGTGGGCCGGACTTGGTGACTGGCACGGCGAGCTTCACCGTCGAGCCGAACACGGACATGACGCAAATCAGCGTCGTGACCTACACCGATGACGTCGTCGGATTGAAGATCTGCAAGGAGTGGGACGGCGACTTGGCCGACCAGCCTCAAGGAACTGCGACGACGTACTCGTTCACCGAGACGGTGAACAACGGTGTCGCTGGACCGGACACGGCTCCTGGTACGTTCAACTTGACGGCGAACCCGGGTGAGAATTGCTCGAGCCCGGTTGCGTATCGGCCCGGAACGTCGGTGACAATCACCGAGGGAGTTACCCCGGGAACCGAGGCGTACTCGATCGACAACTACGGCGCCCAGTCACTCGACCCGTCCGTTACCCCGAACCCTGACCTCGCGAACCGGTCGATCACTGTCCTGATCGGCACGCCGACGACGTCGTCGGGTTCCCCGGGCAACGAGGCAGTCATCGAGTTCCACGATGGGCTCGCTTACCCGTCGACGCTCGAACTCTGCAAGGACGCCGGCACCGACACCGGGACGTTCAACTTCACGATCGCCGGACCGCAGTACGTCGGCGACACGTTGGCGATCGCCCCCGGTTCGTTCACTGCGTCGATCACCGTTCCTGCGGGTGTCACCAACGGAACCGTGTGCCAGGACTTCACGAACCTGCCGTACAACGGCACCCAGCTCATCACCGAGACGGGTCAGGCGAACTTCCAAGCGACAGCTATTAGTTCGAACCTGACGGACGTTTCGGTCTGGGAGGGCAGCACGTTCACGGCGACGACTGAGCCCGTGCTCTCGAACGTCACCCTTGGTGGCGTGGACACGAACTCGTCAGCGGACGTGACGATGAGCGAAGGTCCTTCGACCACGCAGATCACGTGGACGAACGCCGACCCACCGCCACCGGCGGCTCCATCCCACCCGGCGACAGTCGCCAATCCCGGCAGCACCAACGCCGGCACGACGACCGCTCCGACCTACCCGCAGGCAGTCTCGATCGCTGCTCACGTCGCACAGAAGGTCAACGCCTTCAAGTACGTGAGTCGGCTACTGAAGGTCGAGACCTCGATGCGGTCGATCGAGCGGGCGCTGCGCTCGCACCACCTGAGCGCCGCGTTGCGCAGGGCGGACCTGAAGCGGCTTGCACACCTCAGGGCGGAGAGGGTCCACCTCTTCACGCTGATCAGAAGGGCTTGACCTAGAGAATCACCAACCGAACGGCCGACCGGCGGGGCAC
>JBAVUF010000002.1:0-31172 GCA_049696635.1 Acidimicrobiales bacterium | reverse complement strand
GGCGCGCATCGCATCGCGCCCCGGCGCGATGACGACGTCAGCGCTGCGGGCGCAGGCCAGCGCAAGCGCGTGCTCTCGCGCTCCCGACCCGACGACGAGAACCCTCATGCGGCGATGTGGACGTACTGATCCCGCTCTGGCCCGACGCCGACGTAGGTCACGGGGACACCGGCGTGCTCGACGATCATCTCGATATACGCGCGTGCCGGCGCCGGAAGGTCGTCAACCTCCGTGACGTCGGCAAGGTCGGACTGCCAACCGGGAAGCTCGGCGTAGACGGGGCGCACCCGGTGAAGGATCGATTGGTGGTACGGAACCCGGGTCAAACGTTCGTTGTCGTACTCATAAGCGACGCACAGCTTCACCTGGTCGAGCGCCGAGAGGACGTCGAGCTTCGTGAGGGCGATCTCGGAGATCGAGTTGAGGCGTACCGCGTGACGAAGCATGACGAGGTCAAGCCAACCGGGACGACGACGGCGACCCGTGTTCGTCCCGTACTCGTGGCCGCGGTCGACGAGGACGTCGGCGATCTCTCCGTCGACCTCGGTCGGGAACGGCCCCGAGCCGACGCGGGTGATGTACGCCTTGGCGATGCCGACGACCCGATCGATGTCGCGCGGTCCGACACCGGACCCGACACACGCTCCCCCGGCGGTTGGATTCGATGAAGTGACGAACGGGTATGTGCCGTGGTCGAGGTCGAGGAAGGTCGCCTGCGCCCCCTCGAGCATGACGTTCTCACCCGCCTCGAGCGTCTCGTGAACGAGCGCCACGGTGTCGCCGATCTTCGGCGCAAGACGCGGAGCGATCTCGCCGAGATAGCGCATCGTGATGTCGCGTTCATCGATCGGCAACCGGTTGAACACCTTTGTCAAGATGGCGTTCTTCTCGCGAAGGACGACGTCAAGCTTCTGGCGAAAGATCTTCTCGTCCAGCAGGTCCTGCACGCGAAGGCCGATGCGCGCTGCCTTGTCGGCGTACGCCGGACCGATGCCGCGTTTCGTCGTCCCAAGCTTGTTCTTGCCGAGCGACCGCTCCGTCGCCCGGTCGATCTCGTAGTGGTACGGCATGATCAGGTGCGCGTTGCCAGACACGACGAGTCGCGAGGTGTCGACGCCGCGTGCCTCGAGCGACTCGCACTCGTCCAACAAGACGGCGGGGTCGACGACGACGCCGTTGCCGATCACCGGAACGGTGTCGGGGTAGAAGACGCCGCTCGGCACGAGCTGCAACGCGAAGGTCTCGCCGCCGACGACGATCGTGTGGCCGGCGTTGTGGCCGCCTTGGTAGCGCACCACGAGCCGCATGTCCTTCGCGAGGAGATCGGTGAGCTTGCCCTTCCCCTCGTCACCCCACTGCGTCCCGACCACAACGGTCGCGGGCACCGAACTCCCTTCGCTCGAGCGGCCCGATCCTACCTAGCAGGCCGTTCCTACCCCCGGACTCGCCGCGCCATCGGGAACAGGGCTGGCAGCCTGCGTGAAGGCGTGTTTCGATTTGGTCTCGCGCCGGAAGGCGATGGCGCGACTTGGCGTACTCGAGACTGGAGGCGGCGGTGTTCGGATTCCTAAAGCTCCCGACGGCTGGTCTGCTCTTTTTCGTCAGTGCCTGGTTCCTGATGCTCTTCGCGGGCGCCCTCGCGAGCGATGTCGGCATTAAGCCGTTCGGCTATGAGACGTCAATGATCTGCACAATCGCGATATGGGTCGCGATCGTCCCGGCGGTGACCGCCGTCTCTGGCAAGCGCTTCAAGATCGCCCGCATCAAGTTCGGCCGCTGATCGGCACGTCGCGATGAGTACGGCCAAGGCGCTGACCGTCGTCCTCGTGGCGGGTCATTTCCGGACCGCGTTCAAAACGACGAGCCCGCCCCGACCGGAAGGCCGCGTCTCCACCTCCACCTGATCGAAACCGAAGGCTTCGAGCTCGGAGGCCATTTCGCTCGCGAACTCGGGGGTGAATCCATGGCCGCGGCGGCCACGGGTCTTTGGGCGAACGGCGCGTTCGACGATCACGACCCGCCCGCCTGGGGAAAGCACGCGTCGCATCTCTTCGAACGCCGATCCGACATCGTCGAAGTGGTGCGCGGCGCGGGTCGCGATCGCCACGGTCGCTTCGCCGTCGCCGAGCGGGATCGCTTCTGCGAGGCCCTCGAGCCAGGTGATTCGGGCGCGCAGCGGTTCCTTGGTGAACCACCGCGCGAAGGTCAGCATCATCGGGGTCGGGTCGACACCGAACACCTCCGCGCCACGCCGCGCGGCGGCGCGCGACGCTGTCCCTGGACCGCAACCGACGTCGACGACGCGATCTGACTCGTCGATCGCGGCAGCTCTGACTGCGCAGTCAGCAAGGACGCGCGCACCAAGCGGCATCGAGGCGGCTGTCACCACTTCGTAGGGAAAGAGCACTGATCGACGCAGCGCGTCGCGCATCACCGAACCTCCGATTGGCAAGATCTATCGCCATCCTCGCCGACCACAGCGCGCTCACACAGCAGAGATTCGTCCTTTCGAAAGCTACGAAAAGACGAGCTCGCCGTTTTCCACTCCGACGTGCACCGTCGCCCCGTCGCTGAACTTGCCCTCCAAGAGCGCGAGCGCGAGCGGATCGCCAATGTCGCGCTGGATGACCCGGCGAATCGGTCTCGCCCCGAACTGCGGGTCGTAGCCTCGATCGGCGATCAGCAAGACCGCTTCCGGGGCGACGTCTAGATGGATATCGCGCTCTTCGAGCCGGGACTCGAGGGCCCTCAGCTGGATGTCGACGATCGCGACGAGGTCGGATTTCTCGAGCGGTCGGAAGCGCACGATCTCATCGATGCGGTTCACGAACTCGGGTTTGAAAAAGTCGATCGGTTCGCCGCGCAGGTTCGAAGTCATCACCAACACGGTGTTCGTGAAGTCGACCGTTCTCCCCTGCCCGTCGGTCATCCGGCCGTCGTCGAGCACCTGCAAGAGCACGTTGAACACGTCGGGGTGTGCCTTTTCGATCTCATCGAGCAGGATCACCGCGTAGGGGCGGCGGCGCACCGCCTCGGTCAGCTGGCCACCCTCGTCGAAGCCGACGTAACCGGGGGGCGCGCCGATCAGGCGTGCGACGGTGTGCTTCTCCTGGTACTCACCCATGTCGATGCGCACCATCGCCCGTTCGTCGTCGAATAAGAACGCGGCGAGCGCCCGGGCGAGTTCCGTCTTCCCGACGCCGGTCGGGCCTAAGAAGAGGAACGAGCCGATCGGCCGGTTTGGGTCCGAAAGCCCGGCGCGGCTCCGCCTTATCGCGTTAGCGACCACGGAGACCGCGTGGTCCTGACCGATGACGCGCTGTCGCAGCACGTCCTCCATGCGGACGAGTTTGTCGACTTCGCCCTCCAACATTCGCGAGACCGGGATACCCGTCCAGCGCGCGACAACTTCGGCGACGTCTTCCGCGTCAACCTCTTCTTTCAGCATCTTCTCCCGCTCTTGCAAAACGGCGAGCTTTTCCGTCGCCTCGGCGATCTCACGATCCAGCGAGGGCAACTCGCCGTAACGGATCGCCGCCGCCGCGTCCAACTCGCCGTCGCGCTCTTTGCGCTCGGCTTCGCCGCGTCGTTCTTCGAGCTTCGTCTTCAGCTGACGGATGGTGGCAATGGCGTCTTTTTCCGCTTGCCAGTGCGCGGTCATCGCCGATTCCTGTTCGCGCAGGTCTGCGAGCTCGGACTCGATCCGTCCGAGTCGCTCCTTCGAAACGGCGTCCGTCTCTTTTTGCAGGGCGACACGCTCGATCTCGAGCTGGCGGATGCGGCGCGAGATGACGTCAATCTCGGTCGGCTTCGAGTCGATCTCGATGCGGAGCCGGCTCGCAGCCTCGTCGATGAGGTCGATCGCCTTGTCCGGCAGGAAGCGACCCGTCACGTACCGGTCCGAGAGCACCGCCGCCGCAACGAGCGCGGCGTCCTGGATCCGCACGCCGTGATGGACCTCGTAGCGCTCTTTCAGCCCGCGCAGGATGGCGACCGTGTCTTGGACCGACGGTGGACCGACGTAGATCGGCTGGAACCGCCGCTCGAGGGCAGCGTCCTTTTCGATGTGCTTGGTGTATTCGTCGAGCGTCGTCGCGCCAATGAGATGGAGCTCGCCCCGGGCAAGCATCGGCTTCACGATGTTGCCGGCGTCCATGGCACCCTCGGCCGCGCCAGCGCCGACGATCGTGTGCAGCTCGTCGACGAAGCTGATGATCTCGCCTTCTGAATCGACGATTTCGCGCAGCACGGCCCGCAGCCGCTCTTCGAACTCGCCACGGTACTTCGCCCCGGCCACCATCGCCGAAAGGTCGAGCGCGACGATCCGCTTGTTGCGCAGCGATTCAGGGACGTCACCTTCGACAATGCGGTTGGCGAGGCCCTCGACAATCGCCGTCTTTCCGACGCCGGGCTCACCGATCAGGACCGGGTTGTTCTTCGTGCGTCGCGACAGCACCTGGATGACGCGGCGGATCTCCTCGTCGCGCCCGATGACGGGGTCGAGCTTGCCTTGTCGCGCCGCCGCGGTGAGATCCCGTCCGTAGCGCTCGAGGGCGCGGAAGGTCTCCTCTGGGTTCGCGCTCGACACGCGGTGCGAGCCACGGACCTGGCGGATCGCGTCCAAGAGCCCAGCGCGATCGACACCAAGCTCGTTCGCGAAGGAAAGCAGGACGTGTTCGACGGACAAGAAGTCGTCGCCCATCTCCGATCTCGTCGCATCGGCGCGCTCGAGACCCTCACGAGTAGGCGTGGAAAGCTCGGGCGCGCTCCCACCGATGGCTCGGGGCAGCCGATCGAGCTCGTTCAGCAGGCGGTTGCGCGTCGCGGTTCGGTCGACGCCCATCTGCTCCAAAAGCGCGGGCGCGACCCCGTCGAGCTGGTCGAGCGCCGCGAGCAGCACGTGCGCCGGCGTGATCTGCGCGTGATGGTGTTCGGCGGCAAGCGCATTCGCCTGTTCGAGCGCCTCGCGGGTCTTCAGCGTCCAGCGGTTCGGGTCGAGCGCCATCACGGTCTCCGAATGCCTGTGCGAAAAGTGGTGGGTGGCTGCGCGGGGAGAACCGGCACGATCTCACGTCGGTACTGACGGTGGGCGCGCCGGACGGCCTCGTCAGCAGCGGCGCGCACCGCGTCGACCTCCTCTTTCAACGCGTTCAGTTCCGCCTCGAGCGCGAGGATACGTCGGACTCCCTCGAGGTTCACCCCCGCCGCGGTGAGCGCGCTGATTCGGCGCAGCTGGGCGATGTCTTCGTCGGAATAGCGCCTGCTCCCCCCACCCGTGCGCTCGGGGTCGAGCAGACCCTTGCGCTCGTAGATGCGCAACGTCTGGGGGTGCACGCCGGCGAGCTCGGCGGCAATCGAGATGACGTAAACAGCTCGGGGGGCGCCCTGCGGCCCGCCGCGACGTGTCATCGTCAGACGCCCAGATAGGCACGCGGCGAAGAGGCGGTCGCTTTCTGCAGCGCCTCGATCGCCTTGCGTTCTTGTTCGGAGAGCTCATGCGGCACGACGACCTCGACGCTCACGAGGAGGTCGCCAACGTGAGAGCCCTGATGGATGCCCTTGCCGCGCACGCGCAACGTCTGACCATTCTTCGTGCCCGGCGGCACCTTCAGTGACACCGGCTTATTCAGCGTCGGCACTGTGATCGTCGCTCCGAGCGCGGCCTCCGGGTACGTGACCGGAACCGTCAGCGTGAGGTTGCGACCGCGTCGACCAAAGAGCCGGTGTGGTGCGACGTGCAAGGTGACATAGAGGTCTCCCGGCGGTCCGCCCTCTTGGCCAGGCTCGCCGCGCCCTTTCACGCGGATGCGCTTTCCGTCCTCGACACCTGCCGGCACGCGGACGTTCACCTTGCGCTCGCGACGCTCGTAGCCGGTACCGAAGCAGGTCGGGCAAGGGTCGACGATCTTCGTGCCGCGCCCGCCGCATTCCGGGCAGGTGGTCGACAGCGAAAAGAGCCCCTGATTGTCGTTGATCACCCCTGACCCGCCGCAGCGCGGACAGACAATCGGGCTCGTTCCAGGACGCGACCCGCTCCCGCCGCAGGTATGGCAGACAACTCTCGTCGTCACGTTCACGGTCGTCACGGCGCCTTCGATCGCGTCTTCGAACGACAAGTGCAGCTCGGCTTCGACGTCGTCGCCCCGACGTGGACCGAACACGGTCGACGATCGCCTGCCCGAGCTCCCGGAGCGGAAGATCCCGCCGAACAGATCAGAGAGATCGTCGACGTTGAAGTTGAACCCCCCGGCACCCGCTCGCCCAAATCCCGGACCCGCGGCGCCTAGCCTTCGAACTTCGTCGTACTCCTTGCGCTTCTCCGCGTCACCGAGCACGTCGTACGCGGCGGAGATCTCCTTGAAACGATCCTCAGAACCGGGGTGGGCATCCGGGTGGTACTGCTTCGCGAGCTTGCGATAGGCGCGTGTGATCTCCTTCTCGGTCGCTTCCGGCTTGACGCCGAGCACCTTGTAGTAATCCGTTTCGAACCATTCGCGTTGCGCGGTCACGCGGGCCTCAGCCCTCCACCTTCACCATCGCCGGACGCAGGACGCGCCCGTGCAACCGATAACCCGCTCGCATGATTTCGCTCACGCGTCCGTGGTCGACCTTTCCGGTCGTTGCCTCATCGCTTACAACAGACCCGGCGGGCTCGTGCGCCACGGCATCGTGAATCGCCGGATCGAACGCGACGCCGGATTCGTCGATCCGCTCGAGCCCCTCCTGAGCAAGGATCTTGCGCATCAACGCGTCGATCTGTGCGAGCGCCTTTTTCAGTTGATCACCGTCGGTCGCGTCGCTCTCGGCGTGCGCGAGCGCTAAGTCGAGCGCGTCGAGGACCGGAAGCAGCTTTTCGATGAGACCTTCCGACGCCCGATGCAGCAGATCCGTCTGCTGACGGACCGTCCGCTTCCGGTAGTTCTCAAACTCGGCCTGCAGACGTTGCAGCATCTCGAGGTACTCGTCGCGTTGCGCGGCGACCGGTTCGACCAAGACGCGCTTTTCTGCGCGCCCAGTCGACTCGTTCACCTCTGACTTCGCGACCTCGTCCTCGGCGGTTGCGCCGAGCGTCTCCTGCGCCTCGCCCTCGGGGTTCTGATCGTCTGGTTGGTCGGCGAGGCGTCGGTTCCCGCTCATGCCCCAGCGGAGCCGGCGTCGTCAACGACCTCGGCGTCGACGACATCCTCATCCGAACTAGCGGACCCGGTCGATCCGTCGGGTCCCGGTGCAGCGGACGTCTGGGACGCCTGCTCGTACAGACGCTGGGCGAAAGCCTGCGACGCAGACAACAGCGCGTCCGACGCGGACTTGATCGCCTCGATGTCGGTGCCCGCGAGCGCGTCTTTCAACGTCTTCAGGGCGCTTTCGACACGGTCTTTCTCATCGCCGGTGAACTTCGAGCCCTCGTCTTTCAAGAGCTTCTCCGTCCGGTGCACGAGGGTGTCGGCGTTGTTACGGGTCTCTGCTTCGTCGCGACGACGGCGGTCGTCCTCAGCGTGCGCTTCTGCGTCGCGGATCATCTGCTCGATCTCGTCGCGTGGCAGGGAGGTCTGGCCGGTGATCGTCATCGACTGTTCCTTGCCCGTCGCGCGGTCCTTCGCCGAGACGTGGACGATGCCGTTCGCATCGATGTCGAAAGTGACCTCGATCTGCGGAACGCCCTGGGGCGCCGGCGGAAGGTCGACGAGTTGGAACTTTCCGAGCGTCTTGTTGTACATCGCCATCTCGCGCTCGCCTTGGAGGACGTGAATCTCGACGGAGGGCTGGTTGTCCTCGGCCGTTGTGAACACCTCGGAGCGCTTCGTCGGAATCGTCGAGTTGCGCTCGATCAACCGGTGCATGATCCCGCCCTTCGTCTCGATGCCCAAGCTGAGCGGCGTCACGTCGAGGAGAAGGACGTCTTTCACTTCGCCCTTCAGCACGCCCGCCTGGATGGCTGCGCCGATCGCGACGACCTCGTCGGGGTTCACGCCTTTGTTCGGCTCTTTGCCGGTGAGCTCAACGACGAGCTCCTGGATCGCCGGCATGCGCGTCGCGCCGCCGACAAGGATCACATGGTTGAGGTCGGGCTTCGAAAGACCTGCGTCTTTGATCGCCTGATCAAAGGGACCACGGCACGCTTGGACGAGGTCCTCGGTCAGCTCCTGGAACTTCGAGCGGGTCAACTTCAAATCCAGGTGCTTCGGCCCCTCGGATGTCGCCGTGATGAACGGGAGGTTGATCGTCGTCTCTTGCACAGCGGAGAGTTCGATCTTCGCCTTCTCGGCCGCCTCCTTGAGTCGCTGCAGCGCCATCTTGTCGTTCGACAGATCGACGCCTTCGGTGTCCTTGAACGTCTTCACCAACCAGTCGATGACGCGCTGGTCCCAGTCGTCACCACCGAGGTGTGTATTTCCCGAAGTGGACTTGACCTCGAACACGCCCTCCCCAATCTCGAGGATCGACACGTCGAACGTGCCACCTCCGAGGTCGAAGACAAGGATCGTCTGCTCGGCACCTTCCTTGTCGAGCCCGTACGCGAGCGCGGCAGCCGTCGGCTCGTTGATGATCCGCAACACTTCGAGGCCGGCGATCTGACCCGCCTCTTTCGTTGCCGTCCGCTGCGCGTCGTCGAAGTACGCGGGGACGGTGATCACTGCCTGGTTGACGGTGTCGCCCAAAAAGGCTTCGGCATCCCGCTTGAGCTTCTGCAGGATTCGAGCCGAGATTTCCTGGGCGGTGTACTTCTTCCCGTCGATGTCGATCGTCCAGCTCGTCCCCATCTGGCGCTTCACCGAGCGCACGGTGCGATCGGGGTTCGTGATCGCCTGACGCTTCGCAACCTCACCGACGAGCACTTCGCCGGACTTCGCGAAGCCGACGACGGACGGTGTCGTCCGGTTCCCCTCCGCGTTCGGGATAACTGTCGGCTCGCCCCCCTCGAGCACGCTCACGACCGAGTTCGTCGTCCCGAGGTCGATTCCGACCGCCTTTGGCATCGCTGCCGCCTCCATAGTCTCGTTCTCGGCCCGGCAGCTACCCGCTGACGGGGCTGTTCCACTTACTTACCAACCCAGACTATAGCAAAGTTGAGTGCGGCATTGTCAAGGTAGGGGCCGAAGGGGCCGAAGGGCCGAAGGACGGAGGGCGGGGCAAAGCTAGCGCGGCTTCAGAACTGGCAAGTCGGGTTCGTGGGCCGAAAACCCACCAAATAGCTACCCTGAACCGCGTGCCGACGCTCGTCCTTCTCCGTCACGGCGAGAGCGAATGGAATGCGGCCAACCTCTTCACCGGGTGGGTCGATGTCGATCTTTCCGAGCGGGGCGAATCAGAGGCGGAAGACGCCGGTCGTCTCCTCGCCGCCGAACCCGGACTCCGCATCGACATCGTCTACACCTCGGTGCTCACGCGGGCGGTCCGTACCGCTGACCTGGCGCTTTCCATCGCCGGCAAGACGTACCTGCCCGTTCATCGGCACTGGCGACTGAACGAGCGGCACTACGGCGCCTTGCAGGGAATGAACAAGAAAGAGGCGGCCGAGCGCTTCGGCGCCGAGCAGGTGAGGACGTGGCGCCGCGGCTACCGCACTCCGCCCGAGCCGGTCGACCTCGAAAGCCCCTATCACCCGACGAACGATCCGCGCTACGCCGACGTCCCCCCCGACGCCCTTCCCGCGGCGGAGTGCCTGGCCGACGTCGTCGAGAGGATGGTCCCCTACTACGAGGACCACATCGCCAAAGACCTCCTCGACGGCAAAACCGCCCTCGTCGTCGCGCACGGCAACAGCCTGCGGGCGATGGTGAAGTACCTGGAGCACATCTCCGACGACGACATCGTCGACCTCGACATCCCGACGGGCGTCCCACGTCTCTACGACCTCGACGAAAAGCTCCACGTTCGCTCGGCGCGTTACCTCGGGGACCCGGACGCGATCCGCGCCGCGGCAGAAGCCGTCGCGCGCCAGGCGGGATAACCCCTCGATCTGCCGGTCCATGGCACGCCGCGAGCAGGCAGCGCCTCAGTCCGAATCGCGCTGGCGTATCCTCGAATTTGTGATGCGCACGTTGCGCGATGCGCGGTTCGGTGCCGTTCCGCTCATCACAGTTTCGATGCTCATGCTGGCTGTTCCTGCGCACGCGTCCGCCAATCCTGCGGGAATGCGCCCGACAGTTGAAGCATGTCAACCCCGCGTCGTCGATGGCGTCCTTCCGAGCTGGGCCCGCGCCGGATTCAGCGCGTCACGCCCCCGCATGCCCTATGAGCTCGGCGAGCAAGGGAGAATCGCTGCGATTCTGTGGGCCGATCCGCTGGAATTCCCTCCTCCAAGAACGCACAACAACAAGATCCTGTGGGTCTCCCGCGTTTCGAGTAGCGGGTCCCCTCTCGTCATCGACGCGCAGCGCATGGAGGGAACAAAACGGGTGGGCCGTGACGTCCGTCGTACCGTTCTCGGTGGCCCAGGCCCTTCGATCATCAATCTCCCCGCGGCAGGCTGCTGGCGGCTCACACTGACGTGGTCGGGCCACAGCGACGCCATGGACGTCCGATATGTCGCGACCGCTGCGAGCTGACGCGACACTCGCGAGCGCTATCGCACCTGCTTAACGTCTCCATCTGCCGAGACGTTGCAACCGGCCTATTCGCTGAAGTTCTCGAAGTAGCGGCTCGGGGTCGGGCCGCGCTGGTTCTGGTACTTGGAACCGAGCTGCGAGGACCCGTAAGGGTGGTCGGCCTCGGTCGTCATCGTGAGGAAGCTGATCTGTCCGATCTTCATGCCGGGGTACAGAGTGATCGGAAGGTTCGCAACATTCGAAAGCTCGAGGGTTAGATGCCCGTCCCAACCCGAGTCGACGAATCCCGCGGTGTTAGAGACGAACACGCCGCCTGAACCCGCCGCAAAGTTCTCGACCCTGCGACCGCCGGGCCTGACTTCGAGGTCGTAGACGGGCTCGACCAATCCGGTATCGACCACGTGCTCGACGCGGTCCCACGCGAGTCCACCCTCCGTGAGGCGAGAAATCTTGGATATCTCCTCTGCGTCGGGGACGGTGCGCTCGTAGAGCGCCACGAAACGCCGCAAGGTGGTGACCCGCACGGCGTCCCGACCCGTGCGGTTCTCGAGATTGCAGAGATCGGTGGCGTGTTTGTAGCCCAGCAGGTGAGCTGCCTCGGCCTGGGTCAACCCAGCGCTAGAGCGGGCACGGACCAACAATCTGTCGGCGAGCGGCACGGCGGTGAGCAGCCTGTGCTCGTTCGGCGGCATCGAGACTTGAAACAGGCCCTGCAGGCCTCGATCGCGGAACGAAGCCGTCGCTCTCATTTCAAGACGCTGGGCAAGGTATAGAAGGTCACTGACCAGGCCGGGCGACGATGACGAGTAGCAACGCCGGTCGCTTCCGCTGTGCGCTCCGTCGCCATCCAGCATTCCTTCGAGCAGCGCCTCGAGGAGCGGGCGCGGCCAACCGAGGGCGGAGGCAGGCACTCGCTTGGTCCATGCCTTGCCCCCGGTGCCGATCCAGCCCATGAAGTACGAGAGCATCGACGACGCACAGCAGATAGAGGTGGAAGACCGGTACCTCGGTAAGTCCCATCGGGTCAGGATCGAATCGACCCGATCGAGGAGGCGCTGGTCCGAGTTGGAGAAGACGACCTGGCGTGGTCGGCGGTAACCCTCGGCGATGTAGAAGCCGATCAGCCAGGCGAGGTCTTCGTCGACTTGCCACACGGTCGGGAGGCCGTATCGAGATCCTCGCGGACGGACGTAATCGAGACTGCCGAGTTCTGGCCAGACGGCCCGAGAGGCCCTCGCGACCTCTCCGGGAAGCCGCCGTTTTTTCCTGCACCAGGTCGCGCTCGCTGGCCGCGACTCCTGCAACATCTCGGCCGTCGCCCGATCCTGGAGCGCGGCGTCGACCGTCGGCCCCTCGAACATCATGCGGCCGACCAGCGCCTCGGGTACGAGGGCACGAAAGTCGAACACGGCACACGCCTGTGGCGGATCGGGGATTCGCCGCGGAATCGCGACCAGCGTGCCGTCGGTCAGCTGCTGCGCCCGCAGCTTCACGATGTCGCCATGCCTGTCCAAGCTGAAGAGGTTGTGACCCGCCGTAACCCGAACGCTGCGACCAGAAGCCAATCTCACTTCGAAGATCCTGTCGGCGCCGCTCTCAACCCAGCCTGTCACCTGGGAGTAACCGGCCTCGAAAGTGTCCGGGTCGAAGGAGACCACCGATCCTTCAAGCTTCTTTCGGACGATCTCTTCGATTGGGAGCAGTCGCAACCCGGCGTCGTCTAGGAACAGGACCGGCTCGGTCCCAGCCAGGCTCGAGTGAATCAGTAGTCCAAGCCGACCGAGGCTGCTCTTACCCTCGAGCCTCGCGACCAAATCGTTCGGGAGAGCAACTCGCTCAAGTGTCGAGCCGAGTACGAACTCCCCTGGGTGGAGGATGAAAACGTCTTCCGGATCGATCTCGACAAGCTCAGTGAGCTCGTCTTGGTCCTGCTTCACGTCTATGAAACCCATCGTGTGATTGCGGAACACTCGGAAGTACCGATCGATGTGCAGATCAACCGATGACGGCTGCACGCAGGTGTCATCGAATGGAGCGATAACGATTCGACCGGAGGCGATCTCCTCGCGGATCGTGCGATCGGACAGAATCATCGTGGCGCCCGAAGATAGCCTGGCGGTGCGTGACCGACGGCCACTGCGAGGTCGGTGACCACGCGGGCGTAGTTCAGAGGCAGAACATCAGCTTCCCAAGCTGAGAACGCGGGTTCGATTCCCGTCGCCCGCTCTCACACCCGCGCGAGATGCTTACTGACGGTCGATGCTCAAGACATCCGGTCGCTACCAGGCAACTTTCGACGACGAGCGCCCGATTCTCCGGCTATGCGAGGTCTGGAGAATTGGCGTCCAAGTATTCGCGCAATTTGACCCACAGTGCCTTCGTCATCGGCCGCGCGGCCGTGCCCCATGCCGCATATGCCGTCGTCCCACTCGCGGGCATCGTGATCCGGGGAAGAACGATCGTGGCCACAGCGTCGGCCTCGTCGCGTGGATCCTCCGCGGGCTTATCCCTGATCCCTTTCAGCTCGTCCGAAGCGAGTGACCAAGCAAGCGCGTTCGCTATCGGAGCGCCGAGGTCTTCAACTTCAACGGGCAACGGCCGGTAGGCGGGGGGCACCGTGCTCCAGTCTGCGCTCTCGTACAGCGCGTCGCTCAGCTTTACGGAAGCTGGATACAACTTCGCGCCGATGATCGCAGTCCAATCGCGCTGCGCCTGGGATACGTCCGTCACCTAACTGAGCCTACGAATCGGTGCCGCGTCGCTACCGGATATTCGGGTCATGCAGCTCGCGGCCGAACCCGTCAGCGCTCGAACGTCGCGACAAGAACAGCGCGCGCGAGCGTGTGGAAGGTTAGGTTGAAACCGAGTATCGCCGGTGTGGCACTCGAGTCGATGTCGAGGGAATCGACGTCGATCGCATGCACCGCGAAGACGTAACGATGCGGACCGTCTCCCTCGGGCGGTGCCGCGCCGAGATATCCCCGTTCTCCGGCGTCATTGCGCACAGTTACGGCGGTGACGGGAAGGCCCGCGCCGTTCGGCGAACCTGCGCCTCTTGGCAGTTCTGTCACGGTCGGGGGGATGTTGCACACCGCCCAGTGCCAGAACCCGCTGCCCGTCGGCGCGTCGGGGTCGTACAGCGTGACGGCGAAACTCCGGGTGGCGTCAGGGAAGCCTGACCATCGCAGCTCGGGCGAGATGTCCTGTCCACCTGCACCCATCATCCCGCTCACGTGTTCGCGTTTGAGCGGTTCCCCATCAGCGACATCGGTGCTCGTGAGCGTGAAACTCGGAACGGGAGGGAGGAACTCGTAAGGAAGAGGCGGTCGGCCTGCCATGGTCCCTCCTCGAAGGTCGAAGTACGCCAGCACCGAGACAGTACCGATTCGTATGACCTGGACGAGTTGCGTTCTCGAGTCGTCGACTTCCAACCCCACGGGTGGTTATGCGCGCGCGTCGTCCGAATCCATCGATGGCGACGTCTCAAATAGGAACCGATCGCCGACGATTGATTCAGCGGATCGAAAAGCCCGCTCTCTCTTCGACCGAGGCGAGCAGCCGCCGAAGCAGCGTGGCCAGCGCGACCCGCTCTTCTTTCGACATCGCGCTCATGAGCTCCCGTTCTCGTTTCGCTTGGACCGCGATGTAACGATCGAGCGTCTCCCGGCCGTCGGGCGTCAATTCGACGAGCACGCCGCGGCGGTCCTGGGGATCGCGCAGTCGCTTGACGAGACCCGCCTCCTCGAGCTTGTCGAGGCGGTTCGTCATCGTCCCGGTTGACACAAGGAGGTGCTGCCCGATTTCGCCGGGGCTGCGCCGACCCTTGCGGTTAACGCTTAAGAGCACCTTCAGCTCGCCCTTGGCGAGGCCGAGTTCCTTCAAGGTGTCGACGGCGGCTCTTTCGACGTAACGGTCCACCTTCGAGATCCGGTTCACGATCGTTTCGACGTTGAAGTCGATTTCCGGCCAGATGCTCACGGCGTGCGCGGCGTGCTTGTCGTACTCGTCCGCGTCTTGGTCCGTCAGCGAATCGACGTGCGGCGCTTGTCCGTCGTCCATATGGGCAGTGTAACGGTGAATTGCCTTTTAAGCGAGTTACTTGACGGCAAGCTTTTTAACAAGTAGCTTGTTAAGGAGCAACTTGTCCTCAAGCTTCCTGGAGGCCGCGATGTTCCCGCCCGTCTATTACGAGCTCGCCCGGTCCAAAGGGCACGACCTCGAGCGGCGACTCGGGCAAACTGCCGATCGCAAGCGCCGGCTCCGAACGGAGACGGACGGCAACGCTTCCGCGACGAACCGTTCCTTGGGCCCCGACCAACGCTCAGATCCCGTCGAGGCACTCGTGCTGGCCGAGATCAAGCAGTTTCCGACTCGGGTGCGAGCGTGCTCCGAATCGGCATGCACTCCCGGCGCGATAGCCGCGACGGGCGCTCGACGGGCGGACTGGCAACCCCGACACCGTCCTGCCTGACGCCCCGGCTCGACCGCGGCGGTACGACGTTACGCGCGCATAGCGCCACCGCTCGTGGCGCATTTTTCCTCAATGACCTGGACGGAAGTGCCGTAGAAGACAACGAGAGGGGCAATCGGCCGCGGCCGACAACGGCCGGACCGCATTGCCCTTCGTCGTGTCGGATCGGACGCAGTCGAACGGACTACCGCCAATGTCGTCGATCGCCATCGCCGTGGGGAAGCGGGAGGACGAGGCACGGCTGCGACGAGTCTCACATCGCGTACTCCTGGCCCACGGAGCGCTCGGCGTCCTTCTGATCGCCTACGCGGTCGTGATCGTGCGTCGACATCTCGGGATAACGCCCCCTGAGTCGAGCGGAATCACCGACGGGGTCGAGTTCCTGGCGGCGGTGTTCTGCTTCGTACGGGCGGTCACGCGCCCGATCGAACGGAGCGTTTCCCTACTCGCCGGCGTCGCGATCTTGGCCTGGAGCGTCGGCGACGCACTCCACACGATCCTCGAGATTCGGGGCGCAGGCGCGTCGACCCTTGACGCGGTCTCGCTCGCCCACCTTGGCTTCTATCCGCTCATCCTCGGCGCGATCTTCCTGTTCTCGCGGAGTAACGCACCGCGGCTCCATGCGTCGGAGCTCCTCGACGGAGCCATCGCTGGGCTCGGCGCTGCGGCGCTCTTCGCCCTCGTCGATCTCCGTGCGGTGATCCACCCCGCGTTATCCGAAACCGCTTCAACAGTTGCGAAGGTCGCCTATCCGACTGGCGACCTCGTGTTCTTCGCAGCCGTTGTCGCCTTGGCAGCGGTCTCGCGGCGGTGGCACGAACCGTCCTGGTGGCTGCTCGCGTTCGCCGCCCTCCTCACGCCGCTCGGCACTCCTTCGAACCTCCTCCACGTCTACTTCGGACAAAGCGTCGCCGGGACCGTGGCCGACTCCGTTGCCTGGCCCGTCGTCTTCGTCCTGTTGTCGCTCGCCTTGTGGGTCGAAACCGTGCCGTCGGCTACGCACCAAGCGCACCTCGCTTCGGAGCTCGCTCTACCTGGAATCACAGCCGGCGCGACACTCGCGGTTCTTCTCGCCGGTGCGGCGCACTCCCTGGCTCCGCTCGCCCTCGGGCTGGCGGCGACGGCTTGCGTCGCCTGCGGCGTCCGCCTCGTCCACACCGTTCGGGCAGGTCGCGCACAGACCTTCGAGGGCGACCACAGGATGCTCATCGACGAGCTCACCGGTCTCGGCAACCGGCGTTATCTCACCCAGGTCCTCAACGCCTACTTCCGAAACGATGGTGGGACGCCGAAATCCCGGCTCGCGTTCTTGTTCATCGACCTGGACCACTTCAAGTACATCAACGACTCCTTCGGGCACCCCGCGGGCGACCGACTTCTCGAGGAGGTGGGACCCCGCCTCACACCCTGCCTCGGTGAGTCGGATCTACTCATCCGTCTCGGCGGTGACGAATTCGCTGCGGTGCTGAAGGGCGCGGATGCGAACTACGCGAAGGCGGTTGCGGGTCGAATCGCCGCCAGTCTCGAGGCTCCCTTCGGCATCGATCGGGTGAAGGCGAACATCAGCGCGAGCATCGGCATCGCCCTCGCGCCAGCACACGCGAAGGACGGTTCGAGTCTGATGCGCTGTGCCGACATCGCCATGTACCGGGCGAAGACGAAGCGCGTTCCCTTCGTCGTCTACAACTCCAACCTCGATGAAGACGGCGATCGTCTCCGATTCATCGAAGAGCTCAGCGACGCGGTCGAAAAGAACCTCTTCGAGATGCACTACCAGCCCCAAATGGACCTCTCCGATGGGTCGGTCACCGCCGTCGAAGCGCTCATCCGCTGGAGACATCCGCGCCTCGGGTATGTCCCTCCCTTGCAGTTCCTCTCCCTAGCGGAGGGGGCGGTGCTGATGCCGTCCCTCACGACGCTCGTCCTCGACGCGGCGCTCTTGCAATGCGGGACGTGGCGAGCCGAGGGTCACCAGATCCGCGTCTCGGTGAACGTCTCGGCGACGAACTTGCTCGACGACGGATTCATCAACATCGTCAAGGACCGACTGCGTCGCTACGAACTCCCGGCGGAGGCTCTCGTGCTTGAGCTCACCGAGACGAGCATCATCGGCAACTTCGCCCGGTCGATGCAGATCGTCGATCAACTTCGCGCGATCGGCGTCGAGACGTCGATCGACGACTTCGGCGCCGGGTTCACCTCGCTCGCGTATCTCGGCAAACTCTCGGTCGCCGAAATGAAACTCGACCGATCCTTTATCGTTCCTTTGTCCGCCGCGGCGCGTGAGCGGAGTTTGAAGCTCGTCAAGTCGACGATCGAACTCGGACACTCATTGGATCTGCGCGTCGTCGCCGAGGGGATCGAGGATTCAGAGACCCTCGACCTTCTGCGCTCGCTCGGATGCGACTTCGCGCAAGGCAACCTCATCGGTACTCCCGCGCCCGCCCATGAGCTCGATTTCACACAGTGGAATGGACCCAAGTCGAAACAGCAGCTCGGGATGCGCGCACGATCTGGAACGCGCCGGCGCCCCAGATTGCGCGTTGTCGGCCAGAGTCCAAAGCAACCGGGCGTTGCCGGCGGCGTCGGGGTGTGACCCGACGCACCTCGACGGGTGGCCCCATCACGGCTCTCGCGTCCGAGGTTTCGGGGATCCGCCAAGCTGAGCTCCGGGTCATCGGGGCAACGCAGTAAACCCGGCGCGCGTAGCCTCCCAGAGAATGTGACGACGCCGGCCTGGGATCTCTATCTGCGCACGATCGTCGACATCGAGCTCTCGCGCGATGACAGACTGCGGATCTGCCCCGCGTCGCGCGGCGACGTCGGTACGTGGCCCGATGTCTTCTCGGCGCCGATGTTCATTTTGACGGCATGGAATCCCGGAGCGGATCCCCTGCCGATCGAAGTCAATCGCGAACGACAGCGTTCGCTCGAATCAGAACTCATCGTCCAAAACGCCACCACCTGGAGGGCAACAGGGTGCGATCCCGAATCCGATTACTTCGAAGAGGGGGTTGCCATCCACGGCCTCGACGAAGGGGCCGTGATCCGGGCGGCTCGCCTCTACGACCAGGGCGCGATCTTCGTCTGGACGCCGTCAGCATGGGCGACCGTCTCGTGCGAAGACGGGAGCCGAGTCGAGTTTGGATGGAGGATCGAGGTGCACCGAAAGGAGTAGGTGACGTCGACGCCGGAGAAGGCTTGGGTGGACGACAGCCCTCGACGGGTCCCGTGGCCGAAAGAAAGGTGGCAGGTTGACAGGTCTTGGTGGACTGAACGTCTCTGTCGTCGAGGGCGTCGTCGAGTACGGCGAGCTTCGCACGTGGTACATGGTGGTCGGCGCCCTCGAGGAGCGATCTCCCGACCGGCCCGCTCCGCTCGTCACGATCCACGGCGGACCCGGTGCGACGCACGACTATCTGCTTTCGATGGTCGACCTCAGCGCTGACGGCCGCGCCGTGATCTTCTACGACCAGATCGGCAACGGCCGTTCGGCGCACTTTCGCGAACGGCGAGCGGAATTCTTCACTGTCGCGCTGTTTGTCGACGAGCTGGCGCGACTCGTCAATCACCTCGGGATCGAAGACCGCTATCACATCCTCGGTCAGTCCTGGGGAGGGATGCTCGCCCTCGAGCACCTCCTCACGGCGCCCCGCGGCTTGCGGTCCGCCGTCCTTTCGAACACGGCCGCGGCGTACCCGTCGTTCACGAAGGCCGTGGCCGGGCTACGAGCCGAACTGCCGACTGACGTCGAGGCGACGCTCCGACGGCACGAGATCGCCGGAACGACCAACGATCCCGAGTACCTCGCCGCGGCGCGCGTCTTCTACGACCTTCACGTGTGTCGGCTCACACCACGCCCAGATCCGGTGGAACGGAGTTTCGCCGCCATGGACGAGGACCCGACGGTCTATTTCACGACGAACGGACCGACCGAATTCCACACCATCGGCTCGTTCACGAGCTGGTCGGTGCTCGACAGGCTCGACGAGATCCGGGCGCCGGTGCTCGTCGTCTCGGGTGGCCACGACGAAGCGACTCCCGAAATCCAACAAGAGATCGTCACGGGGATTGCCGGCAGCGAACAGCTGATCTTCGAGAACTCCTCCCACATGCCCTTCTGGGAGCAGCGTGCTGAGTACATGGCGGCCGTCGGAGACTTCTTGAGGCGTCACGACTAAATACCAGTTGGCACCTTCGGTGCCGGTGTGGGACGCGATCGCCGACGTCGATGTGCTGAAATCTCGGCCGGAGGAACAATGGACGTCCTAGTGGTCGTGGGAGGCGGTCGGCCGCCGTCGCGTCTCGAAGACCGCGCCCGCCTCGTTCACCGCTTCGTCGAAGGAGATTCGCTCGACGCTTTCGTCGGGGTATTGAGGGCGCGCATCCCGCGTCGCGTCGGGATCTGCGGCCCGATCGAAGACGCGGCGCGCGTCGCCGCGTCGATCCACCACGCCGGTATTCCAACTGAGCTGTTTACCGACGAAATCGTCCCCGCGGAGTTCGCGCGCGCACTTGACGGCGTCGATGTTCGACGGATCTCTGATCTCGGACCCAAGATCGACGCCGTTGACTCACTCGTCGACCTCATCGGGGACACCCCGATGATGCGACTCGATCGGACAGCGAAAGACGTCGAGTGCACGCTGCTTGGAAAACTCGAACTGTTCAATCCCGGCGGCTCTTCGAAGGACCGCATCGCGCTCGCGATGATCGTCGCGGCGGAACGCGAAGGTCTGCTGGTTCCCGGCTCGACGATTGTCGAACCGACGAGTGGCAACACCGGGGTGGGCCTTGCCATTGTCGCCGCGAGACGCCGCTACAAGTGCGTGTTCGTCTGCCCCGACAAGGTTGCCGGGGACAAGATCGCCCTCTTGCGCGCCTACGGCGCCGAGGTCGTCGTCTGCCCGACGTCGGTACCGCCCGAGCACCCGAACTCGTACTACTCGGTCTCTGATCGCCTGGCGCGCGAAATCCCGCTGGCGTGGAAGCCGGACCAGTACCACAACCCGAACAATCCGCTCGCGCAATACGAAACCGCGGGTAGAGAGATCTGGGAACAAACGAAGGGACGGGTCACCCACTTCGTCGCCGGCATCGGTACCGGGGGAACGGTGACTGGGATCGGCCGTTACTTGAAAGAACAGAACCCTTCGGTCGTGATCGTCGGCGCGGACCCAGAGGGTTCCGTCTACTCCGGTGGAACGGGCCGGCCGTACCTCGTCGAGGGAATCGGCGAGGACTTCTGGCCGTCGACCTACGACCCTTCCGTCGTCGACCAAGTGATCGCTGTCTCGGATGCCGAAAGCTTCGCCACCGCGCGTCGGGTGACGAGGGAGGAAGGGCTCTTGCTCGGCGGTTCGGGTGGCACGGCGGTCGCCGCCGCGCTCAGCATCGCGCGCGAGCTGCCGGCCGACGCCGTCGTCGTCGTTCTCATCCCGGATTCGGGACGCGGCTACCTCTCCAAGCTCTACAACGACGCGTGGATGGCCGACTACGGCTTCACGACCGAGGTGGGGCGCACCCTCGGCGAGGTGCTGGCGGCGCGCGACCCGGCGCTCCCGCCTCTCGTTCATACTCATCCAGAAGAGACGGTTCGCCAGGCAATCGAGATCCTGCGCGAGTACGACGTGAGCCAGTTGCCGGTCGTGAAGCACGAACCCCCTGTCGTCCTCGCCGAGGTCGTCGGGGCGGTCACCGAGCATGACCTCATGGAACAGGTCTTCGCCGATTCGTCGGCTCTCGAGCGCGCTATCGGCGACGCGATGGGCGCGCCGTTGCCGACCATCGGCATCGGCGAGCAGGTGAAAATCGCCGTCGACCGCTTGGAAAAGGCCCCGGCTCTACTCGTGGTCGACCGCGGTCATCCGGTCGGCGTGATCACCCGTTCGGACGTTCTCGCCGCGCTCGCGAGTGGCCAGCGATGAGCGAGGACGACGGGCGGCCGCGCGGGTTCGAGACGGACGCCGTCCACGGCAGGTGGCCGTCGGATCCGACAACGGGCGCGGTCAACACGCCCATCTACCTCTCATCGACGTTCGAACAGGACGCCGTCGGATCCGATCGCGGCTATGAGTACGCGCGGACCGACAACCCCTCGCGACGGAGTCTTGAGTCTCACCTCGCCCTGCTGGAACGGGCAACGTTCGGAGTCGCGTTTTCGAGCGGGCTCGCTGCTGAGGACGCGATCATGCGACTTCTCGATCCGGGCGACCGGCTCGTCATGCAGACGGACAGCTACGGAGGCACCTACCGGCTGGCGACGACCGTGCATTCCAAATCCGGCGTCGTCGTCACAACGGGTGACGTCTCGAATCCCAACCTACTTTCCGCAGACCGAACCCGCATGGTGTGGATCGAGACACCGACAAATCCATTACTCGACATCGTCGACATCGCGATCGTCGCCGAGGAGGCGCACCGCGTCGGCGCGATCGCCGTCGTCGACAACACGTTTGCGACGCCCTATCTCCAACAGCCGCTGTCGCTCGGTGCGGACATCGTCGTCCACTCGACGACGAAGTATCTCGGCGGACACTCCGACGTTGTCGGCGGTTTCGCCGCCACCAACGACGAAGCGATCGCCGAACGCCTCCACTTCCTGCAGAACGCGGCGGGTGCAGTGCCGTCACCGTTCGACTGCTACCTCGTCCAGCGCGGGGCAAAGACGCTCCCGGTGCGCATGGAGCGGCACTGCGACAACGCCCTCGCTGTCGTCGCCCTGCTGCGCGGCCACCCTGCGGTCGAAAGGGTCCTCCACCCCTCGCTCGCCGAACACCCCGGTCACGAGATCGCCCGTCGCCAGATGCGGGCGTTTGGCGGCATGGTGAGTTTTACCCTGCTTGCCGGTGAGAAGGCGGCGCTAGAGGTATGTGAACGAACAGAGATCTTCACGCTCGCGGAAAGTCTCGGCGCGGTCGAGAGCCTCATCGAGCACCCGGCGAAGATGACCCATGCGAGCACCGCCGGAACGACGAACGCCGTCCCGCCAGAGCTCGTTCGCGTCAGCGTCGGACTCGAGTCGGCCGAGGACCTCGTCGGAGATTTGCGCCGAGCGCTCGACTCAGTCTGAACACACCACCCCGACGGATAGACCGTGAATCACATCTTCGCTCGGCGCCTCGAACGGCATCGCCGTCGATCGCGCAAGCACCGCGCTCGCGCGTCCACGTCCGTCGTCGTCCTTTGCGTCGCTTTTCCACTCCTTTTTGGTGCGCCGTCGCTGCTCACGACCGCCACCGCCGCATCCGTCCGCGCACGACCCGCGCGCCCGGTGACGCGGTCGCGACGCACCTACGGCATCGCCCAGCCCACGCGCGCGCACCCACTCACCATTCTCGTGATCGGTGATTCGCTTGGCCTCGATTTGCAATACGGAATGTCGCAGGTGCTCGGACCGGACCCGCTCACTCACGTAGTCGAGGACGCGGTCGGGGACACCGGCTTGACGAAGCCTTCGTACTACGACTGGGCGACAGCGCTGAGCGCTGAGATCGGTTCAGTCCACCCGAAGCTCGTCGTCGTGATGCTCGGCGCGAACGATTGGCAAGGAATGGAGGTCACGAGCGGTCCCACCCAACCGGGGACGACCATCTGGATCAGGAACTACAACGCCCGCGTCACCGGGTTGATGAGCGAGGCGACAGCAAAGGGCGTGCGCGTACTGTGGGTCGGGTTGCCAATCATGGGCAGCCCGACGTTCAGCTCCGACATGGCAACGCTGAACGCGATCTACCTCGCCCAGGCGCGCGACCACGACGGGGTGTGGTTCATTCCGACGTGGAAGCTCTTTTCGACATCGGCGGGTGCCTACTCCGAGTACCTCCCGATTGGCGGCCATCTCGTGCAGGTGCGTGATGCTGACGGCGTCCACGTCGACCCGCCGGACGGCACGGAGCTCCTCGGGCGCTACGCCGTCGAGCGCATCGACTCCATCTGGCACATCCACATCTGAAGCCGCCGAGATAGGCGCGTTCGACGACTCGCCATGCGTACCCGCACGGCCCCAGAGCGCGTAGCCTCATCTGCCAATGTCGGAGAATCCGCCCCCGCCTTCCAGCGCGCCCGCGCCGCCTGCACCGACCTCCGAGCTCGATTCGGCGGGAGAATCGCCACCGAACGGTGCCGCTGAACCGGCCAATGAACGATCGCGGGCGGCCGCATTCCGCGCCGCGCTGCACAACTACCGAGTCCGCCGTCGAGGGCAAAAGTCGCGCCGCAGCGTCCTGCGTCGGAGGCTGACGCGGACCGGCATTGCGATAGTTGCGCTGATCGTCGTCATCGTCGGCGCGGTCGCGGGCTACGTGATCTACCGATTCGCCCAGATCAATCGAATCCACCTGAATTCGGGAATCGAGGCTCCTGGCGTTCTCCACCAGCCTGAGAACATCCTGCTCATCGGCTCGACCAACCGCTGCGCGGCGACGAGCATCCCTGTGTTCCGTAAGGAGTGCGCTGCAGGGGTCAACGGCGTCAACAGCGACGTCGTGATGATCGTCCACATCGTGCCAAAGACCCACCAGCTGTCGCTGCTCTCCATCCCCCGTGACGCGTTCGTCCCGAACGCTCGCTCGGGTGGGCTCTACAACAAGATCGACGCCGCGCTCGCAGACGGACCGGGCCAGCTCATCGAAGCGATCAGCCAGGACTTCGGCATCCCGATCAATCACTTCGTCGATCTCAACTTCGGCACGTTCACGAACATCGTGAACATCTTGGGTGGCGTGAAGATGTATTTCCCAGACCGTCTCTACGACGCCGAGAACCCGCCGCTCAGCATCACCCACACGGGCTGCCAACTCCTGAAGGGAACAGAGGCGCTCGCGCTCGTGCGCTCGCGGCACGTCTACTACTTCACAAAGGGCCAGAAGATCAATTACGCGGCGATCAATGCGGCAACGGCATCGGGCGCCTACTACACGTCCGACTCCGGAGGTTCGTACGACGGCAGTGGTGATCTCGGTCGCATCATCCGCGTCCACGAGTTCCTGCGTGTCGTCGCGTCAGCCGTGCAAAAGCGGGGCCTCGGCGATCCCCTTACCGACAACGCGCTGATCGGAGCGATCGCGCCAGACCTCACCGTCGACAGCGCGCTCGGCGATCGCGAGATGGTCGATCTCGCCATCGCGGTCAAAGACGCCAGCTTCAGCCACGCGCCGCAATACACCCTGCCGATCGTCGTCGACGCCGCGACCTACTACTACAAGGGCTACAACTACGGCGATGTCATCTTCCCATCTGCACCGCAGGACCAGCAGACGATCGACGAGTTCCTCGGCATCAAGCCGACATGGGACTCGATCAGTCCGACGTCGATCAGCGTCTCGGTGATCGACGGGACGAACTCAGCCTCGAGCACCGCTTCGATCGCCTCGCAACTACACGGACTCGGCTACAAGATCGACCCGACGACGGCAACGAACTACGTGGGGCCGGTTTCTGAAACGACCGTCGTCTACGCAAAGGGTCACCTCAATCAGGCCCGTCGAGTCCTCTCGTCACTGTCGGGGACGGCTGTCATGGCGGAGAGCCCGCCGGCGGCCGGCGCAGACGTGAGCGTGATCACAGGATCGGATCTCTCGGTTGACCACGTGACGACAAAAGCGCTCGTGACTACCAAAGACTCGAGCGTTGCGTCGCCGAAGCCCTCGGCTCAGGGCAACTCCGGCGCGACCACGACGACGAACCCGAACTTCTCCGCGCCGACGTCAGCCACCACCGCGCTCACGCGCTGGGATCCGAGAGCCTGCCCGTCTTCGTAAAAGTCCGGCGAGTGCGATGCGACTCGCGTCGCACGCAGCGGCGAAGAGCGCTGAGCTACCTCCTACGCAGGGAGGACTCGGCGAGCGACGGCGGAACATAACCGCCGTCGACGCGGTTCAGGTTCAGACCGGGCGGCACGATCTCGTCGATGCGATCGAGAACATCGGAGGACAGCCGCACGTCGGCCGCCTTCAAAAGCGGCTCGAGCTGGTCCATCGTCCGCGGACCGATGATCGGCGAGCTCACGGCGCGGTGCGAGAGCACGAACCCGATCGCGAGCTCGACCAGGGTGAGCCCCGCGCCTTCGGCAACGCCGACGAGGCTGTCGACGACCTCGAGCTTGCGCTGGTTCTCTGGAAGGGAAAGGTCGTAGCGGGCGGGGATTCTTTCCGCGCGACGGCTCGAGTTGTCCTTTCCCGCACCAAAGCGGCCCGACAGCCAGCCACCGGCGAGCGGGCTCCAGGGGATGACGCCCATGCCGTGGCGCTCGCAAGCGGGCAGGACGTCGGCTTCGATCCCACGTACGAGGATTGAGTAGGGCGGCTGTTCGGTGACGAAGCGCTCGGTGCCGCGGCGTTCCGCCGCCCACTGCGCCTCGACGATCTCGTGGGCAGGGAACGTCGAGCTGCCGAAGTAACGGATCTTCCCCTGACGCACCAGATCGGTGAGCGCAGAGAGCGTCTCTGCGATATCGACTGTTGGATCCGGACGATGGATCTGGTACAGGTCGATGTAATCGGTGCCGATGCGGCGGAGGCTCGCCTCGCACTCGGCGATGATCCACCGCCGCGAGTTGCCGGAACGGTTCCTCCCCTCGCCCATCTGGCCGTGCACCTTCGTCGCGAGCACGATCTCGTCCCTCGGATAGCTTGCGAGCGCCTTTCCGACGATCTCTTCGGACTCGCCCTGGGAGTACACGTCCGCTGTGTCGATGAAGTTGATGCCGGCGTCGATCGCCCGGTGGATGATGGCGATGCTGGCGTCGTGATCAGGATTGCCCCATTCGCCGAACATCATCGCCCCGAGGCACAGCGCACTCACCTCTACCCCGGTGTGCCCGAGCGTGCGGTATTCCATCTTTGACTCCTCGGATTCGGCGGTGTCGGGAACATGGGGCCACTTGCGCGACTCGGACCCGTAGGCGATCGTACCGATGCCATCCGGAATGCCCGCGCGGCCAGGCGCGCCTTCCCAAACCGACCGAGGTAACGGTGAAAAACGTTGTCACGCGTAATGAATTCATCCCCCAGGCGCTGTCGGACTACTGCGCTGCGCACTTCACTCCGCCTGACGAGGTCGCCCTGGAGCTGCGAACCGCGACGGCGGCGCTCGCCGACGACCGCGCCTCGATGGCGATCGGCGACGACCAGGCACTTTTGTTCGAGATCCTCGCCCGCTCGATGCGCGTCGAGCTCGCGATCGAGATCGGGACGTTCACTGGCCGGTCGGCGCTCTCGCTCGCCCGCGGGATGGGACCAGGGAGCCGCCTCATCTGTTGCGACGTGAGCGAGGAGTGGACCGCGATCGCCCGGGAGTTCTGGAGTCGGGCGGGCGTGGCAGACCGGATCGAGCTCCGCCTCGGGCCGGCACTCGAGACCCTCGCCACCCTGGAGGGCCTCGTCTTCGACCTCGCGTTCGTCGACGCCGACAAGGTGAGCTACCCGGCGTACTACGAGGCCCTCATCCCGCGTCTGCGTCCCGGCGGGATCCTGCTCGCCGACAACACCTTGCAATCCGGCCGCGTCATCGACACCGCGGTGGACAGCGACGCCGTCGTCGCGATCCGCGCGTTCAACGACCGTGTCACGTCCGACGACCGCGTTCGATCGGTGCTACTTCCGATCGGCGACGGCGTCACTTTCGTCGAAAAGCGCTGACTCGCCGACGCGTCCGTCGCTATCAACCGTCACGACGACGTCGTGCGGATCGGGGACCGACGAGAACGGAATCTCGACGACGAAGGTCGCGCCCGGCTGACCGTCAGATTCGAGGAACGCGCGACCGCCGTGCGCCGCGGCGATCGACGCGACGATCGCAAGGCCGAGACCCGCCCCGCCGCTCTCGCGCGCTCGCGACTGGTCCGCGCGGTAGAAGCGCTCGAAGATCCGCCCGCGGTGCGCTTCGGCTACTCCTGGTCCCTCGTCGTGAACGACGAGACGAGCCTGACCGTCGGAAGATTTGACCGACACCGCTATGGCCGTTCCGTCCGGCGTGTGCTCGATCGCGTTGCCGATGAGGTTCGAGACGACTTGGCGAAGACGCTGCTCGTCCCCGGTCACGACGACGGGCTCTGAAGCGTCGAGGGCGACCGCGCGCGACGGCGAGACCATCTGGGCTTGCAGAACCGCCTCGCGCGCGAGGGCTGCGAGATCGACCGGGCGGTAGTCGAGGGGTCGTCCTTGGTCAAGGCGTGCGAGCAGCAAGAGATCGTCGACCAACACCCCCATCCGGGTCGCCTCCTCCTCGATCCTCCGCATCGACGCCGCGAGGTCGTCGGGCCGCGCAGCGGCGCCTCGTCGGAACAGCTCTGAGTAGCCGCGGATCGACGTGATTGGCGTGCGGAGCTCGTGCGATGCGTCGGCGAGGAATTGCCGCAGCCGGTCCTCTGACGCCCGCTGTTCGGTAAAGGCGCGGTCGATCTGCTGGAGCATCTCGTTCAAGGACGCTCCGAGCCTGCCGACCTCGGTGTGCTCGTCCTCACGCTCGACTCGTCGTGACAGGTCACCCGCCGCGATCGCGCCCGCAGTCTGTTCGATCTCTACGAGCGGCCTCATACCGATGCGGACGACGGCGTAACCGACGAACGCAAGCACGGTTAGTACGACCGCAGACACGGCGACGTCGATCGCGGTGAGTCGAGTGAGGGTCGCATCGAGTGATTGGATCGGGACGGCAACGAGCACGTACCCGTTCACCGAGGGCTGGCCCAATTCATTCAGTGTCTCGGAACGTACGAGGACGCGATAGCGGAACGCAGATTCACCCTCCGCCGACGCTGAGAAGTACCGCGTGGCTCCCGTCGGGGGCGAAGCGGTCTCGACCCACGATGGCAACACAGGGGGCGGCGCTATGAGATTCGTCGTCGTGTGCAGCAGGGTCCCAGACGCGGAAACGAACGCGCCGTAGCTACCGATCGGCGCGGTGTTGCTGAAGTTCAACTGGCGGAATGGTCCGGAAGTCATCTCATCGATGACCGTGTTGAGCGTCGTCTGCAGTTCGGAGTCAACCTGCCCGGAGAGGTAGGACTCGATCTGACCGTAGATGATGACGTCGGCGACGACCAAGCCGACCGCCGTCACGAGCACGAGGCCGATGCTGAGGCGTGCGCGCAACGACATCGTCTGCCAACGTCGGGAGATAGCTGCTCTCAGCCGCCCGATTGTCTCCATGACGTAGGCGTGTTCAGGCGCCCTGCGGCATCCGCATGCTGTATCCGACGCCGCGCAGCGTGTGGATGAGAGGCGGACCGAGCGTGTCGATCTTCTTGCGCAGGTAGCTCACGTACGTCTCGACGACGTTCGCGTCGCCTCCGAAGTCGTACTCCCACACGTAGTCGAGGATCTGGGACTTCGAAAGCACCCTGCGTGGATTCAGCAAGAAGTACCGCAACAGCTTGAACTCGGTAGGCGTGAGATCGATCAGCGTCTTGCCGCGGAAGACCTCGTGCGTCTCCTCGTCGAGTTCGAGATCGGCGAACGACAGTCGCGATCCGCTCGTCGCGCCATCGCGTGTGCGGCGAAGGACGGCGCGCACCCGTGCGACCAGTTCTTCGAGGCTGAACGGCTTCGTCACGTAGTCGTCTCCACCGAGGGTGAGCCCACGCACCTTCTCCTCGGTCGCGTCCTTCGCGGTGAGGAAAAGGATCGGCACACGACGACCGTCTTGGCGCAACCGGCGGGCGATCTCGAATCCGTCGACGTCGGGGAGCATGATGTCGAGGACGAGCAGATCAGGCCGGTTTCGCTCCACCCTGTCGAGCGCCTCCCGGCCGGTCGAAGCCGTCGACACCTCGAAGCCCTCGTAGCGGAGCGCGGTCGCGACGAGGTCGGTGATGTTCAGCTCGTCGTCAACGACGAGGACGCGCGCGTCAGTCCCCGGCTCCACAGGGGTATTTTCGTCCCACATTCTGAGGATTCGCTGTGTGGATTCTGAGCGACCGCCAGCGGATCAGACCCGGGCGAGATTGCCGAATCGGGCGTGCTCGGGGACAAACGCCAGCGTGACCTGGCCAATCGGTCCATTGCGATGCTTCGCGATCTGGATCTGCGCCGTGCCCTTTTCTGGGGTGTCCGGGTTGTAGACCTCGTCGCGGTTGATGAACAGCACCACGTCGGCGTCCTGTTCAATCGCGCCTGACTCGCGCAAGTCGGCGAGCACTGGACGTTTGTCGGAACGGGTCTCGAGCGCCCGAGAGAGCTGGCTCAGCGCGACCACAGGGATCTTCAATTCGCGGGCGAGGATTTTCAGGCCGCGGCTGATCTCGGAAATCTCCACCTGTCGGTTCTCTGCGCTCGACGGAGAACGCATCAGCTGCAAGTAGTCAACTACGACGAGACCGAGTCCGTCGCGACTGCGCATGCGTCGAGCTTTCGCGCGCATGTCCATAACTGTCGCGTTCGGATTGTCATCGATGTAGAGCTTCGACGCGCCGATCCGTCCGATCGCGTTCGAGATCTTCCGCCAGTCGGCCTCACGCAGCTTTCCATTGCGCAGTCGCGTCTGATCGACTTGCGCCTCGGCACAGAGAACACGTTGCGCAATCTCCAAGTGGCCCATCTCCAACGAGAAGAACAGCACCGGGGTTCCTTGCATTGCCGCGTGCGCGGCGAGACCGAGTGCGAACGCGGTCTTCCCCATCGACGGGCGCGCGCCGACAATTACAAGATTTGATGCCTGCAGGCCCGACAGCTTCTCGTCGAGATCGTGGTATCCCGTCGGCACTCCGGTGATCGATTCACCGCGTTCGTAAAGCCGTTCCAGCTCGTCGAGCGTCCGGCCGAGGAGATCGTTGATCGGCTCGACGGTATCCGTCGCCTGATGGCGGGCGACGTCGTACACCATCTGCTCGGCGTGGTCGATCGCATCGGCGACGTCCTCGGGGAGCCCGTAGCCGATCTCGGCGATCTCGTTCGCCACGCCAATCAAGCGCCTGAGTAGGGCGTTCTCGACGACGATCCGGGCGTACCTCGGAGTGCTCGAGATCGCCGCCGTCTTCGACTGGAGCGTCGCAAGCACGGCCGCCCCGCCGATCTCTTCGAGCACGCCTCGCCGGCGCAGCTCCTCCGCGACGCTGACTGCGTCGGCGGGCTCGGCTCGACCGAACAACGTCTCGATCGAGTCGAAGACGAGAGCGTGCGAGGGCTTGTAGAAATCTGCCCTTGTGCACTTTTCGATGCCGATCGCGATCGCGTCGTGCGACAACAACATCGCCCCTAGCAACGATTCCTCAGCTTCGAGATTGTGCGGTGGGACGCGACCTGTCGTCGCCATCGCCGAGGAGCGACGTGGCCGTCGCTTCGTCTCGTCGAGCGGCTGGAGCATGGCGCCGCTCACACTGCCCGCCCCACGCTGTGCGGCACTACACCCGTATGTTCCGGATAGCCCTCTGGATAACCGCTCCCGCCCTGTGACTTCACGGTGAAGAACGCCGTCGCGCCTGTGAATTGCGCAAACGCAGCGTCACCGATGCACTGGCGTAAGCGTTCCATTTCCTTGCACGTTAGGGAAGGGTTGTATGAACGCCCAGGTCAGATGGGTTTCGCCGATCGCAGCCGCGACGAACGGACGAGTGTCGTTTAGCCCGAGACTTCGACCGCCAGCGCGAATTCCACGTCAGGATGAAGACGCACGCCCACTTCATGCGTGCCGACCGAACGGATCGGCTCACGAATGACGAGTTTGTGCCGATCGAGGACGACGCCGGTCTGAGCTTCAACCGCCGCCACGACTTCAGCCGCTGTGACTGATCCGAACAGGCGGCCGTTCCGACCGACGCGCGCGGTAATGGAAATTGTGACGGGAACGAGTTGCTGGGCTACTGACTCCGCGGCTTGACGAGCCCGCTCGTCGGCGACATCGCGGGCGCGGCGCATCTTGCTCGCCTGATCGAGAACCTTCTCGGTCGCAGCGAATGCATGACCGCCGGGCAACAAGTAGTTGCGGGCGTGGCCGTCCGCGACCTCGACGACGTCGCCGCGCTTGCCGATCCCTTCGAGATCGCTGCGCAGCACCACCCTCATTCGGCGGCCTCCTCCGCAGCGCCGACCGCCGCCTCGACTGGGGTGCTCTCGATCGGCTCGATCCCCCCGGGGTCGTCCTCGTCGGCTTCGACGTTGGCATCCGCCGCGCCCGCCGTCTCGACGTCTCCCGGAGCGGGGCGCGTCTCGAAC
>JBAVUF010000001.1:0-5254 GCA_049696635.1 Acidimicrobiales bacterium | reverse complement strand
GCCACTCGGTGCGCTGCCTCCGGGCCGGGAGTTGTCGGTCGGAGTCGCTCTTCGACCACGCAACTCCGCGTCGCTCCACAATTACATCAGCGCGGTCGGCCGGGTGGGCTCGCCCGTTTATCACCACTACCTCACCGCGGCCGCGTTCGCAGTCGAGTTCGCTCCGTCGACGGCGACCGTCCGGTCGGTCGAGCAAGCGCTGCGCGCCTCGCATCTCGAGGTCGGTCACGTCACCGAGAACCGCCTCATCATCCCCGTGCGCGGCAGCGCGTCAGCACTCGAGCGGGCGTTCCACACCCGCCTGCTTGCATACCGGGAACGCGGTGGCGCTCTCGGGTGGGAAACATCGGGAGCGCCGCGCCTTGCACGCCAGGTCGCCTCGTCGGTCTCGGCGATCGTCGGCCTCGACAACGTCCTTGCACCGCACGCGCTCTCCTTCTCGGTTCACAAGGGTCAAGCGGCTGGGGGCGGCGACCTTCCTGCTTCGCCGCCGATGGTTGCGGGTGCACCGTCTGCTTGCTCAGCCGCGCTCTCGCAGGCGAAATCGCAAGGCGGCTGGACGGAAGACCAGATTGCACAGGCGTACGGACTGGACCGCTTGTATGCCGAGGGCGGACTCGGCGCGGGACAGACGATCGACCTCCTCGAGCTCGAGCCGTACCAACGCAGCGATCTCGCAACCTTCGATCGCTGCTTTTTCGGTACGTCGCACACCTCGCAGGTGAGCGCCGTGCACGTCGACGGTTTCAATTTCGTTGGACCGGGATCGGGTGAGTCGCTGCTCGACCTCGAGGTCGTGAGCGCGCTCGCGCCGAAGGCAGCGATCGACGTATACGAGACACCGAACACTTCGTACGGGTCGATCGACGCCTACGACGAGATGGTGAGCTCCGATTCGGCGAACGTGATCTCGACGAGTTGGGGGGAGTGCGAAACGGCGATTCAGCTCGCCGCGCCGGGCACCCAACAGGTCGAGAGCTACCTCTTCGAAGAAGCCGCCGCCCAAGGACAGACCGTCTTCGCTGCGGCCGGCGACACAGGTTCGGACGATTGCGCGGGCACGCAGTTCGCGTCGAACAAGGCTGAGCCGCCCTACCTGTCGGTCGACGACCCCGCCTCCCAGCCCGACGTCATCGCCGTCGGCGGCACGTCCCTCCTTTCCGACGTGCAACCGCTCGCCAGCACCGCCGAGCACGCCTGGAACGACGGAGCGAGCGGTGGGGGAGGTGGCGGTGGGATCTCCGGCAGCTGGCCGAGCCCTGCGTGGCAGGCGGACTCCGGCGTCCCCGGGATCTCGAACCCGTCCGGCAGGCTGGTCCCCGACGTCGCCGCCGCCGCCGACGAACAGCACGGCATGACGATCTACATGTCGGGATCAGGACCCGACGGTCAGTCATCGTCATACCTCGAGAACTGGCAGACGATCGGTGGCACTTCAGGGGCGGCGCCGATCTGGGCGGCGATCGTCGCCGACATCGCGTCGTCGAAGACGGTCTGCCCCGGACTGCCGTCGCGTTCTGGAGGAGCGGACCTCGGTTTCGTCGCGCCCGAGCTCTACGCCGTCGCTTCGGCCGACTACGGACTGGCCTTCCACGACGTCGCCCTCGGCAACAACGACGTCTTCGGCCTCGGCCTCGGCTACTCGGCGACTCCGGGCTTCAACCTCGCGGCAGGACTCGGTTCGCCGATCGTCACGAACCCGTCCGGACAGTCTGGACTCGCCCGGCTGTTGTGTTCGGCTGCGGCGGGCCGCTTGTCTGGTCTTGCGAACCCGGTCGTGACCGGGATCTCGCCGTCGGGCGAGGGACCGACGACGGGTGGCAACACCGTGTCGATCTCGGGGCGCGGCTTTGCGCCGAGCGCGAGCGCGAAGATCACGGTGAGCTTCGGGCCGGCCACCGCGACGGTGCAGTCGGTTTCTCCGACGTCGGTCACGGTCATCGTGCCGGCGTCCCCATTAGCGCCGGCAAGCGCGCCAAACGACGCCGCCGGATCGGTCGGTGTCGCCGTGACGGTACGCGACGCAGCAGGGTCATCGACGAGCCCGACGTCTCTTGCAACGCAGTACGAGTACGTCGACGAACAGCCCGCCGGCGCGCTCACGCCGAGCGTGTCGGGAATCGGTCCTCCGGGCGGGAACCTCTCGGGAGGGAATCACGTCGCGATCTTCGGCAGCGGGTTCTCGTCCGCGAGCGTCGAAAAAGTGACCTTCGGCGGCGCGCTGGCGGAGAGTTTCTCCGTCGTCAACACAGGTGAGATCAAGGCGGTCGTCCCCCCTGAGTCGTCCGCTACTCAGTGCGCGACCGGCAACGATTTCGAGCCGACGACCGTCTGTCAGGTCGAAGTCGAAGTGACGACGTCGTCCGGAACGAGCGTGATCGACCCGATCCTTCCGCCCGAGAACGGCGCGGTCGCCTTCGGCCCCCAGGGCATCATCGTGCCGACGAGCGGTTTTGAGTCCGCGCCCGCCTCGACGGAGTACGACTACGCCCCAACACCCCGGATCACCTCGATCACCCCGAACCCGACACAGCCGTCGGGACGATTGCCAGTGGTCATCAACGGCTCGGGCTTTTCGCTCGTCACCTTCGAGTGGGTTAACTTCGGACCCGCGGCATCGGTCGCCAGTGAGCAACTCCGCATCCTTTCGGTCAGCCCGAACGAGATCACGATCAGACCACCGATCGCGTCGTCGAGCGACGGGAATCCGACGCCGCTTCCTGGCGGCGTGAGCATCGCTACCGCCGCGGGAGCGAGCAACGTCGCCCCGTTCTCGTACGCAGGCGTACCCGAGCTCGATCGCCTTTCGCGTCCCGGCGGACCGACGCGTGGCGGGACGAGCATCGAACTCGAGGGGCGGGGACTGGGTGACGTGACGTCGGTGTCTTTTCTCGGCGAACTAGGGGGCACGGGTTCGACGACCGTGGGGACGTCGAGCATTCACCGCGAGACCCCGACGACCCTCGACGTCGTCTCGCCGGCTCACGCCGCCGGTCCGGTGGCCGTTGTGGCCTGCACCGTCGCAGGGTGCGCGCGCTCGCGGCGCGCGGTCGACACGTTCGTCTTCTACCCGTCATCCGGTGAGACGCTGTCGGGGATTGAGCCCGCGCACGGCGGTGCCGACGGGGGAACCGTCGTCACTTTGTTCGGGAAGAACGTGGCGTCCGCGACCGCCGTCGAGTTCGGATCGCGTTCTTCGAAAGCGTTCGTGCCGAGTCTGACGTACGCGGCGAACGATCCCGACGTGGTCTCGGTCGTCTCGCCGCCTGGTCCTGCTCGCAAGGTGGTCGAGGTGGCGGCAATCCTTCCGGGCGTGGGTCGCCGCATCGTGGCGACACGCAGATTCCGCTACCAACCGAGCGTCCCGAGCGCGCCTGTTGGCGCCATCGTTTCGAACTCGCCCGCTGGTCGGACGCTTTCGTGGCAACCACCCGAGAGCGACGGCGGTTCGTCGCTCACCGGCTACGTCGTCGTCGCGATGACCAACGGCGCAGCGCCGCGTTTGTTCAACTTGGCGGCGAGCGCGCGCTCGTTTGTGCTGACGCGGCTTTCACCTGGGCACACCTACGACCTCGCGATCGCTGCCAAGAACGCGGCGTTCGGGCGCGGCGTTGTTGTGACAACATCGGTGACGATTCCGGCGTAACGCCGCAACGGCTGTTGTTCCGCGAGACCCGACGGCGATCGTCGGCGCGAGGTCGCCGTGGAAGCCGATTCTCGCCGGAAACCTGGCGCTGCGTACACTGCGGCAATCGCAGCCAATTCCCGCGCCAATCGACGCGGAGTGGATCGGGAGGTCGATTCGTCGATGAGAGGCGAGCTGTGTTCGGAGATCGTCAACCTCGAAGGCTTTCACGGAGATGTGATCGAGGCGTACTTCACACGTCCAGTCGGCGGAGGCTCGGCGCCGGGGGTCGTCGTCGTGCACCACATGCCCGGTTGGGACGAATGGACCGCTGCCGTCACGTTCAAGCTTGCGTTCCACGGATACGCCGCGGTAGCGCCGCACCTGTACTCAAGGCTCGGGCCGGGGCGCTGGGATGACCTCGCCGCCGCGGCGCGCGCCCAGGGTGGAGTGCCCGATGATCAGGTCGTCGGGGACATCGAAGGATCGGCGGCTTTCTTGCGCAACCAACCCGAGTCGAACGGCAAGGTCGGGATGATCGGATTCTGCTCCGGCGGCCGCCAGGTGTACTACGCCGCGTGCACGACCGAGGCGATCGACGCTGCCGTCGACTGCTGGGGAGGACGGGTGATCATGCCGGCGGAGGAACTCAACGAGAAACAGCCTGTGTCGCCGTTCGATCTCACCGCCGACATGCACTGTCCCCTGCTCGGACTCTTCGGCAACGACGACCAGTACCCGACTCCAGCCGAAGTTGACGAGATCGAGGCGGCGCTCAAGAAGTTCGGCAAGGACTACGAGTTCCACCGTTACGACGGGGCGGGCCACGGATTCTTCAACAGCGAGAGCGCCATGTACCGGCCCGAGCAGGCGGTCGACGGTTGGCAGAAGGTGTTCGCGTTCTTCGAAAAGCACCTGCAGGGCGCGAGCGCGGACTGAGCGTTCGGCGCGCCGGAAAGGACACATCTATGTGCACGTCGGTGACCGAGCAAATCGATGTGGTCGCGCACGGGCGCGGGCGGGGTGAGTGGACGCCGCTTTCTTCTGCCGTCGTTTACTACGACCACCCAGCCCGAGAGACGTCTGAGCACGCGATGGTGATCGATCTGCGCGGCAAGGATGGCTCGCCGTCATCCCGGGTAGTCATCGAGATGAGCGTGGCCTCAGCGGCTGAGCTCGCGCGGACGATCCAGCGGGTACTTTCGGCACCGCCAGCAAAAGACGACCTCGCGCGCCTCGCCGTTCAGGTCTGACGGGGCGCAGCAGCTCGTTGTTGGACAGCGCGGCCGCGCGAGATCTGTCGATCTCTGGGCAGTGTGTCCGTTTACTGACGCCCGAAGGATCTTGATCGTGACGGCCCAAGTAGCCCTTTAGCGACCGCTCTTCGCGTACAAAGGAGAAGCCTGGCTACAACCGTTGCGGCCGCTGTCACACTCGCGACAGTGGCGCTGCTCTTCGCTGCTTGCGGGGGCGGGTCCTCGCCCCGTCGCAAGCGTCGCGGGTTCCACTTCGACGACCATCCCGAGTGGAGTCGCCGGCAACAGCGGCTGGGCCGCCCACGGCCGCCCAGCTGTCAGCGATGACGAAGTGGGCAGCGTGCGTGCGCACGCACGGGCTGCCGCACTTCCC